>NZ_MKTO01000014.1:0-14990 GCF_001897665.1 Legionella sp. 39-23 | reverse complement strand
GTGATGTAAAGCAACAACTCAATGAATGTCTTGAGGTACTAACAAAGATTTTAGGCGCAGATCTTTTGGGAGTTTATCTTTATGGTTCTTATCTTGTAGGTGGTTTGCAAAAATACAGTGACATTGATTTTTTTGTTGTAACAAATCGTAGCACAACGTCAAAAGAAAAGATGGAGTTGACTAACCATCTACTCCAAATATCAGGCATTTACATGAAAAGTACGAAGCCACCTATAGAAATGACCCTTGTTGAAAGGGTCGCAATTAATCCTTGGATTTATCCACCCCTTTTTGATTTTCAATATGGCGAATGGCTTCGCTCATCATTTGAAATGGGAAATTTTGAACCATGGTCTGATCGTGCAATGCCGGATCTTGCGCTGATTGTCACGCAGGTCTTATTGAAGAGTCATACATTGATGGGGGAAAGCCCTAAGCAACTATTAGATCCGGTCCCATATAGCGACTTTATAAAAGCGATGCTTCATGATCTTGATAGACTTTCAGCGGAACTTGAACAGGACACTCGAAATGTATTATTAACTTATGCACGGATTTGGAGTACATTAGAAACTAATGAGATTCGATCAAAACCTATAGCCGCCGATTGGGTGATTGATCGTCTACCTAAAATGTATCAGCCCGTGATGAACAGAGCGAAACACATATGCATTGGTTTGGAAGATGAATATTGGGATGATATTAATGTGCTTGTAAAACCCTGTGCTGATTTTATATTAAGTAGAATTATCGATCAAAAGTTATCAATAAATCTAAAAGATCCTTGCGCCTTAATAAAGTTAGCCTAGATAGCAGGGCAGGAGACTATATTTGCCATTAGTATTATTTCAGTAAGATCAGTCATTTCCAGGTATTCTGCTACATTGCTACACGATCATCAAATCATTCAAACCATCTAGATGAAATTATCTATGAAATCATAGAGTAATGCATTTTTTCTGTTACAAATCCGATCAATTATTTGTAGCAAATAATATGCTACTTTATTGCTACGACATGCTACATTTTGGTGTAGCGCTCCGGAACTTGCGCCCTGATGCAAAAATAATTTAAACAAAAAGCCATTTTTGATTAAATTTAAAGCAAAGCGTACTAATTATTGGTTCTCCGATGAGAATAAATTAATCCTATCAAATGGATAATAAAGAAATGAAAATATCATCGAAACTAATTCAAACTATATACTGATTTTCAGGCCATTTGTGGTTAGAATTTTGCGTCATGGCGCAAGTTCCGGAGTGGAAGGCCACAAAGGGACTTAATATGGCTATTGAACAAAAATTTACAGATTTGCCCCAAGCATCTAATGCCAATTTAACCGACATTATTTGCGCAGTACAAAACTATGTTGACCCTAATAATTTAGGGTTATCCGTACAATTGACGTTGAACCAAATATTGCAATTAGTACAATCAAGTACGATCTTGTACAACGCTGGTAATCCTAATGGGCAAGTGGCGGGCACAACTTATATGCTTTGCTGGGACACGGTAAATAAAATCCTTTGGGTTTGTACCATTTCCGGTACGGCATTAACTGCTTTATGGACTAAATCTATTCAATTGACTGCTGGAACGGGTATTACTATCACCCAAAACGGCGATGACATTGAGATTGCGTCAAGCAACGTTCTTGCCAATTTCATTGAAGTACCTGGAACTTCTCAGCAGATGGCAGTTGATACCACTTATCAACCAATTAATGTTTCACCAACCACCCTAACTTTACCAGCCACTGCGGACTTAGGACAAATAGTTCGTGTCACTGGATGGGGGACTGGCGGATGGATAATCGCTCAAAACTTAGGACAACAAATCATTGTGGGCAATACACAAACTACGGTTGGCGTTAGTGGCAGTGTGTCCTCTACAAATCGCTATGACGGAATCGAGTTGGTTTGTACCGATATCAACGTTACCTGGCAAGCAGTAGTTGCACCTCAAGGTATGTTAAACATTGTTTAAGGATGAATAATGGCTATTCAAACAGGTATTAATGTCAACGCAGCTAATCCCCTTGCAAGTGCGTATGGCGGAACAGGGGTTAATAATGGCGCGAATACTTTAACGCTAGCAGGAAGTTTAGTAACTATTGGGGCTTATAATGTAGGATTTACTTTTACAGCGCCTACAGCTGTTATTTTCCCGACTTCAGGAACATTAGCAACAATTTCGGATATTCCGACAGCATATGTGCAAAGTGCAGCGGGGGTTGCAAATCAACTGCTAGTCAATGGAACTAGCGGCACAATGCAATATGGAGATTGCGTTTTCTCGTTACCTCAGGATATTGCACCTACAAGTTCGCCTACTTTTGCTAACCCTATATTTACAGCGCCCTTATTAGGTATGCCAACCTCTGGGATTTTAGTAAATTGTACAGGTTTACCTTTAACAACAGGAGTTACTGGCAACCTTCCAGTGACGAACCTTAATAGTGGTACAGGTGCATCCTCTTCAACTTTTTGGCGAGGTGATGGTATATGGGGCTTGGGGAGTAATGGAACGGCTAACCGACTTAAGGATTATTAGGATCTCTTAGTGATCTTAATTTTCCATCTTTTACTTCATCAGACATAGAGAATGAATATCGGCCAAGCATATTAAAATGTGCTTTTGCAAATGGTGATAGCCTCACTTCATCTTCTTCATTCACAGGAAAGTTATCGTTCTTTAGCTGATCTAACGTGGCATCCATATAAATAGTATTCCAATGAACCAGAACATTAAGCACTAATCCTAATGCTCCTAGTTGATCTTCTTGTCCTTCGCGATATCGTTGGTGAAGTTCTCCTCTTTTTCCGTGAAAAACAGAACGCGCCAAGCTGTGTCTGCCCTCTGTCAAATTTAGTTGTAATAAAGTACTACGGCGACACGATTCATCATGAATATAGTTAAGCATATGAATGGTCTTATCTATGCGCCCAATTTCAGCAATGGCTTGTGCTAATCTTGTGGGTTTGTCACCCACCTGAAGAGTTCTCATAATCCCTGTTGCGGGTACTCGGCCAAGTTTTAAAGATCCAACCAAACGCAGCACATCGTCCCAATGAGGAATAATGCGCTCAAGATTTGCACGATGTTTAGCAAGAATATTGAGTTTGCCATAGTCTGCCAGTGGATCAACTCGCCAAAAACGAGCATCTCCCAAATCAGCTAATCGTGGACTAAAACGATACCCTAAGAGACGAAAAAGACCAAATACAATATCACTGTAAGCACCCGTATCTGTCATGATGCGAGTTGGTTTTAACTCTGTTTGTTGTTCTAGCACTACTCCCAATAGAATCAAACTGTCTCGCAAAGTTCCTGGCACTGTAACATCATTCAAACCAGTTCTTTGATTTGAAAGTAAATTATACCAGGTGACTCCGCGTCCTTGATTAAAGTACTTTGGATTTGGAGCTGCATGCAAAGAACGGACAGGTACAACAAAACGCATTCCATCAGCAGAGGCTATATCTCCACCGCCCCATTTTTTCGCTAATTTACTCTGGTTTTGTGCGGCAACTAATATGGCGTTGGATGCAGTTATCGTCTCATCGCGAATATAATTTTGATCAACCCATATCAAACGATCTCTTTTTAATGCTGGAATATCCTCTCTTACAAAAGGTTCAAGACCAGTATTGCACGCCTGGGCAAGTAAAACAGCACAAATACTGATTTCTAAATCAACAGCCCGAGCATTCCCTTCATTAATATGAGTAAATGCTGAAATGAAGTTAGTTCGCTTAGCAATTTCCAGCAATACTTCGGGTAAATCTACACGAGGGAGTCTGGATTTAACTTCACTGCGCAACAGTTTTAGTGATTCAGGCTCATCTAACTTGTCTAATTGGGTTAGAATAAGTTCTTCACTGCCTTTAATCAGATCGAATCTTATAAAAGGGTTATTATCAAAATTTTTAGCCACCAATTTATATGTTTCATCTAATTCATTAACAAACTCCTGTAAATAACCATGTGGTTCATTTGTTAAGTTTAAAGAACGACAAATCACTGGGCGTATGGCCTCCCACTCTGTTCCTCCATGAAGATTGGCTCTAGGATCAGAATAACGCCAACTTGGGCTAATAAAGAGATCGCGGCGTTTCAACGCTCCTTGTAATTTATCAAGAACACAGAAAATATACGCAGTTTTATTGAACTGATTTTCTTTATCATGAATATATCGTTTCCATGTTTTACTGACTAAATCCATTGGCGCTTCTTTTTTTGATTTACTTTTTAACCAATCAAGCGCCTGGATAATAGGTTTTCCTGCTTCATTGCTGTCAAAGTGAATAACACGAAGAAGAGAAGGTAAAAAGTTTTTAATTGTTTGTTCTTTATCCTCGAGTTCGCGATAAAAAACATCATCTGGCGGTTGAATTAGCGCATTTACTTCGGTAACAGCGATTATTAATTCTTCATATCCAACGATATTGAAGATTTTACTCCGAACCTCTTGATCAGTAAGATTGTTATCTAAAACAACTTTGCAGGCATCAATCAATGTCGCTGCAGCAGAGTCTAAATCTTTAATTGTTCGTAACCTCGTTTTATGATTAGTACGTTTTGCTTTGGAAAATAGCTCACTTAAGACAATAGATAATATATCAAGAGCATCATCTTGTGCCGTAGCTTCAAAATGATGAGCAAAAGCAACTAAAGTTGCCATCTTTCTTTCATAAGAAAGGCGGCTTATAGCGGTTGTCTTTGCAGTATTAGCAAAGCGAGAAAGAACAGATACTCTACCCTCAGGTAACCGCTTAGGTAATACAATGCTTAGTTCGCGCGCCATTTCAATACGTTTTAGTGCTTTAACCAATGTCTTACTACTTGCTCTTACAGGGCCTTTGCGAAGAATATCAAGTAATGATTGGCGTTGCTTCTCTGCCACCAATAGTAAATTATTAAGTTTTTCTGTCTGGTCGTTAGTTAAATTTTTAATCAATGATCGCCATAAGCGCGTATCCATTCTACTACGAATTTCAGCAATAAATCGTTCTACTGTTGTTATTCCTGGCAATAAAACTTTATTGTTTATAAGCCATAACACGGTTTGCTCAAATAATAATCCTGGCCTATCTGTTCCAGTCCAAAATAAAGCATATAGCCACCGGCCCAACTTAAAACGAATACCTTCTTCATTAAATTCTGTAAACCCATAACGTGTTCTTATTTCAACAGTATGCCGCCATCGTTGTTCACTTTTCTGATAACGCTCAAGAGAATTCTGAATATCGGCTACATTAATTTGGGTGGCAATCCGCTCAATGATTTTATAAGGAATTTCAGTCAAATCACTGTAAAAAGTGCCAACAAATCTAGCCGTAGTTAATTGAAGAGCATAACCTAACCGACTAAATGCTCCTCGTTTATTTCTTATCCATTCCCTATCTTGATCATCGAGAAAAAAATAATTAGCGATAAATTCTGGTGCTAAGTCATTAGGGTACCTGCCATAGTTTTCACGCTGAGCAGGAGAAAGAAAGTCAACAGGCATAACATCTCATTATAAATGCGTGTTGTAAAACTTAGATTTTTTGCAACACATGTCAAAGAACCAAATTGTAAACATACAAATTAAATTGCCAACATCAACAACTAACCTCCATAAATTTAGTATGACTTCTTTAAAAACCCATTAACAAACCTAAAATATCATTGGTCATTCTGACGGTTGGTCAACAAAATCAACTTCGATGTATTTTGTTTTGGAGTATTATTGATCAGCCTGAAACTCTAAAAATAAAGGCATACTTATTCATGTTTAGCCTCCATAATCACTTTAAGATAATCAATGATTTGAATTGTCTTTTCTGATGAAAACGGCTTAGCAAAATACAGATAATCTTCAAGTGACTGTTGATGAGATAAATCGATTGCCTGGTTCGTCATGATGCCGATTAATGAACGAAGCGTCATTTTATTTTGCTCTGGGATTAAGGATTTAAAGTCCATCGTTATCAATTCATGATAAAAACGACTATCGACTAAAATCATATCGTAAAACGCGGAGGCAATTCGCTCTAGTGCTTCTTCTATTGTGGATACTAAATCTATGTGTTGATTTAAACGAGTAAATTGATCGCGAATCACAATGCGCGAGGCCATGGATTCTTCAATAATTAAAAAACGAAATGCTGCTTGCATTGACTAAATGCTCCGTATTTTATTTTCATCATATAAAAAATATAAAGAAATAGGTCTATTTACAGTGTCACTGATGACAATCCAGGAGCGTATTATTTAATACCCCGTCATCCCGAATACTAAAAGTACAATAAATTTGATTACCTCTCCGATACCATACATTACATGAGCATAAGAATGAGGTAATTTCTTGCCTGTTGCTAAATCATCAATTCGTTGACAGAGTATTGGAAATACCCAAAAGACTTGCAGTATTGCAACACTGATGAGAACTCCCAATAATACATTGTCTAACACAGTGTGGACGTGGAAAACATACAACGCAATTATTAGGATAAGAAAAACTAACTGCACCTGTTGAAAGGAGCGAAACACGGTTCGCCCAACTTCTAATCCCACTAATTTGCCAAGAGTAGGGGTTTTAAATTTTACCCAGCTTTCTAAAAAAGAAATACCGAGTATCATCCCTGCCCATAGGAGTGCGGCAATTGACAGCCAATGTATTCTCATCATGTCAACCAATAAAAATATTTAAAATACATCTTATGAAGATGAGGCGGTCTCAGTCAAGAACTGCTAATTTATAAAGTCTTTACTAATCAAAGTATTATAATTTTTAAACGAGATTGAATGCCGTATTCATCGAGCGAATCATCACCTGTAATCCCAAGACAATCAGTTATATTAAAGTTGCATTTAAAATACACCTTTAATATAATATATCTTATATCACCATAAAGGAGCACATCATGCCAGTAACTCATAGGCCTGCCCAAACCATCAGTGATAAAATTGCCTTTGGTCTGGTAAAGTTTTTCCGATTTTTCGCAGATACTTTTTTTCAAAAACGCTATGGAAATCGAGCCATTGTGCTGGAAACGGTAGCAGCTGTTCCTGGTATGGTCGGTGCTGCTTTGCTGCATTTGCGCTGCCTAAGAAAAATTAAAAACGACGAGGGCTGGATTAAAATTTTACTGGATGAAGCAGATAATGAACGGATGCATTTGATTACCTTTATGTACATTGCCAAACCCAACTGGTTTGAGCGCTTTATTATTTTTACGGCACAAGCTATTTTTGTGGTGTTGTATCTGCTGATGTATGTTTGTTCTTCAAAAACAGCACATCGTTTTGTTGGTTATCTTGAAGAAGAAGCCGTGATCAGTTACACCCATTATTTACAGGAGTTGGATGAAGGACGTATTGAGAATGTTCCTGCACCTGATGTTGCCAAACACTATTGGGGGCTTGCTGCTGATGCCAGGTTGCGAGACGTGCTTTTAGTGGTGCGAGACGATGAAGTGGAGCATCGTGATGTAAACCATCAATTAGCAGATAAGTTGGTCAATGGCAAAACGTTGTTAACTCAATTGAAACCAGAATACATCGATAATGCAAACAACACGGAATCACAGGGCCAATAATCAAGAATATAAAGGATGCATCATGTCATCAGAATACAATGAGTTACTGTGCTATAAACGCACCGACATTGACAGCCATGGAAAACTGAAGTTTTTCTTAGAAAAACACAGCACCAAAGAAGGCACATGGGGAAGGCTTTCTCTGCATGAAGGAGCGATTGATTTTGCATTCTTAAATGGCCAGGGACAAGAGTGTTCACGCACGCGCATCGATCACAAGCATCCCGAGCTTCAGATTCCACCAGCGGCATGGCATAAAGTTATTCCTGTCAGTGAATCATTTAAGGCAACACTTAAGTTTTACTGCATGCCTCATCGCTACTTCAATAAAAAATACGGTCTAAGTGCTGTACAAAGCGACTTAGTGTATGTTTATCAGACTTACTTACATCATCTGCAAGAAGCATCTATTCTCGATGTAGGCTGTGGCTCTGGAAGGAATTTATTGTATTTAGCCAACATGGGGCATCACATTACCGGAATAGATAACAATCAAGCATCGCTAGAGACAATTCAGGAAATTGCTCAAAAAGAAGATTTGAGCAAGGTGTCCACTCAACTGCACGATTTAAATCAACCCTTAGCGCTTGGTGTGGAACATTTTGATTTCGTGTTTTCAACCGTCACACTGCAGTTCTTAAATTCGGAACGTATCCCCTCCTTGCTTACAGAGCTCCAAGAAGCAACCAATAAGAATGGGTATCATTTCTTGGTTTTCCCCATTCAATCAGAACTCTACCCATTGCCAGATTTTTTCACGTACCTGCCCCATAAAGAAGAGCTCTATCATCTTTATCAAGATACTGGATGGTCTATACTGGAATATAAAGAATCAGTGGGGCATTTGCATAAACAAGATGCATCTGGAAAGCAGATACCCGGTGTGTTTGGTATGTTACTTGCGCAAAAACCGGGGTAATGCATAGTCTATAACAAGGAATGTCATGAGTTCTACTCATCGAAATACGATTCAGATTTGCCGCGTCTATGCTCCTCCACCGATTAAAGAAGGAGCATGGCTTTTGATTGATAGACTCTGGCCCCGTGGCCTCAAAAAAGAAACATTGGCTTTTGATTTGTGGTTAAAAGACATCACGCCAAGTGTCGCGTTAAGACAATGGTTTCACGGGGATATTGAAAAGCGATGGGGCGAATTTATTGATTGCTATATTGAAGAATTAATCAATAAAAGTACTTTGATAGAGCAAATCCTGGAAATGACAAAAGACGCCTCTGTTACTTTGTTTTATGCCGCAAAAGACCCAAAACATAATCACGCACGTATTTTGCAAGCTGTTTTGCACTCCTGGCCTATTGCTCCCGATAAGGCCTTACTTCTCTAATGGTTTTATGTTTAATAATACAGACAGCTCTGCCTTATTAGTGACTACATCCGCTAAGGTGTAACGCTCCAAAACACTCATAAAAGCGGCTTGCGCTTCATGCAAGACACTCTTTAATTTGCACACTGGAGCAATACAGCAGTTTGCTTTTTCTTTATTAAAACAAGGCACCAAATCAAAATGAGGCTCCAATTGGACGATTAGTTGGCCTAAATTAATGGTTTCAGGTTGAGCGGCCATTAAAATACCGCCATTTTTCCCGCGAATGGTTTTAATCAGTTTAAGTTTGGCTAAATTATGAATGATTTTAACCATATGATGGCTCGATATGCCATACGCTTCAGTGATGTCTTTAATGGTACAAGATTCTTTTCTAAGTACGATGTAAATCAGAGCACGTAATGAATAATCGGTAAATTGGGTGAGTTGCATCATGAATTCCTGATTAGGTTATTGACTGTGATTATTTCTTTTTATAAGATGCATTGCAAATATATCTTTAAAGGAGTCACCATGTCAGAGTCATTGTTTGAACGTTTGGGAGGTCAAAGCGCAGTCAATGCGGCGGTTGATATTTTCTATCGCAAAATGTTAACCGATGAGCGAGTCAGTCATTTTTTTGATGATATTGATATGGAACAACAAATTCTAAAGCAAAAGGGATTTTTAACCATGGCATTTGGTGGGCCCAATCACTACAGTGGAAAAAACATGCGCGAAGGACATGCTCACCTGGTCAAGCGCGGACTAAATGATACACATGTGGATATTGTGATTGAGCATCTGGGTGCAACACTTTCTGAATTAGGAGCAAATGCGGAGGATATTAATCAAGTCGCCGCTATTGCTAACAGCGTTCGTAATGACGTTTTGGGGCGCTCATCATGAGTACGGTTGCATTTAATAATCAATCCTACTCCATAGAGCCTCAAGAAAGCGTGTTGCACTGTTTACTGCGTCATGAGGTTGATTATCCTAATTCGTGTCAGGCAGGCATTTGTCAGTCTTGCTTAATTAAAGTCAAAGATGGGGAGATTAACCCTGCCTGGCAAGAAGGATTACCTGAAACGCTTAAAGCGCAAGGTTATTTTCTAGCTTGTCTTGCAAAGCCTGAAACGCCACTGGAGGTGTTAACTCCTGAAAGCACTGAATGTGAAGTGAACGCACAAATCATCGATATCAACGCATTGAATTACAATGTGATGCAAGTAAAACTTCACGTGGATGATTTAGAGCATTGGATTCCTGGTCAATACCTGAGTCTCATTAATCCAGAAGGCACAATACGCAGTTATTCCATCGCCAACATTCCTGAGCAAGAGGGGTTTATTGAATTACACGTTAAAATTTATCCAGGTGGAAGCATGGGGCAATGGCTAGCGAACAAAGCAACAAAACATGCCGAGGTGAAGCTAAGAGGTCCCTTTGGACGCTGTTTCTACTATAACCCAGAGCAATTGGCTTTTAATATGTTGCTGGCAGGAACTGGAACTGGACTTGCGCCCCTTATTGCCATTATTAAAAGCGCATTAAGCAACAAACATCAAGGAACCATCACCTTAGTTCATGGCGGCCTTGCTGATGAAGATATTTACTACAAAGAAGAGCTGGAAATGCTGTCGCTGTTGTTTCCTTCTTTTGTGTATGACGCGTGCGTACTTCAAAGTCAGGGACGATATCCTGAAGCGTCTATTGAACAACGCGCGTTAATGCATTTAAATCAGCCAAAAGAGACACGAGTTTATGTCTGTGGCCCTAAAGACACTACTGATAAGTTGAAAAAACAGATTTTTCTTGCTGGCGTGCCTTCTCAGGCTATCTTAAGTGATGTATTTTTATAAGCACTAATTTTAAGAAATCGACACGTAATTTCATGGAATGAAACAATGACTCAAAATAAGAAAACCATAACGGAATATGCCCAGGAAACAAACGACCCAGTAGCTCTGGTTTTAAAATGGATTTTATTGTTCACTGCACTGCTTTGCTTTATGGTGCTCATATGGGGTACTTATAAAACCTACCAACTTGCGCCACCCCTACCGCAACAATTTCAAACTCAATCAGGCTATGTGGTGATGACTGAAGATGACATTGTTGCAGGCAAAGCGGGATTTCAACGAGCTGATTTGATGGATTATGGCAGTTTGTATGGTATGGGCTCTTATTTTGGTGAAGATTACACAGCAACCAATTTGCTGCGTTTAGGACGACTTGTTGAAGAAAAAATAGCGCAAGCACGCTATGGTAAATCATTTGCCGCTTTGTCCGAAGAAGAGCAGTATTTAGCTCGAAAAACCATGCAGCGTGAATTACAGAATACGGATTTAAGCGCGCCAATCAGTGTTTTGTCGCAATATGTTGCTGACTCAATCGGACAATTAAAACAAGAAATTGCCTCAACATTATTGAATCATGATGCCAAAAAAGGCTGGACTAAAGCCTATAGTCTCGATGAGCAAAGCGCATTGCGCACAGCAGAGTTCCTGATTTATTCCTCACTGACCACCATTGCTCATCGGCCAGGACAAAACAGCTCCTATACTAACAATTGGCCTTATGAGCCCAGTATGGGGAATAGCCCAACCCCAGCTACGTTTTACTGGACGTGGGTTTCCTTTTGTTTTGTGTTTTTAGGCTTTGGCGCCATTTTATATATTTATCATCGCTATCTAAGTGTGCCAGATAATTCTCCCAGAACACCGCTATTTATGCATTTTAAACCACTGACATCAAGTCAGCGTAAAGTGGGCCAGTATTTCCTGGTCGTCGCAGTGATTTTACTCATTCAAATCGGAGTAGGCGCTATTATGGCGCATTACTATTCTGAGCGCGAGGGGTTTTATGGCATCGCAATTAATGACTATTTACCCTTTAACTTCCTGCGCGATGTGCACATACAAACGCCCATAGTCTGGATTGCGCTGTCCTGGATAAGTGCGGCAGTGTTTATAGCACCCATCATCAGCAAAAAGGAAGCGAAAGGCCAGGGATTTTTAGTCAGCGTTTTATTTTGGGTGACGCTCTTTGTTGTGGGTGGCGCCTTAATTGGTGATTATTTAGGAATTATGGGGTACGTCAATCAGTACTGGTTTTGGATTGGCAATCAGGGACTTTCTTATTTGCAACTGGGTCGTTTATGGCAAATTGGGTTTTGTCTGGGATTGTTTTTGTGGAGTTTTATTGTATTTCGCGGTATGTGGCCCCAATGGAGTGCTGTTAAAAAAGCCACAGTACAATTTTGGACGGGCAGAATTCGTCTGGAACATTTATTTTGGGCCAGCACCGCCAACGTTGCTGTATTGTATTGCTTTGGGATGATTCCGTTAACCGGCATTGAAAAATCATTTACCATTACTGATTTTTGGCGTTGGTGGGTCGTTCATCTTTGGGTTGAACAATCCTTTGAATTTTTTGCAGCGTGCGCAACTGCTTATCTGTTAATGGGCACCGGCTTGGTATCGCGTGCTCTTGCAGAACGAACCATGTATTTTGAAACCATTCTTATTTTCTTAGGTGGAGTAGTTGGTACAGGACATCATTGGTATTGGACTGGTACGCCCGATATTTGGGTGCCGCTTGGTTCCATGTTTTCCTTTATTGAGGTATTGCCCTTAGTGCTTCTTATTATTGATGCAATTGAACATCGGCAGTTGATAAAACGCCAGGGTGATTTTACTTATAATTTAGCCTATCTTTATGTGCTAGGTGCCTCCTTTTGGAATTTTGTTGGCGCGGGAGTCTTTGGTGGGGGAACACTCAATGCACCATTGGTAAATTATTATGAGCATGGTACTTTTTTAACGCTCAATCACGCGCATACGGCTTTATTTGGTGCATTTGGCTTACTGGGCCTTGGACTGATTTATTTTTGTTTGCGTTATGCGGCAGGAAAACGTTTACCTTGGAGTGACCGTTTGGGTACCTGGGCATTTTGGCTCTATAATCTAGGGCTTTTATTGTGGATTGTTCTGAACTTCTTCCCTATAGGATGGGCTCAATTAATGGATGTGTATGAGCATGGCTTTGCTCATGCCAGGAGTCTTGAGTTTTATAATACCACGTTATTATGGCAATGGTTGCGCCTTCCAGGTGATGTAGTTTTTGCTTTAGGCGCACTCATCATGGCTTACGATTTCATCAGCAAATTGGCGCCTTTTTTTCCAAAGCTTGCGAAAATTTATTTAAGTAGAAATCAATACCTGTTGCCTAATGAAATGGGAGGAGATGGCAATTGAAACTCAGAGTAATAGCATGACTGGACGCTGGAGCGAGTGGTTTATTGAAAAAATCGGTGGCTTGTTATCACGACAAGCACCACCTCAAAGAGCCTATTTGTGTGATTTTAATAAACTATGCGACAAAATACGTCCTGTCGATGTGCTTTTGGTGGAAGGAAGAAGCCGAATCAGCCGCATGATTCGACATGTGACTCAAAGCCCTTGGTCTCATGCCGCATTATATATAGGACGTTTGCAAGACATTCAGGAACACTCTTTGCAGAAGCTCATTAAAACACACTATGATGGCCCACCCGATAAACAGCTTTTGGTAGAAAGCGAGCTGGGGCTAGGAACTATTATTTCTCCACTCGATAAATACAAAGATGACCATCTTCGTATTGTAAGGCCAGAATGGTTAGCCCAAGAGGATGTATCTCGAGTTGTGATTTATGCGCTCAACCGTTTGGGTAAAAATTATGATGTGCGACATGTATTCGATTTGGCGCGTTTTTTATTTCCCTGGGGAATTTTCCCTAGAAAATGGCGTTCAACCCTATTTCAGCACAATGCCATGCAACCTACAGAAGATATTTGCTCATCAATGATTGCCGATGCGTTTCAGTCGGTACACTATCCCATTTTGCCTTTTATTCACGAGGGAAATAAACATCACATAGAGCTTGTCAGACGCAATCCTCGTTTATTCACGCCGAGTGATTTTGATTATTCGCCATTTTTTTCTGTGATTAAGTATCCTATATTTCCTCCCAATATTATAAAAGGATATGCGCATTTACCTTGGAATAAAGAACAGATAAGCGATCTTTAACTAAGCACTTACCATTTGGCACTAAATTCTTCTATAACATGAGCGTCAGTAAAATTAAGATAAATAGCCGTCGTTTCCAAACGGTCATGCCCCAATGCTTTTTGTACTGAGGCCAATGAAATTCCTTTTTGCAGCGCTAAAGTTGCAAAGGTATGCCGTAGAATGTGTGGCGTCACTTGTTTAGTGATTTTTGCCTTATTGGCAATTTCTTTTACTATCTTTTGGACTTGCCTTGCTCCAATAGGGAAGCGCTCATTAATCGCATAGTAATGCTCAAGTAACGCCCGTACACGGTTAGACATAGGAACAACTCGTTTTTTTGATTTTTTACCATAAGGGCCCCCTTTTCCTGAAATACGCAGTGATTTTTGTTGCCACAAAATATCTTGTGAAGTAAGTGAACATAACTCTGATACTCGCAGACCAGTATCAATTAAAATCCAAATAATCAGCTTTTCAAGCATTGACTCACATGCCTGACACAGTTGATCTGCTTCCTCAGCTCGAAGTGGTTCTCTTACAAATTGGTAAGGCATGACTCCTCCAAATGCGGACAGTTCGCTTTCCTTCTAGTTTAGCGAATAAAATTCGCTAAATGTTAGTCTTTTATAAATTAATGGTCTACCCTGATAATACAGGTTTTTAAAGGCGTTTCTGAGAAATTATTACGCAATCATAAAATCGGCAAAAGGGATTAAGTTCGTCTTTTTAGGTGGAATGCGAATTATGCGTGAGTTGGGGGCACTAACGCAATTAAGTAAGGACGAAGAGGAAAGCAAATCTCATCAATGAATTGGTGCTAATTTAGGGGGTAGGTCAGAAAAAGCAACTGCTCGAGCAAGGTTCTTAGATGTCTGATGAAGTAAAAATGGAAAACTAAGATCACTAAGAGATCCTAATAATCCTTAAGTCGGTTGACCGTTCCATTACTCCCCAAGACCCAAACCCAGATGAAAGTGCCAAAAAATGTTTAGAACATTTTCAAAAGCGTGCGCAACAATATAGTGAA
>NZ_MKTO01000013.1:0-17317 GCF_001897665.1 Legionella sp. 39-23 | reverse complement strand
TTGAGTTCTCCAATATTGTAATTTTAATGGAAATCTCATCAATGTCATGGTCTTATTTTGGGGGGAAAGGTCAAACACATTAAAAAAAATTTCCTTATCCATGAAGAAATATATTTGGGTGTTGTATTTTGCTAAACGTGATCCCAGAGTAAGTTGGAAAGCAAAATTAGTGGTGTTTATAACCTTAGCTTACGCATTAAGCCCCATAGATCTTATTCCTGATTTCATCCCAATTTTAGGTTTTCTGGATGATCTATTAATTATACCGCTAGGTATTTACCTTACGATTAAATTAATACCTAAAGACATTTGGGATGAGTGTAATAGTCGCGCTGCAATAGCTATTAATAAGGGCGAATCATTGCCAAAAAGATGGGGATTTGCCGTGATTATTGTTCTATTGTGGCTATTCATTCTAGGAATAGTCGGAAGATGGCTATGGAATGCCTATTTGATTTAAACTTAAGAAAATATTTTTTAACACCGTCATGTAATTTTGCAGATCTTATTTCAATTTATGTTATTTCAATCCAAGTGTATTTATAGCTTGTTTTATCAGGAGAGATTATAGATGAGGCGCTTTCGACTAATTTCCCCAACTATCGCAGCACTTGGTGCTGCAATGTTCTTTGGAGCCAGTACGCCTTTTGCTAAACAACTTGTGGGACAGGTATCCCCCGTACTGCTTGCGGGATTATTGTATGCGGGTAGCGGGATCGGATTAATTTTAACGCGTTTAGTTAAAGACCGGGGCTGGAGTCATTCAGGACTATTAAAAGTTGATTGGTTGTGGCTAATCGCTGCCATCAGCTTTGGTGGAATTTTGGGACCAATATTGTTACTGTTTGGCCTACAGCAAACAAGTGCTGCAACTGCGTCACTACTATTGAACCTTGAAGCCGTACTCACCGCGTTATTAGCCTGGGTAGTTTTTAAGGAGAGCACAGCTTCTCGAATTGTACTTGGTATGATTTTTATTGTAGCTGGTGGCATTCTATTATCTTGGCCACAAGGTGAAGCCACCCAACAAAATATGCCAGGAGCTTTAGCCATTGCGGGAGCATGCCTATGTTGGGCGATTGACAATAATTTTACCCGTAAAGTTTCTGCCGGCGATCCATTGTTCATTGCGGGAAGTAAAGGGCTCGTTTCAGGCATCGTGAATATAAGCCTTGCCCTTGGTTTAAATATGACACTCCCTTCTGGGCTAGTAGTAGGTTACGCTTTTCTAGTCGGTTTTATTGGCTATGGAATCAGCTTGGTTCTATTTGTACTGGCTTTACGGGGACTTGGTACAGCAAGAACAGGAGCTTATTTTTCAACAGCTCCTTTTATTGGGGCGGCAATTGCCATTCTGTTTTTTCAAGAAACACCCTCAATTTTGTTTTGGCTTGCCGCAAGCTTAATGGGAATTGGCGTATGGCTACATCTCACGGAACACCATGTCCACGGACATACGCATGAACTACTTAACCATGAACACAATCATATTCATGATAAACATCACCAACATACCCATGACGTTCCTTGGGATGGTGAGGAGCCCCATACTCATCCACATCATCATGATGCTATAAAACATTCACATCCGCATTATCCAGATATTCATCATAGGCACGACCATTCTTGAGACTGGTTAATCCTGTGCCTGCGCTGATGCGGTTTGTGACATTTTTAGAAATTCAACTTAAAAAGCCTGGGTAAATGCTAAGATTCATTCCCTCGCTGCCTTGCTTTATAATCAATCACTGGAATGACCATAAGTGATAATTACTCTAGAATTATTGTAGGGAGCAAATATACTGTAGTATGCGCCTCATTTTATTAAGTTAGAAATTTCATGCCAAAGTCTTATTCTTTTTTAATAGTAGAGCCTTCATTGGCAGCACGAATCGTTATTCGCTCACAATTCTTGGATCTGGAGCATCACATAGATTTGGCTTGGGATTTTGAATCTGCAATGGAGTACATAACCGCTAAGCTATACGATCTTATTTTAATTGATATAAACCTTAATCATCGAAACACTTTGATTCATCAAATTAAGAACAATTGGCATATTAGCAAAGAAGCACCTATTATGGGTTTATCTTCATACGAAGATTATGCATTATCAGAAGAGAAGAAGGAGCGAGTCTTTCGTAAGCCCTTCACTAAAAAAGATGTAATAAAAATTATTGAGTTCCTAAATAATTCGAAAAGGAACCATTAAATCA
The DNA here is from genome assembly GCF_001897665.1 of Legionella sp. 39-23. NCBI lineage: Bacteria > Pseudomonadati > Pseudomonadota > Gammaproteobacteria > Legionellales > Legionellaceae > Legionella > Legionella sp. 39-23. The sequence goes on along the minus strand of NZ_MKTO01000013.1, from coordinate 15,101 downwards.
TTTCTTTAAACTAGACAAGGAGAAGCCTAATGTTTAAAAAATTATTAATTATCAGCAGTCTTGCGCTTACTATTACAATCCCTAATACACTTTGGGCAAAAGAGAATTGTGCTTGTATGATGGGCTCAATGACCAAATGCCAAAGTGCCATGGATCAAATGATGATGGAGAAGCTAGGTAAGAAAGATAATCAATACGATAAACGCTTCATTGATATGATGATACCTCACCACGAAGCTGCCATTATGATGGCAGAAGATGCTTTAAAAAATGCAACACATCCTGAAATCAAAGAAATGGCTCAGAAAATCATTGACACCCAACAAAAAGAAATTGAGCAATTAAAAACATGGCGTAATCAATGGTATGCAAATGAACCATCAAAAGGAGAGTAGCATGTCCCACCAACAGTATGAGGCCTGTATTAAAGCCTGCCAAAAATGTGTGGCTGAATGTGAGCATTGCGCAACAGCTTGCAGCGAAGATGACAACCGTAAAGACCTAGCCTGTTGTATTACATTGGATCGTGATTGTGCAGCAATCTGCGCCCTTGCAGCAGAGATGATGGCCAGGGGTTCATCCTTTGCTAAAGAAATTTGTGGATTATGTGCTACAATTTGCCGTGCTTGCGGCGATGAATGCAGTAAGCATCAGCACATGGAACACTGCAAGCGATGTGCCGATGCATGTTATCAATGTGCTGAAGAATGCGAAAAAATGGCTTAATGTTCAAGCTCCTTGCAGATAGTGCAATGGGGCTTACAACGAATGGTGCATCATTAATTTTGGCAATTTAAAATCGCGATAACTCACTAGGGTCATCATGCCCGTTTCTTGATGATACAGCATATGGCAATGCATCATCCAATTACCAGGATTATCAGTATCGAATTGAATGTTCACTGTTGATTTCGGCAACACGATGACCGTATCGTGCAATAGACCATTTCTTATTTTTTTACCATCAATCTCAGTGACTTCAAATACATGACCATGCAAATGCATAGGATGAGCCATGGTGGTTTTATTGTTAAAGACCATTTCGACGCGTTTATTTCCATCAACGATTAAAGGTTTAATGTCTGGCCATTTTTGGTTATTAATAGTCCATACATAGCGCATCATATCGCCTTCTAAATTAACGGTTAAGATTTGGCCTGGTGTTTTATCAGGTAGTGGGTGTAATGCTTTAAATTGAAACTCCTGATCATAGTTTAAAGCCCCGGCTTTACTTGAACTTTTTTCATTTAGTTTAGGAATAATCGCTTTAGGCGTTGCGAGTATTAAACCCGTTTGCATCTGCGTCCCCTCGCCTTGAGCAAGAATTGGATATGCTGCTTCACCCTGGGGAATAGTCACCAGGACATCAAGTCGTTGTCCAACAGCCAGTTGAAATTGCTCCGATTGTACCGGTTGAATCGATTGGCCATCGAGTGCGATTGCCTCTCCTTTCAAAATACCTGTATTTATAAAAAAATTGGACATTGCAGAACCCGCAATGAAACGTAATCGAACAGTGTCTCCTGGATGAACGGGAACGATTTGAGGATTTTTTAAAGTTTTATAATTGGTGAGAAAAGCATCATAATTGACATCATTTAAATCAGGTGCCGCATTATCCATAGGCATAGAAGACATCCCACTGCCATGATGCATGTGGGTCATTTGCCCTTTTTTTAACTCACTTAGAATCACTTCTGGTTTTTTAAAACTAAAATCTCCGATAAATAAAGTAACCTCTTTATCACTCACCTTATCGTTTGGATCAGCAATAATCAAAGGCGCTGATAAAAATTGCTGTACTTGTAAATCATGATGCGAATGCATCCAATAAGTCCCTGACTGTTTAAGTAAGAAATGATAATGATACTCGCCGCCTGGGGGAATAGGTGCTTGCGTCACATAAGGTACCCCATCTTGATCATTAGGAACAATAAGACCATGCCAATGTAAGACGGTGGGCTTATCCGTTTGATTTTTTACAATCGCATCAAATACTTGACCTTTGACCCCCTTATATCCCCATGTGCCATCGGGCTGTTCGATGCGGAACAACTCGGCTGGTTTACCATCCACTTCGGTTTGGAACTTTTTAATCAATAATACTGTAGGATCAGTCGTTTTATGAGGAACAAGCTCTTGATTTGCAAGAGCTTGTCCTAAAAACAGCGTACTTAATAGTACTCCATGAACGCAATAAAACAATTTCATCAATGTAATCCTTAATTAGACTGTGAGGTTTGATAAAGCGCGCGTAATTGCGTTAATATCTTTTCCAATTTATCCCAATTCGCCTGAGTCCCCTCTTTATCGTTGGCATCTCCCGTTTTATCAAGGCGTGTAGCCAACTGCGCAACAAAGTTTAAATTACTTTGTAATGATTTTTTCTGCTCATCAGATAAGTCCATACTTAAAGGGGGTAGTGCGTTGACTAAATCGCGAATGGCAAACGCATGCTCATGAATTGAGGTTAACTGGTTTTCTTTTAATGATTGATTAATGGAAGCAGCCTGCCCATCAATAGCCTTCCAAATCTCAGGTATTGTGGAAGGAATAGCTACTTTAGAAACTTCCGCAGTATTGGCAAAGAGTCCCAAAGGCATGGTCCAAATAAAAAGGCTCATGATTAAACTAAGCCATACCGATTTTTTATTGCATTGCTGTGTTTTCATGGTGTTTCTCCTGGTTGATTATCCTTTAAAGCGATTCGTTTTTCTCGCCATTGTTCAATGGCGTTATAGACGGTCGGGACTACAAACATATTAAGTACGGTTGATGTTAATAACCCGCCTAACAGCACCTGGGCTAAAGGACGCTCCAATTCTTTACCGGCAGGTGAGCCCCAAAGCAGGGGGAAAAGCCCCAGTGCTGCGGTGGCGGCGGTCATCAGCACTGGCACTAATCTATCAAGCGTACCATCAATCACCACTTGCTCGCGTGTTTTTCCCTGCAAACGCAATTGATTGTAATGGCTAACCAAAATAATCCCATTGCGCGCTGCAATTCCAAATAAGGTAATAAAACCAATCATGGCGGCCACACTCATCTCGCCACTGGCGATAAAGAGCGATATGACTCCGCCAATTAATGCTAAGGGTAAATTAAACATCACCAATAAGGCTTCTCTAAAGGTACCGAAGGCTTTATGCAGCAAAATAAGCATAATAAAAATAACTAAAGCGCCAAAGGTAAGAATCACTTTGGATGCCTGCTGTTGACTTTCAAATTGACCGCCGTATTGAATGAAGTATCCCGCAGGCAGTTTAATCTTCTCTTGCACCTCTTGTTCAACATCGGCAATCACACTGCCTAAATCACGTCCTTGCACGTTAAAACCAATCACTAATAGCCGCTGCACATTTTCCCGATTAATCGCAAAAGGTTGTGGTTCTACTTTAATTTCAGTAACCGCGCGCAAAGGAATTTGGCTTAAATTTGCTTCAGCTTGTCCGTGCGCATCAATGAGCATGTTTTGAATGGCTTTAATGCTGTCGCGCCCCGGCTCATCCATACGAAGGTATAAATCAAACGTACGCTGGCCTTCTAAAACACTCGAAACACTCACGCCATTTAAAAGCACTTGCACGTCTTCAGAAATCTGCCCCACATTCACGCCGTACCGTGCGGCTTTTTCACGGTCAATTTTAATAATGACCTGCGGTACATTAATTTGCTGCTCTTTGTTCACATCGACCACCCCTGGAACCGATTTTAAGACAGCCTCTAACGATTGTCCTAACTCATTTAAAGTGGATAAATTATCACCAAATAGCTTCACCGCCACTTGCGCACGAACCCCAGAGAGCACTTCATCCATACGATGGGCAATAAATTGCCCGACATTAAACACAGTCCCTGGAATATTGGCTAAATCAGCGCGAATACGTCGTAATAACTCATCGGGAGGCATGGATTTATTTTTATCAAAATCAAGACGCAAATCAAATTCACTGACATTAGGCGGTAGTGCATCTTCATCCAACTCACTGCGTCCGGCACGCTGAGCAATTGAGATGACTTGCGGATAACGCATTAAGGTTTTTTGCACCTGTTGTCCTAAACGCATGGATTCTTCTAACGACGTGCCCGGCAAAGTACTCATGGCTACAATGAAATTTCCTTCATGAAATTCAGGTAAAAACGAAGTACCAAAAAAAGGAAGTAAAGCGAGCGCAAATAAAAATGCGGCCAGAGACATCGCAACTACCGCTTTAAAATGTGCCAAAGACCAGTGTAAGGCAGTTAAAAAATGTCCCTTAAGCCACCGGACAAAACGGGTTTCAGACTCAGCATTATGTTCTGTCTTTTGCTCAACCCCATAATGACGCTCGCGTTGGGACAACGCATGCAAGCTCACCTCAGCATCTTCCTTTTTTTCTTGGCTTCGAACCAATAAGAGATAACAAAGTGCCGGCACCATAGTAATGGACACCACAAGCGAACCCAATACCGAAGCAATATAAGCAATGGCCAAGGGACTAAAAATACGCTCAGCAATACCTGATAGAAAGAAAATCGGTAAAAAAACAAGGCTTATAATGACGGTGGCGTAAACAACGGAACTTCGTATCTCAAGCACGGCATCAAAAACGACTTCAATTGCAGGTAGTGGATTAATTTCTTGGCGGTTCACTCTTAAGCGATGCACCACATTTTCTACGGTAATGATGCCATCATCCACCACTTCCCCAATGGCAATTGCCATCCCACCTAGCGTCATCGAGTTAATGCCAATGCCAAAATAGTGCAATACCAATAAACCAATGACAAAAGATACCGGCATGGAAAGAAATGTAATAAACGAAGCGCGCCAATTCATCAAAAACAAAAACAGTACGGCGATAACAATAATCGCGCCCTCCAAAAGTGCGCGGGTTAAATTATGAATCGCAGACTCGATAAAATTGGCTTGTCGAAAGACTTCGGTTTTAAGCGCAACACCCGCGGGCAGTGTTTGCTTGATGTTCTTTAAAGCCTGCTCCACTTTAGCAGTCGTTGTCACCGTATCAGCACCATAGGCTTTGGAAATCGTGCCAATCACCGCAGGCTTTGTATTATAAGCGCCATCTCCACGCTTAATTTCTCCACCAAAGGCGACGATTGCCACGTTATTGATGGTAATGGGAACTCCTTTTCGCACCGTAATCGCGGTTTTTCTAATGTCCTCCAGGGATTGGATTCGACCAACCGTTCCTACCACAAGCTCGCTTCCTGCCTGGTGCACGAAAGCACCAGGTACATTTTGGTTGGCGGTGGTTAATGCTTGGCGCACTTCTTCAATGGTTATACCATAGGCAAGCATGCGTTCAGGAATTAACCGCACCTGGTATTGTTTCACTTCACCACCCAGTGATACCACTGAAGCAACCCCACCTAAGGCCAAAATCCTGGGCCTAATCGTCCAATCCGAAATTGTGCGCAAGGTTTCTGGGCTTGCAGTATCACTGATTAAGGCGTATTTAACAAGCCAACCCACAGCTGAGGTCACAGGAAGCATCACCGGCGGATTAACCCCAGGTGGAAGTCTGTTGCTCATTTGTTGAATACGCTCATTAACCAGTTGTCGGTTACGGTAAATATCGGTTCTATCATCAAAAACCACTGTAATTGTCGATAAGCCAACAGAGGTTTTTGAGCGCACGCTAGCCACCCCTGGGGTGCCGTTAATGGCACTTTCCAAAGGGTAGGTGATGAGCGTTTCGACATCTTGCGTTGCCATGCCCGGTGCTTCAGTTTGTACCACTACCTGTGGTGGTGCAAACTCAGGAAACACATCCACTGGCATTTGTTTTAAGGTGTAACCACCTAAAAGACAAAGAACCAGTGTTAAGGCTAGAATCAAAAAACGATTATGCAACGACCAGGCAATTAAGCGCGTAAACATTAGTGAGATTCCTTATCGCCGGTTTTTTTGCTGCCACTACCACTTAAAGACAAGGTGTATAATTCACGATTTCCTTGAGTCACAACCGCATCCCCCGGCACCAACCCGTCTTTAATTTCGGTGTACTTCTCATCACGAGCCCCGAGACTGATCACCGTTCGGTCATAGGTGGTGCCATTCTTAACAAATACAAAGGTGGCGTTGTCAATTTCAAGTACGGCATTATTAGGGATCGTAAGCGCACCTTCTGTAAAGCGCAAAACCACATTAGCACGTACAAACATGCCAGGCTTTAATAATCCTTCTTTGTTATCAAGACTGATTTGTACATTCACACTGCGCGTTAAGGGATCTAAATTGGGCTCAATTAACGTAACTTTGCCTGAAAAAATTCGATTTGGATAACTTAAAACATGGACATTAACGTTTTGTCCTCGTTTAATCTTACCTAAATCTTCTTCATACACTTGGGCAATGGCCAGCAATTGGTCGCGGTTACTGATGTGAAACAAAACGGTATTAGGCTCTACTGCTTGGCCTAAGTTCACGTTGCGTGCATCGATAACACCTGAAATGGGTGCTTTTACCGCAACACTGGGTGGAGGGTCTCCAACGAGACGCGATTGCACGGTAGCTACAACTTGTCCTTTGGTTACCGTATCACCTAGATTGGCAACAATATCAGTCACTGCACCACTAATACGCACGCTAACATCGGCTTGAGCATTGGGTAACAATTGGATTTGACCATTTAACGTCAAAAACTCAGCCATTGGGCGCGCTGTGGCTTCAGATACTTCAATACCCAGCATCGTGGTTTGTTCAGGTGTTAATGTAACCGCCTGTGCAGGGCCTGAGGTATTTACTTCAATTTCATCCCCATGCGCGATAAGAAGTGATGAATGCAAAAGGATTCCCAGCAAAAAAACTAACCGCACTCTTTGGCGGGTACTATGAGTTCCATGAATCATTTAGTCGTGTCCTTAGTGAAAGATAAATAAGAGCACAACTCGCTTGAATGCGGTGCTCCAATAGCCGTACATAAGGCAACATACGATTGAAAATATTGCCCCACGGTCGTTAAGTAAGCCATCTGCACATCGTTTTGTTGCCGTTGAACCTGTAAGACATTAAGAAAAGAGACTTGCCCATTTTGATACGCTTCACGGGCAAGTGTCACATTCTCAAGTCCTAAACGAAGAGAGGTTCCTTGCGTTTGTACCACACTTATTTTAAGCGCATTTAGCTGACCGTAATTGCTGGTGACTTCAGTTTCAATAGCAAGATTTAAGGCATCAATGGCCATCATTGCCTGAGCACCTGTAGCGCCCGCCTCTAAAATTCGTCCCTGATTACGATTCAGTATCGGCAGGGGAATCGATAACGAAACACCTAAAGTGCGGTCGGCTTGTTGAGGTGGGGCACCTTCTACCACAATTTTATCTTGCTGTACGCCAACACCTAAATTCCAATCGGCAAAGCGTTCGGCTTGTGCCAAGCGCCTATCAGCCAATGCACGCTGTTCTGCGAGTAATAAGCCTCGCCGGTCAGGACGATTATTGAGTGCATGATTGATTAGACTTCCTAAAGAAGGAAGACCTTTCGCTATCCTAATCGTTTTCTCAACGTGCAACGACGCATTAGGTGCGCGTCCAATAAGTTGATTTAATAGCGCATATTGGCTAATCAGTTGGCTTTTTAATAGTTGTTTTTCTTGTTTGATTCGTGCGTATTCGATGCGAGCTGAATTATCATCCAATTTAGAAATTTCAGCTGCATGGTAGCGATTATGAATGACACGTACTAATTCTTGATTAATACCTTGTAAATAATTAAGTTGTTGCATCCGATTTTCTGCAACCACCACCGTATAAAACGCATTGGCGACTTTTGCACTGAGTTGGCGTGTCGCCTCAAACACTTCCGCCTGCGCGCGAAGAATATCAATACGTGCAACCGTTTTTTGTCTGCCTATTCGGCCTGAAATGGGAAAGGCCTGGTTAAAATTGATGCTGCGAGAATACTCCCCTTCGTTATTAAATAACCTGTCATCATTATTATTTAAATTCAAACTAGGATTAGACCATAACCCTGACTGCACGAGACGTGCTTCGGCAATAGCAATGGCAAAACGTGCTGCCTTTAAATCCTTATTATTTTGAATACCCAACTGCGTAAGCTCTTTAAGACCTAAAGGAGGCTTTGCATACCCCAAGAGAGGTATCAGCGCGATAACACCCATCAAAAAACACGTGAATCCCCAATTCTGTTTTATCATGTATACTCTATCCCTAAAATGACATTCCCTTCATTGCTATTCTATCATGACAGTTTATGACGTAAACGCAACGCATTGACAATCACTGACACGGAACTGAGTGCCATGGCAGTACCGGCTATAATCGGGTTAAGCAACAACCCTGTAAGTGGATAAAGAACGCCTGCCGCGACCGGCACGCCCAGTGCATTATAAAAAAAGGCAAAAAAGAGGTTTTGATGAATATTTTGTACCGTATGCACTGATAATTCGTAGGCTTCTAAAAGTTTGCTTAAATCACCTGATAATAAGGTCATGCCAGCGCTTTCAATCGCCACATCACTACCGGTTCCCATCGCAATGCCAATGTCGGCTTTTGCCAGCGCAATGGCATCATTAACCCCGTCCCCCACCATGGCAACCACATGTCCTTTTTGTTGCAGCTTGCGAATTACGTTGCTCTTTTCATCGGGCAGCACCTCAGCAATGACTTCTTGAATACCAACTTGTTGGGCTACCGCTTTAGCTGTCATGGCATTATCACCGGTGAGCATGATGACTTGAATGCCCTTTTTTATTAAGGAGGCGACCGCATGTTGGCTCGACTCTTTAATAGGGTCGGCTACCATAAAGACACCGGCTAATTGTTTATTGACCGTCATATAAATCACAGTAGCTCCCTCTTTTTGTGCTGTTAATGCCGCATCAGGAATCTCATCACCAGGAACAGACAACCAATGGGCATTGCCAATGGCAATAATCGCATCATTGATTTTGGCTTGAGCGCCTTTACCTCTGACTGCAATAAAATCTGTGGCCTCTTCCAAATTAATTTGGCGTTTTAGCGCTTCATCACGTAAGGCTTTAGCCAGTGGATGTTCACTATGACGCTCAAGGGATGCCGCAAGACGCAGCAGTTCATCTTCTTGCCAATTCATACTTGGGATAATTTGGGTTAACGCTGGATGGCCTTGAGTCAATGTTCCTGTTTTATCCACAACAAGTGTGTCGACTTTTCGTAATAGCTCTAAAGAAGCTGCGTTTTTAATCAAGATACCACGTCGTGCGCCTTCACCAATCCCCACCATGATTGACATAGGCGTTGCAAGCCCCAAAGCACAAGGGCAGGCAATAATCAGTACGGAAATAGCAGCAATTAGTCCATAACTTAAAGAAGGCTCAGGCCCTATTAAAAACCAGACGAGAAACGAAAGCCCTGCAATCCCTAAAACCAATGGCACAAACCAGGCTGAAACAGCATCAGCCAACCGTTGAATAGGAGCTTGAGTGCGTTGCGCTTCGCTGACTTGGGTAATAATACGAGCAAGTAACGTATCTTTGCCCACCTGGGCGGCTTTTATAATGAAGCTTCCTTGTTGATTGAGTGTCCCGCCAATGACGTGATTGCCTATTTCTTTTGCAACAGGCATAGGCTCACCGGTTAGCATGGACTCATCGACATCGCTTTGACCCTGAATCAACTCCCCATCAACCGGGATTTTTTCACCCGGACGCACTAGTAATCTGTCCCCTACGCGCACCTCATCAAGCGTAATATCCTCCTCTTTGTCGTGATCATTTAATCGGTGAGCGACTGTAGGATTTAAATGAAGCAACGCGCGAATAGCATCCCCTGTGCGCTCTCGCGCCTTCAACTCCAATACTTGACCTAAAAGCACCAGAGTCGTAATGACTGCTGCCGCTTCGAAATATACCGGAATCATCCCATTTTCTTGCAAATGAAGTGGAAACCATTGGGGGAAAATAACTACTACTAAACTATACCCCCAGGCAACTCCCGTACCTAAAGCAATTAGAGTAAACATATTCAATCGTTGTGATCGAAGCGATTGCCAACCTCGAAGGAAGAATGGCCAGCCGCAACCCCAAACCACCATAGTGGCCAGCATTACTTGAAGCCATAAGGATAAGGACACTGGAATCGATGTGCTCAACCAGTGTTCACCCATCGCTAAGATTACAATGGGAATACTGGCGATAAAGGCCACAATGAAGCGCCAAAACATGTCCTGATATTCAGGGTTTTTTTGCTCTGTTATACTCACTTGCTCAGGCTCAAGAGCCATACCGCAAATGGGACAAGTACCTGGTTTGTCTTGGCGTATTTGCGGATGCATTGGGCAGGTATACATTGTAGTTCCTGTCTCTTTATCAACACTGGACGCAGGAGGGTTTTTATGTTGATGAGCGCAACAACTGTGCTCCTCTTTGGTGTGCTCAGTTTTGTGGTTATGTGTACTCATCATTCACCTCAATCGTATTTTTTAAGCAATCCCATTATTTCATCCATTTTTTCCTGACGCGATTCCTGACTGCCATGGCAAGCAACCTCATTAAGACAATTTAAAACATGGCGCTCAAGCACGCCGAGCTCAATTGTTTTTACAGCATTTCGAACGGCACGCAATTGCGACAAAATATCCACACAATAACGCTGCTCTTCAATCATCCGCTTAATGCCTTCAAGCTGACCTATAGCTCGATTTAGTCGGGACAATTCACTATGATGTTCAGGAAGTTTGGGCATGACATGTTCTCCAGCATACCCTTATAGGTATATACCTATAAGGGTATGCTGTCAATCAACCCATTAAAACTCAATGAGATACATTTCTAAAAAGATGACAACTAAGGATTGATAATCGTAAATATTCTAATGTTAGTTTTTGGAGTGATTAGGGGCAGATAACGCATGGCTGTATAGACAAACAGAGTTTTTGCTCTTCTTTTGCTTCGCCGCATAACAGGCAATATCGGCTTTTTTTATGACTTCATTGATGGAAGACGAGTGCTTATTCAACACTGCAATACCTATAGAACACCCAGTCAATTGCACGTTATCTTGGCTCAATTGCGTGGCTCTTCGGACAATATCCGAAGCAATTTTTTGAGCATCCTCAATCGCAATATGCTCCATTAGTACAATAAATTCATCCCCACCATAGCGGCAGACTAAATCTTCTTTTCGTAAACGCCGTTTTAGGAGTTGAGTGAATTGCTGTAATGCTTTATCCCCTATGTCATGACCATGATTATCATTAATCGCTTTAAAACCATCCATATCAATAAAGAGTATCACCAACATCCCCTCATCCAGTTTAATTTTCTGAAAACGGTGATTCAAAACCTCTAATAAATAATCTCGAGTTAAACACTCAGTCAAACTATCGAGTGTACTGCGCTGTTTTAATAATTCATACCGCAGGGTGATGTCATCCATTAACTCCATTTTATTCATGGTGTTCGTCATTAAATTGCAGGATAAATACACATAAACGCCTCCAAGAAGAAAGAGTGTGGCATACCAATAATTAAGACAATGGGGATCGTAATAAATGCCATAGACGATACAGCCGGCATAACTTAAAATAAAAAAAGCAATAAGTAACAGATAAGAAATCCATTGCACACGATAATAAAGGGTTTGTCGCAGTAATCTAAAAATTAAAAATGCGCCTGAACCAAGAAACCCAATGCCTAAAATAATCATACTGACCGGTATCAATAGCATCTTATCAACTTAAATGTTTCTCTACTGAAAGCATAGTAGTAAGTCCTTATTTTTGCATTGCTCTTCAAATGAGGGGATGCATTGAGCCAAGAATGGGTGCTTATTAACTAAACCATTGACTCAGTCACAGGCCATAGATATTCTTAAATTATTCATTCCACCAGTTGTCTATCGTACACAGTGACGAAGCATTGAAAAATTACCTGACTCATGAGATGTTAAAAGAATTGTTAACCTTAATGACTCAGGAACTTCCCATTTGATTTGGAATGCATGAAAAAAGCCTTGAGGCTTTTGATTATCCACTGATTGAAAAACAGCTCAGGATTATTTGATGTACTTTTATAATCAGGAAGTAAGTACTATAGAAGAAACCATCACCTATATTGAGGGCTGGCTGCAAAGGGATACACCATGAATAAAAAATTGTTTTATACACTGGAGCGCGAGTGTTTAATTTATTTATCCAAAAAAGAGGTAACACTTGAACTGCTTCGCCCGCTAATTAACGAATTTCTTTCCACACAACCAGAGCATCTACTGTTAATCCTGGCCAAAGAAGAGCAAACGACTGATGCAGTCAGTGATGTAATCGCCCATCAATTCACCGATGCCCATGATATTTTAATTCATCGAGTGATACACCACCTTAACGACCTGCTTTATGAAACCATCAAGCCTTATTATTTCCAGAATAAATGCTAATAAAAATCCACTCATCTCCTGATAACAAAAGCCATCAGGAATCAGTTTATGTCTTCCCCTTCTCTTTCTTTAATTGTTCCTGTTTTCTTAAATAAATTTCCTGCCTGTTAATGCTCACCTGTTTAGGCGCATCAATTCCCAATTTAAAATTTCCAGGTTCATGAGTTTTAAAAGGGGTAATCACCACCTTTTGATTGTTCTCTAACGTAATAATTAACTCAGATTCAAAAGCTACTGTTCTTATTTCCATATTGGTTTACTCGTTTTAGTTCAAAATAATTGCAAAAAAACACCGGTTATACTACAGCAACCATCTGTGTCCTATGGGTAGAAGCAGGAAAAAATGGAGGTTCTTTTTTAATTGCATAAAACCCATTAAGGCTTGGCTTAACCTCATTACTGAACTCCTGCACCTCATTGGATTGTTCTGCATCCAGTTGCTCCAGACGAATAATCTGTTGTTCCTGCCTGTCTAACAATGTGCGATACCTTTGATTGCTTTGTTCTAATTGTTTCGTAACCACTGCGAGTTTGCGTTCGGCCTCACATATTCGTTCCGCAACTTGATCAAAACTTTTTTCTTTATTGGTAAGAAACTCATTGAGTCTTAATTGAAATGAAGTTCTTTGTTCTTCATCTGCAATGACCGTTTTTGATAAGGCCTCCACGGTACTTCTCAGAACGAGGGTAATCGATTGTGCCTGGTCAACCTCTTTACCCATTTTTAGTTTAATGTCTTCAAGTTCTTTAATTTTATCAGATAGCTGATTCTGATTGTCTTTATACGCCAGAACAACCTGCTCTAATTCCTTTTGAGTGTTTTCTAAAACTTGAGACTGTTCCTCAATAGAGCCTTTAAGCGTTTTGGCAGTCAATTCGAGTTCAATCTGAGTTAAACGCAGTGCCTTTTCGGTATCATTCAATTCACTGATTTGTGACTTTAATGTCTTAATTTGCTCACAAAATTGTTGAACACTCTCGGATAGACGTTCATTTTCTTTCTGAAATGCATCAATTTCAATGGCCAGTTGTTCGCGCAAGAGGTCTAAAGTTGAAATAACGGTATCCAGCAGCTCAACAAGACTTGAAATTCCTGCATTTAATTGTTCGCTATTGTCTGTATTTTGACTCTGATGATTATCCAAAAGGAAACTGCTTGCTGTATAAACAATTGCTGTAACAATACTGAGCGTAATAAGGGCTGCAAGATTTGCCATGAGCCCAGTCAACAAAAGAGGTACGGTAAGCACTGCACCTGCGGTAATTTTTTGCCATAAAGGGATTTTATTCCACAAATTGGCAGCCCTCGATAATAGACTTGGATTTTGGTTCATCGCTTGAATCAATTGATTCAGATCTACCTTGATTTTTTGTATTTTATTTTGAGTCGTTACAATCTTCTCAAAACGTTCTTTATCTTTTTTTGTTTTCTGAGCGCGAGTGTCCTGCTCCATGTGTTCTGATTGATGGATATCAGAAGCCAACTCAAGTTCCACTTTTTGATACGACATGATTCTTCCTTACAACGAATGGGTCATCCACTTTTTTTAAATCGAAATGGTGTCACCTGATTATCAGATTAAGCTTACGATAAGCAGGGTAACGGATAACCTCTTAATTATTGAGTTAATTACCAGTACCTTTTTTACGTATTGGATTGAGGTGTATCTGCGGTTTTTGAAGCAGCGTATAAAAACCGTGAAAATAAGGTCTTAACGTTGCTTATTGAGGGGGGAAATTGATTTTTAATATTCAGAATGTTACTCATTACCACGTTTCCTTAATTTGGTTTGAAACAACAATCAACCGAGCGCTTTTCCTGGAACGGTTAAATCTTGATCATTCTATCGAATAAATTGTGTTCAGTCATTCTTTTTTTAGTGACTCACTTTTATTGATGATATTACAGGCTTTAGGTTATCTGAATGGATGTTTTTTTGGATCCCACCAACCACCAAGAGGTTCGTTTTCATCAAAATACTCATGCACTTTTTTAAAGGAATATTGAGATAATTGTTCATATTCTGATTGGGGTAACAGCATATAGTCTTCTTCATCATCGATAATAGAGTTCAGCATCACTCCGACCAGGTGACATCCATGCCATTTTGCACGGGTAGCGCGATTTTTTCTTTTGGTGTTTTTATGACACCGTGCGGCAAAGGACTTTACTTCATCATTTAAGAAGGCATCAAGGTAATGGAAGGTTTTGTAAGCCAGCTGAACATGGTTTGGGTGGCCTGCAAACACGGTAGGTTGTCTATTTCCTGCGGTAATGGAGGCCGTGGTACAGCCAAAGATGTATCCTAAAAGAAAAATCAGTTCATCCTCGTAATCATCCATGGTGAGATTACCTACGTTAAACCCCTTACTGATCTCAAAGAGTTCAGGATTAAACTTTTGAGAAAAGAGTTTTTGATTTAAGAGTTCCTGACGGATTGAAAGCAGATGTGGTCCAATCTGGTGGCAATTGTCGGGTTTGGGGAGCAATGGAACAGCCAACCGACTTAAGGACTATATTGGTCTTTTAATATCTATAATTCGGTATGTTTCATTTTATAGGATTGTAAACTGTGAAGTTGTTCAAGTATTTTCATTGAATACAGATAGATAACCAATTTTTTTCATCATTAGTAATTAAGTTTTCAAATTAATCTAGGTCTGGTAATCTGGAACAAAATTCAGGAAAAATAAGAGCTATTCCGAATTGGTTTATTAACTCC
>NZ_MKTO01000012.1:0-17060 GCF_001897665.1 Legionella sp. 39-23 | reverse complement strand
AACAGATTATTGCTTTAAAGTTTTTTGGTTTTGAGTTGTCACAAATCAAAACCTTGCTCTCTGAAGAACGTCATGCGCTAAACCATTTTGAGGCCCAAGCTCAAGTGTTAGAACAAAAAGCAGCGGCATGTACTTCCGGAGCTAAAACCTTAAGAAGCATTATTAACTCTGTTGATATCAATCAATCCATTCCATGGGAAACCATTATTCAGCTGATTGAGGTATATAAAATGGCAGAACATCTTGAACATGATTGGGTTAAGGAAATATTCACTCCTGATGAATTAAAACAATATGTAGCATTTGAAAAGGAAATGAAAACAAATAATAAGGCTGAGTTTGAAAAACAATGGCATCAACTCTTAGATGAACTGAAACAAAACGTGAAACACGATCCTGATTCCACTATAGGTATCCAAACAGGAAAAAACTACATGGAATGGGTTAACAGCGTATACGGTAAAAAATATGCTCATCTAAGAACCAAAAAATGGGAAAAAGGATTTGGAGAAGGAAAAGGTCTTGACGACATTGGATTAACATCAGAGATCATGGCATGGTTAGAAAAAGCTTTAGATGCTTATTGGAAGGATAGACTTTATGGCATTCTTGAACAAGTAGGAAAAACTTCAGCTTCCACTGTACTAATGCTTTGGAATAAGGCCTTAGATGATATGTATGGTGAAGAAATTTCACGAAAATATGATGTTTGTGACATTGCTTTGAATGATGACAAGGTCAGTCTAGAGGCAAAGACTTGGCTTAAAAGTATCTTAGATGCCTACAAAATGTAAACAATAGATGTAAATTTGGATCGGTGCTATTTTTACCGATCCAATCTTAATTAAATATCAACTTAATCCATCTAGGGGGATTCTGTTCGGTAAAAAGCCGCCAACCTGAGCATCCGCCAATGTTAAAAAATTCGTAAAAAAATGCTGATTGAGAATAAATTTTACGGCATCAGGTATAATTAAATCACTAGTTTGTATTTTGAGCAATTTTATGTCTTATGCAAAAATGGCAGAATTACTTTTGCTGGACGTCATGTCTAAAGCACAGATTCCAGGAGTTTCTATTGCCTTCATAAGCAGTGATGGAATCATATCTACTCAAGAACAAGGCCTTACAGAGGGTTGCGGTCTTTTTGCAATACCAGTTGATCCACTCAAGTGTCCCTTTAATAAGCTGGGATTAGGAACTAAAGATGCTGTAGTTTTATTTGACGACAAACTTTATTATGTAAATCAAACGACACAAAGCGTTCATCAAATACAGTTAAATGAAAGTAATCAATCCTCATATCAAAAGTTACGAAAAAGTTGTACTGATACCTATAAATTGGCCGATCCTCAAGAGTCTGAATTAATAACTACTCTAACAGGTCTTACACCACCTACGAGAGTGAAACCAGAAACCGTTTTTGGAGCAGCCTCGCTAAGCAAACCCGTATTTGCTTATTTAGTGCAAAAGTTGATTCAGTCAAATGCGACGAATCAAGCAGAGAAAGGGACAGGTAAATTTAATTTAGATAAATTCAACCTGAGTCAATTTGATTTAGATACCCCTCTTTTTCATATCTTGCCGTTAGAAGAATTTGAGATAGATGGAATGAAATTTGATATGTCTAACACATCTGCTGTTGTCTGTGCCCAAGCACTTACTGCAAGGATGGTGTTATCACATACAACAGGCCTTGCTCATGGTGAAATGAAGTTTCAGTTCATTCCTAATCCTAAAGAAAAAGATTCTAAAGAAAAAATGCATGGATATTCAAATGTTGGTATTGTGTACTTACATCAAGTGATTGAAAAATTGACTGAAGCAAATCTAGAAACATTGGCCAAAAACCATGTGTTTGATCATTGTGACATGACTCATAGCACTTATGAGCCACCAAAGGCCTATCACTTGCTTTTGCATGCTGAAAAAGAACCCTTGTTTGATGAAATGAAGCCTGGTCAGATTGTCATACTAAAAGAAGATGAGCAACTAACAGCCTATTGGTTAGAGAATGGAAAAATAGTCAATCGCTCTTTTCCGGAAAGAGTAGTTCCAGGAATTCTTAGACAGTTACCTGATAAAGGTAAACTTTCAAACAATTTGGAGTTGATAGAAGCTGTAATCTCGCAATATGGATGTAAAGAACCCAAACCATGTGCCGCCAATACACTACGAACTACAGCAACAGATTATGCAAAGTTTGTCAAACATCTAAGCCATGACAACTCCATTGAAAATCCTTTTGTTCCGCATGCCTTCATGACGCACGATAGAGGTTTAGCTGGAGCGATCGGAATTGCTAGAGACAAGATACCCGAGCTCATTTTAAGTCATGTCGCATGGGGCTTAGGTTGGGGGCTACAAACCAATGAAAAGGAGGATGTTGTTACGGCTTACCACTCAGGCGACATGAATGATTGTAGAGCATGGGTTGCAGTCAATTTAAAAGATAAGAGTGCCGTGGTATTCTTTGCTAATTCGCATAATGGACATATTCTTGCGGAACACATTATCCCTTCGACAATTCAAATAGAACTGGCTTCACACTATTTTTTCCCCAAATGGGGTTTTGCTAGAACTCTTGATGAGCTATGTGGTAAAACGAATAATTGGGGCATAAATCCATTTCCAAGACCCAATCCATCTAAAGAGCTAACAAGCTCCTTAGGTGAGTTGCAAAAAAGAACTAATATCCCAAGTATTGCTACAGCAATTATTTCTGACCGCGGAGTTGTTACTACGCAAGAGGTGGGTGTGACTAATGTCAACAAACCAGAAGAAGTTACTAGTTCAACTGTTTTTGAAGCCGCTTCATTGAGTAAGCCTGTATTTGCTTATATTGTATTGAAACTAGCGCAAAAAGGTCTCATTGATTTAGATAAACCACTTCATGAGTACGGTGATTTTGGTCCTCTGGAGATGCGAGCTGATAAAAATTATAAAAAATTAACCGCTCGTATGATCCTATCTCATCAAGCAGGGTTACCTAATGAATTTTCATCCCCAGAATCTCTAAAGTATGTTTCTGAAGTAGGAAAACAATTTGATTATTCAGGTGTGGCTTATCAATTTTTAGGTGAAATTGTGGAACACATTACTTCAAAATCACTGGAAGCTTTAGCCCAAGAAGAATTCGCTAATATAGGTATGACCGATAGTAGCTTCATGCCACCAACGGGTTGCAGTCTTATTAAACTGTCAGATGAAGAGGAAGAGCCAACGCCTGAACGCATTAAAAAATTATTAAAAGATACTTTAGATGTACATGGTCAATTAAGTATTATCCTTCATAAGGATAAATTATTTGTTGCTGAAAGAGCAGTAGACGGCAGCGTACAAATTACTGAAAAAAACTCCAGCCAAGTTGAAGAAAAAAGTCTAAAAGAAATCAAAGCCCGCTTTGCTCAAATACCACCATTTTTTTGGTCAAAACCCATACCGGTTGAAGCAAGGGAATTACCCCTTGTGACTACTATTTTTGGTCATCCCCCAGCACATGCTGCAACAATAGCAATAGGTCATGATAAAGATGGTTCAGTAAATCTTAAGCAAAAATTTTATATGGTTCACCCGGCAGGCTCTTTGTATACAACAACTTCTGATTATGCAAAATTTTTAAAAGCCTGTGTTAACGATCCCTATGTTAGGTGGGAAATGTTCAAACCTATTGTTTCATCATTAAGAGATAAAGATACTAAAGCAATGAGCCAGGGAGTTTCTACTGATATTTTAGATCAAATCTCTTGGGGTCTAGGCATTGGTATTCAGAAAAATACCGATGGAACCCGTATCGCATTTCATTGGGGTGACAATGGAACTGGACGCAATTTAGCAGCGATTAATCTTACTACCGATGAAGCGGTTGTTTGTCTCACCAATAGTGAAAATGGACCCGCTGTTTTTCGAGAAATTGCAGAGCCTATCGTTGGCGATTTAAGTGCTATTAGGCAATGGTTATCAATACGAGAAGAATTACCTCTTGATAAGCGCGTAAAAGAAAATCCAACTCAAGAAATGAACCAACGTGTACAGGAGCAGACGACAGTCGCTACTATAGGACAGCAAGAAGGAGAGCAAAAGCCTTCTGACTTAGGACTGTTCTAAGTATTAATTGAGTTGATCCGAAGGGTTTTTATCTGGTAAAAAGCCGCCAACCTGAGCATCCCACAGGATTTTGTACAAACCACCAAGCATCAATAGCTCTGTATGTGTACCGTCTTCGATAATATGTCCTTTATCAAATACTAAAATTCGGTCCATATGCAACAAAGTAGATAGGCGATGAGCAACGACCAAGGTTGTTTTTCCCTGCATCAACTCCCAAAGACTGTCTTGAATGTTGGATTCTGTAATGGAATCCAGCTGAGACGTGGCCTCATCCAGGATTAAAATAGGCGCATTTTTTAAAATGGCACGAGCAATGGCAATACGCTGGCGCTGACCGCCTGAAAGCTTAACTCCGCGCTCTCCAACCAAAGCATCATAACCATGAGGTAACTTGCTAATGAATTCATGGGCATGAGCTTTCTGAGAGGCTAAAATGATTTCCTCATCCGAAGCTCCTGTCCTGCCATAACGAATGTTATCCATCAGGCTTCGATGAAAAAGCATTGGGTCTTGGGGAATCATAGCAATCGCTTGACGTAAGCTATCTTGGGTAATAGATTGAATGTCTTGGTCATCGATTAGAATTTGACCATCAACTACATCATAAAGTCGTAAGATTAGATTCACAAAGGTCGATTTACCTCCACCAGAATAACCCACCAAACCCACTCTCTGCCCTGCTTCAATGACAACCGATTTATTCTGAAAAAGTGAATATCCCCCATGATAATTGAACTTAACCTTATCAAAGACAATTTGGCCCTGATTAACGACAAGGTTTTTTGCATTTTTCTTGTCTAGTTTCTGGGGCATTTCCTCAAGCATTGCTAATGCTTGAGTGACGGCACCCCAATCAACAACAAAGTCTCTTAATTTATGTGATAGTTCAAAGACTGTATTAATAATATTGAAGTTAAGCATTACAACCAGCGCAAAATCTCCTGGGCTTAAGCTGTCTTTTTGGTAACCGAGAATCAAAAATACAATAAATCCAAAGGCATAAATTGAAGTAAAAAGACCTAAAATGGCATAAAGCCAGGTATGATAAAAGCCGCCACGTTCAGCAATAGCAATAAAAGGCTTCTTTAAACGTTCAAAACGACCGAGCTCATATTGCTTGGTCGTAAAAGTTTTAACGCTTAGCATATTACTTAGATAATCTGCGCAAAGACCAATAATATTTGCTTTTTCTTCAGAATATTCCTTATTCAAAATGATGCTTTGTCGCAATGAAAAAAAGGTGATTAAAAAAAATAAAAGCACCCAGAGAGTTAATATCACCGCAAAAACTGGGGCAACAAAAAAGAGCAACACAAGAGAAATAGAAATGAGTATCAGAAAATAGCAAAACGGATTAATGAGAGTAAAAATAAGATGGGGCAAATGCTGAAATACATCATTTAGTTTGGAAGTTAAGCTTCCTGACAATTGATTCTGGAAAAAACTATAAGGATAATCATAGAGACGTTTCATAAAATGTTCAGCGACATCCAGCCTAAATTTGGCAACGTAACGGGTCAAACAATAATCACTAAGAGTCCAGCTGCTGACCAGCATTATTTGCAAAAATCCATAGAATCCAGCAATAAGCCATAGATTTGTGTTTTGTCTTCCAGAAACCGTATCGATAAGTTGTTTGACCAAAAAAGGCTTTAATGTGTTATCAATAGTGATAAGACACATAGCAGCAAAAATGCCGAACAAATACCAACGGTACGGGATTGCTCTTTGAATAATAAATTTTAATACACTCATAGTATCTTCTTATCTATAGCCCCAATATACTCATCTTGTTATTAGAATAGTTATAAAAATTGAAAATGGGGTGGGTTTGAATTTCTGCGACTCTTACATTTTATCGTCATTTTTTATTTGCTCAATGCCTGATAAGGTTTATTTGAGCTTGTTTCTTGCTCTTAACATGAATCGCTTTTAGTGTTGCTTCTGAGTTTGGCTACATCAATTGAAACAGCATTAAAATTAGCAAAAATGGTCAAAGTATATCTACATAAATAAGATAACATGGTTTGTGTAAATAGTTTGATGGTTTTAAATTGAGGAAAGCATGAATTACAAGCAACAATTAGAAAAAGTAATTGAGTTTATCGGCAAACATCTTGATGAAAAGCTTGATTTGACTCAATTGAGTTATATTGCCTGCTTTTCAAAATATCATTTTCATCGTTTATTTACTGCTTATACGGGTTTATCACTACAACAATATATTCGGTGGCTTCGTTTAAAACGAGCAGCCCATCAATTAATCGTAGATAGGAATAAAACCATTATTGAAATTGCAATAAGTGCGGGATTTGAATCTCATGAAGCATTTACTCGTGTATTTAAACAAAGCTGTGGACTGAGTCCTAGTGAGTTTAGGCTGCATTCAAATTGGAGTTTTTGGGAGCGTCCACCGTATTTATTGCCAAACCAGGGTAATATTATGAATGTATTGATTAAAGAAATACCTGCTAGACGTTTAGCGATTATTGAACATCGAGGTACGCCTGAAAAATTAGGTGAAAGTGTTAACCAGCTAATTGATTGGGCAAAATCTCAATCAATTAACTTAAAGCCAAAAGCAGGAGAAGCGTTTGGTTTTGCTTACGACGATCCTAAGACAACAGAGCCTTCCGATTTTCGTTTTGACTTAGCGATTACTGTACCAGAACAAATAAAACTTGAGGGTAATATCGTTGAAAGACGTTTACCTGCAGGACGTTATGCTGTAGCAACGCATAAAGGAACACGAGATACTATTAGTGATACCGTTTATAGTTTATATCGTGATTGGTTGCCAAGCTCCGATGAACAGCTGGGTGATTTGCCCTGTATTTTTTGCTATTACAACTTTGATCATGAAGTTTCTGAGACAGAACTGCTTACAGAATGTTGGCTGTTATTAGCATAATGCTGGTTTATACGGCAACTACTAAAAATTAATTAGTAGTTGCCCCAATAATTTAGCAATAAGAATTTACTTCTTGTATTTGATCTTCTATTTTCTTAGCTACAGAGCTTTTCAGTCCTCTCATTTTGCATGATATTGAAGCTAGGGTAAAATAAAAGTCTATTACAAAATACAATCCTTAAAATAATGACTATCGAACAAAATGAATTAGAGATCAGAAATAAGTCACATCAAAGCTTCGTATGGGGACAACCTATCCCGCTTTCTCCAATCTTAGCCCCTGACTGTCCTTATCCAGTTGAGGCACTTCCCTTAATTGTTAGAAAAGCCGTAGTGGACTATCAACAATATGGACAGCAACCGCTACCTTTAATTGCATGCAGCGCCTTGGCTAATATGTCTCTATCATGCCAATCTCTTGCCAATGTAGCACGAGACAACTATTTAATTAGTCCTGTATCGCTTTATTTTTTAATTGCCAGCGGCTCTGGTACTCGAAAAACTGCTGCAGACAATGTTTTTTCGAAAGCAGCGCGTCACTGGGAGACACTTATTCGTAAAAGGCGTGAACCTGAAGTGTTATCAGCGCTAACGCAACACCAAGTATGGCAAATGGAAAAAGACAGTTTATTCTCCCAAATCAAACGTGCAACTTATACGGGAGAAGATTCTGATTATGCCAAAGAAATGCTCGATGAATTAATTCATCAAGAACCGGAAATTCCTTTGCAACCTACTCTTTATTTTGAAGATGCTACCCAAGAAGCACTGGCTATTCATTTGGCCCAAGGCTGGCCTTCTGCATCCTTATGGTCTGATGAGGCAGGCATCATCTTAGGTAGCCATAGCATGCAAGGCAATCCGACTCGTTTTGTAGCTTTGCTTAATCGTTTGTGGGACGGCAAGACGTTTACGGCTCATCGTAAAACAACGCAAGGATTTACCATTGAAAATCGACGTTTAACACTTAACTTGATGATGCAACCACTTATATTACAACAACTTACCAAGAAAGCATCAGGTATTAGTCGACAAAGCGGGTTTTTAGCTCGTTGCCTGATGGCTTATCCTGCCAACAGCATGGGAAATCGATTTTACCAAGAGCCGCCTGCCTCTTTACATTCTCTAACCCATTATGAGCAACGTGTCACTGCCTGCTTAAACCAGTCAGAACAATTAAGCCATCAAGGTTGTATTCAACTTCCATTGTTGAAAATGAGTGTTGCAGCAAAACAACAATGGATTTTATTTTTTAATGCTGTAGAAGCTGGGTTAAAACCTCAAGGCCAGTGGGTCGATGTCGTTGACTTCGCGTCAAAAGCGGCTGAAAATACAGCGCGGCTTGCAGCACTTTTTCATCTCTTTGAAGGACGCCATGGGGATATTAGTGTAGAGCATACTGAAAATGCCATTGAAATAATTAGTTGGCATTTGCAAGAAGCACGACGAATTATGCCTACTGAAACCGTTTCTTTGCAGTTTTCCGATGCCCTAAAACTTATGGACTGGTTTATTGAAAAAAATATTAGTTCAACAACCTTACGAACTATTCAACAATTAAGTCCATTGCGAGATAAAATAAAACGCGACCAAGCGGTTGAATTATTAGTGGAGCACAATCAAATACGTATTGTAAAATCAGGTTCAAAAACGATGGTGGAAGTGAATCCACGCGCATGCAAAGTGCCAACATGAGTTGTTTAATACTTTTAACTTTATCACACCAATTTACAGGAGAAACTCATGCCCTTTAACATGCTAAAAGAATGGTTGAACAAGGAAAAAGAAAGAGGAATTGAGGACCCTGCCTGTGCTGTTTTAAGTACTTGTAGCAGCTCTGGTGAACCTCATAGTCGAGTGGTTGCCATTCGGGAAATTGAAACAGAGAGTCTTTTATTTTTTACGCAGCAAAAAACACGCAAGGTTGCTGAATTATTAAATAACCCTAAATCCTGTTTAAATTTTTTATTTGCGATGCAGAACCGACAAGTTATTTTAGAAGGTACAGCAATACCAATTTCTCAAGAAGAAAATGAAGCTTTTTGGAGTACTCTTCCTCGTGAACGCCAATTGAGATTCTCTGCTTATGCTCCTACTTCAGGACTTGTCATTAAAGATTTAAACCAATTGGAAACCAGGAAAAAAGAATTGAGTGATCAATTTGCAGGACTTCCTATCCCTATGAGCGAGTATTATTTCGGTTTTCGCTTTATCCCAAAAACATGGATTTTCTACACGGTCGGCTCTATTTCTTTTTCTGAAGTAATTCGCTATACGAAGATAGAAGATTCTTGGAAATCAGAATTAATTTCCCCATAGGTGATATCATGTACATGCTTTGTTTTTGTGTTCCAGAAACACATTTAGAAATTGTTAAAAATGCTATTTTTGCTACAGGCGCAGGAAGTGTTGATCATTATCAACATTGTGCTTGGCAAACATTGGGTGAGGGGCAATTTATGCCATTACCTGGCAGCCATGCTTTTATTGGAGAAATCAATCAGCTTGAAAGAGTACCTGAATATAAAGTAGAAATTATCTGTACTGAAGAGCAAATCAAAGCTGCTGTTGCAGCCTTAAAGAAGGCTCATCCATATGAATCACCTTCTTATCAGGCTTTCCGTTTTGAGATGTTATAAACAACATTGAGAAGTGCGGCGATAATCACCTGCCTATAATTGAAGTTTCTTATTAATTCTTCTTCTATCCAGTAATTAATTTATGCTGTTATAAGTATCATGAGTAATATAGCGAGAACCGCAATCTTTTCCTGTCGCATCATCTGATTGATGATTGATTAATCCAATCACATCGATGTGATTTTTTTCTTGATCAAAATTACCAACCACACTATAAATTGAGCCACATTGCTCATAAACAACACTAAATGTCAGTGTATTCCCTGTCCATAGTCCAGTAATGAGTTGCCTTTGGCCAATAATTTGCTGACATTCTTTGGAAGCTACTGCTGTTGTAAAATAGCCCTCAAGCTGATTATTAGGCAAAAGCGTCAATTCAAGAATTGAGTCACGTTGATTTTTAAATTTTTTTGATAGCATTGTTATAGTCCTTTTAATTAATTCAGCGGTAGTATAATCACTAGGATTTTGAATTTTTATCCGGAAAATGACGGATAGACGCGGGAAAAAGTCGCTATTAATTCTGCTCTGGTGCTGACCCCTAGTTTGTATTTCGCATTACCAAGATGAGTTTCTACTGTTCGAGGTGAAATAATTAATTGTTTCGCAATTTTTTTATCAGTAAATCCTTTAGACAAATAATAAAGGCATTCTCTTTCGCGAGCACTTAAAGCAGCAATACCATGCAATTGTGGTAATGCAATACTGAATCCGATTAATCCTATTAATTCGCTAGAACTGTCAACAAGAGGAGATTTTTTAGTAAGGATATTAACGTAAGTTCCATCGTGTCGAATAATTTGCTCGTAATGGCTTTGGCTCTGCCTGGCTTCTATCACCGACCTATCATTGTTACGTAGTTGTGTAGCATACTCATGCCAAGAAAAATCAGTATCAGTTTTATTAGTGATTTCTCCAAGTGAACTATAGCCCGCTGAACGGCTGATAAAAAAAGCATTTGCCCAAAGATAACGGCCCAATTTATCTTTGATAAAAATAGGAGCTTCAATTAAGTCATAAGTAGTTAAAGTTAATGAATTTGAATAAAGCACTTGATCTAAAGTAGGCTCATATTTTTCTTTTTCTATATGATGATGGGTCATAGAAATTATTTAAAGAAAGCTGAATTTTGGTGATTTTAGCATCGTTCAAACCCCGATTACAGTCAGAATTTACATAACAAATTACATCGCTACATTTGCTACACTTTCTTGGTTAGTAATCTGTATTGCCTTGATAAAGGTGAGTATAAAAGGATTGTGGCGCTATCTCTGTATCAAAATACCCTGCAAAAATGTAGCAATGATAACGCTACATAACCGCTACTCTTTGCTACATCACACAATCCCAAATAAAATGCTCGCGCAATTTCGTTTTTTACTATTTTCCTTTTTTATAAAAAATTATTATAAATAAGGAACTCTTTGCAAAAAATGGTGGTGCGTAAAAATGAACAACTTAAGATAATCTGTAAATTTTATGTTTATTTGGCAGGATTTTTTAAACTTTAAATGGCATGATGAGCACCATCAATGCTACATGAAAAAAAATATCTGTATCAAAATGCTGCTAGTTTCGCGATTGTTTGTAAACATTCAGGCTTATTTTCGGCATAAATAGCAGTGGTAATCGTGTTGGCATGGCCGGCCAAAGATGATACAGCTTTGATACTGACACCCTGCTCAAGCAATCGGGTAATAAAAGTGCGACGACCAGAATGAGAACTCGCACCAATTATACCAGCTTTGTCATAAAGAGATCTGAACCATTTTTGCAGCGTGCAAGGAGTAAATTCTTTTTTCCGCTGCGTTTGAAATAATGGTTTATTAAGCTCCGAACCCACTATGGTTTTTAAGTGGTCGGTAAGTGCTGCATAAACCTTTTTATTGGTAAGATAAGCATAATGTTGTTTTTTGCCCCAATGCATGGAACGTTTAAGACAAATTTCATCAAGAAGTCTGTATTGCTTGTCGGCAACGTCTTTTATAGTAAGCGATGCGATTTCTTTTGCACGCAGCCCCAACCCGAATGAGCAATATACAAGAGCAATATTGCGAATGGCAAATGAGCCAATTTTTGCTGCAATGAGTAGTTGTTCAAATTCAAACTCATTCAAAATTTTCGCTTTACCTTTTTTTGCCATGTCAGCACCACCATAAAAATAGATTAAGTATTACCAATTAACAAACATTCTCTTGCTGCCAATACCACTTCATTAGTGATATATTGCAATTGATTCAACTTTAATAGTCGATCAATTTGCATAAATAACCGATTCAATAATCGAAAATTACCATTAGTGATGCGCATAATGGATGCCATCGCCTCATGATCAGAAAACTCCCCTTGCTTTAATTTAAGCCCTAATTTTCGCCAGTTATGTTCTAGGGTAAATAACATTTCTTCCTTGGAAAGTGGTTTGTATTCATGGGAAAATCCTATTCGCGAATAAAGTTGTGAATACCTCGATAATCTTTTTTCCAGCCCTGGCATACCAATAAATACCATGGAAATACCCCGGTCATCATATAATGATCTTAATAATTCCAATGCGGAGAAACTAAGTCGTTCCGTTTCATCAATGATTATTAGTTTGCAGTAATTTTTCGAGGATAATTTTAGCATTTTAATAAAGTTCTCTTTTTCTTCTTGATTTAATTGGGTTTGTTCATCGATCATTTTATTTGCTTGTGCAGCTTGAACTACACGATCAAAATAACAAATGTTCTGATTCAAGGTATTTAGCATTTGAAGAGCAGATAGCGGGGCGATTGGAGTATAAAAAATGGTCGTGCAGTTACTAAGTTCAGTTGGTACATGACGATTGTCTTCAATTGCATATCCATTCGGGTTTGCAGACAAGATTAGCTTACGCTTGCTGTAATGTTCTGCAGATTGCGTTTTACCAACCCCGGGAGATCCATAACAAATGCCAATGTATTTATATTCGACGCAAGCATCACAAAACTCCTCAAATCGCTGATATCCCTTGGTTTCTAAAAACATATCATCCATGTCAGGTAGCTCATTCATGCTTATACCTCTTTATTTTGACATGGCTGGCTTTTTTTTGTTGTTCGATAGGTTGTATTGGCGTTGGTTTTCCGGTTATTTTTGTTGGATTTTTTAACAAGGCATCTACAATTGAACACCGCTCGCTGATATTGTCTCGTAATTCTTTCCTTCGAGCATTTCTCGCCTGGATAATTTCTTTCAAACTGACTGTCCCAGTGTCTAGTTCCTGTGAAATTGCGCGGCACAAAAAACTACCCTTATGAAACACGCGAATTTCGGCAAGATCCCTTGGGTCATAACGAATGATGACATCCTCGCCCACAAAGCCTGCAAGGGTTGTAGAAAAATAACGGAATCCTTGAAATTTTATGCCATCTCTGTGAACTCTTCTTGGTTTTGCTACCATCAATAATAATGAATCCAGCGATTCTTGTGTTTCAGGGATCTGAGGCAAAAAACAATTGCTTTGCCATTTAATGATTGGCGCAACTTTGGTTGAACTATGTGGCTGGTTATTGTATTCATCCAACATAAATAATTTTAGTTTTAATTCAAGCTCTTCAAGCGTCAAGCATTCATTATTTTTTACAGAAGTACCTGGTTGCACGTATCCAGGTAAGTCTTGAAGAACGCGTTGATTTATAGTTGCAAAAAATCGCTCAATCTTTCCGCGACCACGGGGTTTGCCGATAGTCGAAAAAATTAATTGTATTTTCAATGAGACACAAACTTCTTCAATATGATGTGATGTAAAATCGCAACCATGATCGGTATACATGATTTCAGGAATGCCGCAGATAGGCCACTGTTTCTCATTTTTTATCCATATCGCCTGGCGCAACGCTAACGATGTTTGTAATGATGATGGAGCATGAAAACTTAAATAATATCCAGCAATGCCCCTACTGTAATCATCCATAATAACGGTGAGCCATGGTCGTTTAATCCCACCTTTATCATCAAGCACGTAGATATCAAGCAATGTATGATCCGCTTGCCATATTTCATTTGCCCTCGACGCCTCTCTGATATAAAGAAGATCATATTTTTGCTGGTATGGTTTTATACCTTCGTGCGCAAGGCTGATGAGATCAGGGGAGATATTATTAACAATCTTTGACACAACAGCATAGCTAGGTATTGGCAGCCCATTATCTTTGGTATGACGCACTATTTGTCGATGAATTGCAGCAATGCTACGTTTTGGTTTTTGCAGAGCTAACCCTTCAATTACTTGCGCCAAATTTTCTGTTAGTTGGCGATGGCACCCCTTATCATTACGCGCTTTTGATTTTAATCCGTCTAACCCATGGACTTTGTATTGGTCTATCCACCGATGCAAACTCCTAATCGAGATACCTGAATCCTTCGCGATAGAAATCAGAGTCGCCTTATCTTCTAAATACAACTGAATGACTTTAAATTTATCAAAGGCGTTTTTTTTACTCATATAAACTAAAAAACTCCAAACAAGGATTTGGCTTGCACTTTATGTTCAAGATAAAAATATAGTGATTGTAAAATACTTTATTGTGCAAATATTATACTTTATCTTTTTTATTTTGTATACTATATAACGACCGTTTTTACACATATGCTTTATATTTTCCTTACACTTTATAAAACTATACTAGTATGTATAATTAAATATATTATTTAAGGTTAAACATTAACGGACCAATTCCTGAGTAAATTATGGCCAAAACAATCGCATATATTCGTGCTTCAACTGATAAACAAGATTTGAATAATCAAAAGCTTGAAATTTTTGAATTCGCCAAAAAAAATAAACTGGAAGTGGATGATTTTATCCAGATGACAATTTCAAGTAGAAAAACTACTAAAGAACGTCGCATTGATGAAATGCTATCGGTGTTGAATGGTGCTGATACATTAATCGTCACCGAGCTAAGTCGGCTAGGCCGAAGTACAGCAGAAGTAATTGGGTTAGTTAATGAATTAATTAAAAAGCAAGTACGAGTGATTGCTATTAAGCAAAACCTGGATATTAAACAACATGACATGACATCTAAAGTCATGATTACGTTGTTCTCATTATTTTCTGAACTAGAACGAGATCTGATTAGTTTAAGAACTAAAGAGGCGCTTGCTAGCAAAAAGGCGCAAGGAATTCGTTTAGGTAAACCGAAAGGCACTATTCAGGGTAGTAAATTCGATAAAGATGTCGATAAAATAAAAGAATTATTGCTGCTAGGATTGTCTGTTAGAAAAATTGCACTATTTCTAGGTTATAGCAATCATATAGGGCTCAATACATATGTTAAAAAAAGAGCTTTGCGGATATCAACTGTTTAAGGAGGTCGACCTTACAAAATGACTCCGGAAAAACTTAGGCTCAATGATTTCATTAGGCCAAACTGAGACTAAAATTGGTCCTCTGTGCAGTGAGCTCGGTATTACCAAGCAAACACTATATAGGCATGTATCCCCACTAAGTGAATTATGTGATGACGGAAAAAATCACTTGGTAGGATGTCACGAACATAAAAGAGAGCTATGAACAATATTTCTACAAAAAATTTGAGCAAAGTTCCCGAAGTTACTCTTGTCTTCTGGATCATCAAGATCGCCGCAACTACTTTAGGTGAGACGGCCGGTGATGCGGTGACGATGTCGATGAATTTAGGATATTTAATTGGTACCCTCATCTTCGCCACCATTTTTATAATTGCCGTGAGTGGTCAAATAGCTGCTAAGAAGTTTCATCCGTTTCTCTACTGGGCTGTAATTATTGCAACTACAACTGCTGGCACCACCTTAGCCGATTTCGCGGATCGCTCCTTGGGCATTGGATATATTGGAGGAACGCTGCTCCTGTTTGTTTTTCTCCTGGCATCCCTTGGATTTTGGTATCGCTCCCAAGGCTCAGTCTCGATCAATATGATTACTTCCCGTAAGGCAGAAGGATTCTACTGGATGACGATCATGTTTTCTCAGACCTTGGGTACAGCTCTGGGTGATTGGATGGCTGATACAACTGGTCTTGGTTATGAGGGAGGAGCGCTTGCATTTTCTGCAGGACTCGTACTTGTGGCTTTGGCTTATTACTGGACAAGCATATCACACACCTGCCTTTTTTGGACTGCATTTATCCTCACACGACCACTTGGAGCGACAGTAGGTGACCTTCTCGATAAACCGTTGGATCACGGCGGGCTGGCTTTAAGCCGTTATTCTGCCTCGGCAGTTCTTATGGTATTCATTATTTGCTGCATTGTTATTCTGCCTCAAAAAACAAAAGAACATTGAATTAGCTGATACAAAAGAGGGGTTTATTTAACCACAATGCTGTGAAGTCAACTTCTGGAAATGACAGCTTTGAGCGATCTCACAGTCTCAGGAACCAAAGAAGCTCTTGGCCAACAGAAAACTGCAAGGAATTTAATTGGGTAAGCCTAAAGGGACAATTCAGAAAAGAAAATCAGATAATGATGCTGATAAAGTTAAAGCATTCTTAGCAGTAGGTTTATCTGTAAGGAAAATCGCAGTTTCTTTAGGTTAAAGCAATCATATTGATCTCAATAACCTATATTAGGAAAAGGGAAGTACGCAAAGTTTTTAATGGAGTGAGTGACTAAGAGGGCGTCTAATTATTGCCAAAAAAAAATGGATTAGAGCGATGAATGTAAGCAAAGTTTGTTTATTAAGGAGAAATTTTATGAGTTGTGAATGTCAGCAAGCTTCTACTGTAATCGATAAAAAAATCTTAATAATTGCATTAACTCTAAATTTTATTATGTTTGTTATAGGTTTAATCGCGGGAATTATAGCTCAATCTACTGGTCTCATTGCAGACTCTTTGGATATGCTTACTGATGCCTCCGCATACTCTTTAGCCCTTCTAGCAATAGGTCGCAGTGTACGGTTCAAAGAAACCAGTGCTTTGGTAAGCGGTGGATTTGTATTTATTCTAGGCATAGGGGTATTGATTGATGTTGGTCGAAGAGCTTTGTTGGGTAGTGCTCCCGAGAGTGCGATTATAATAACTATTGCCTGTATTTCTCTCTTGGTAAATAGTGTGGTTTTATATTTACTGCGCCGATTCCGAGAGGGAGAGATCCATTTGCATGCAACCTGGATTTTTACTCGTGCAGATGTTGTTGCTAATCTCGGTGTCATTTTATCTGGAGGATTGATAATATTCACCCAATCTCGTTATCCTGATCTAATCGTCGGTTTCGCTATTGCTTTGTATATAATTAAAGAAGCTTTTGAAATCTTTGGTGTGTATCGAAAATCCCAAGCTATTCCCAATAAACCAAATTAATGTCTTAAGAGATAATATTAAATCATCTATCAAAATGATGGGATTAATGCCAAATAAAATTTGAATTTTCCTGCCAAATAAATATAAAACTTACAGA
>NZ_MKTO01000011.1:0-17325 GCF_001897665.1 Legionella sp. 39-23 | reverse complement strand
TCTTAAAAATTACCTTTTTTCGTCCAAAAAACCGCGCCTATATCACGGGAACAAACACTTTTAAAACTACAGGCGGCAGAAGAGGAGCACAGGAAGTTAAAACAAAAACTCGCTGAGCCCAAAGAAAAACTGTCTCGCTCTGTGAGTCAATTTAACCAATTCATGTCGCAAATAGGAGTACGCGACAATCAAACACTCATTCGGCTTATTGGTGATGAAATAGCCGATCGCGGAAATTGTGATTATTTCACAGTACGAATTCTTAATCTGCTACGTCGAAATCATTGTCCCTTAAACATTCTCATATCAAACCATGGCAGTGAGTTTATTTAT
The DNA here is from genome assembly GCF_001897665.1 of Legionella sp. 39-23. Lineage (NCBI taxonomy): Bacteria > Pseudomonadati > Pseudomonadota > Gammaproteobacteria > Legionellales > Legionellaceae > Legionella > Legionella sp. 39-23. The sequence goes on along the minus strand of NZ_MKTO01000011.1, from coordinate 16,992 downwards.
GCGTTTGAACAATTCATGGCCGGACATGCTTTTGCCCCTCCGGGTTACATTGGTGATGTACAAATCCCTTCTTTTTGGGGGCTTAAGCTGTTACTCGAACATGACATTATTAACTCCGAGGAATTAACCCACTTAATCAATGAAACCTATAAACCCACTTTAAAGGTACTAGATTACACGCTCAGTGAACAGGGCATTACTTTATTTAGTCATGCACCAATTCGCTTCGATAGCATTCAACTGATGGCAGCGAATCTTGGGGTACCTTATGACGACTCCACCGCAGAAGCTTTAGCAGCAACCATTGAACAGATTAATCATCAGTTTCAAACCTATGTTGAAAACAACAGCACACACTCACTGTTTCATACTGACACGATTCATGACCGAACCAATATGTCAGAACAAGAGCGTGCAACATGGCCTTTAATTTATCTATTTTGGAATCGTTGGGATGCAATTAAAGAAACAGAATCAGCAAGACCCACAACACACAATGGCTATAATATTACTTATGTGCATGGGCATGATGGCTTTCAAAGTCTCCTACCGCACATTTATAATTTAGATACTCCTTGCGGCAAAGAACCACGAAAAACTGAAAATGAACGGATAGACAAAGCATTTCGCTTTATCACGGAAAATAAAAATAATGCCGTAGATAAAACAACTTCAGAATCCTATCTTCGTGATGTTTTAAGATATAAAGTGTTCGATTCAGATGAGCACGACCTAGCATTCAATAAGCAAAGCAAACTGAACCCCATAAAGAAGATTCAAGATAATGAAATCAATGGCAGCATAAAAAAATTAGCCCTTTTGGGAAAATCAATATTGCCAACGCCAACTCCATTTGTTGCATTGCAAGAACCAACAACTAAGCCCTGCTCAAGAGAATTGATTCTGGCATCGGAAGGACAAGAGGAACGAGCGCTGTTTAATTTTTAAACACACGCCGAATAATATGATAGGCTGGCCCTTGGCTCAACCTATCATATCTACATAAACGTATACGTGGACTACAAGTTATCTTTGATGTTGGAAAAATAATTTCTTATCGCCATAATTTGAAGCCAGCAAAGCACTCTCCAACATTAAGGTACCTATATGGTACTCTGTACCTTGATATTCTCCGTACACTTCATAGATTGGTCCCATAGGTATCGCTGCGAGCGACACTCTAAAATCTTCTCGTGAGTTTTCAGGGATCAAATCCTTAACCAAACTCGTTGGTCTAAAATAGATCCGTTCAGGAAAGACAGGGATCCCCGTCACTCGTCCTTCACTCGTCCAAGCAGCCAAATGCCACAAAGGAAGATTATTGGCAGGGTCACGAGTCCATTCAAATATTTTCTCAATTGCCTTCAAGGTCCAATTTGTCGCATGAGGTATTTGGTTCGAAAAATCTTTTGCAAAATAATTCCAATTGTCTTTTTGTCCCTCAAGCAAATTCATCACCTGCAAATTTACAGAAGCATGTTCTGCGATTAAAAATTTAATCGCCATGCCAGGAATATAATTATCATCAGCGGGAGGCGTTGCTAACGAAAGACGTGCAACCCCTACACCTCCGGTTTGATAAATACCAGTGAAAGGATGATCGGCGGCAGGAACTAGAGCGATTTTACCTACTGAACCATTGGCATGAATAATTTTTACTCGTCCGGTAGGAATTTCATCACTGGCAGAATCAAATGTAGGGTTTAAGTTAAACAATCCTTTTAGTTTTTCGAGCACTTCATTAAAACTATTACCAGTAAGTACTGGCAAGGGATCTTCTTCGTGGCTTAAAGTAATTTCACTCCATAATAAATCACGCTTTTCTTCAGCAGATAGCTCCTGATAATAGCAAGGCAATTGTGCGTATAAACCAAAACTCATGCAACAATTGATGAGTGCACTAAAAAACAAAATCAAACAACGACGCATTCCAACCTCCTTGTATTTAAAGTTAATTTTTTTTACAGAGTATACGAAATAATGCAACTTTTCTAGGCCATGTATGAAAATGGGGACAATGTGCAGCGTGTAGTCTGGATGCAGCGTAGCTCGGGATAGAATAACTTCTTTTTAACCCGGGTACCGCCACGCTGCACCCAGGCTATGTTGTAAAGATTATGACTTCATAAAATGATCATAAATAGCACGGCTCGCAAGAGCTATGGCATGACTGCGGGGGTAATCACTGGCTGATTTCGATTTAACATATACTGCAATCGCAATATGGCCTTTATTATTGGGTAACGTAATAATGCCAACGTCACTCACGAAACGATACAGTTTTTTAGAACCAGGATATCTTAAATAATCTCGCTCATAAATGGACCACGTTCCAGTTTTATGAGCTACTTTAACACTGGGAGGTAATAACCCTCTTATCCTGCTGCGACCAGTTCGGCATTGCTCCATGATCTTCATAAGAAGATTGGTACTTGATTCTGAAAGTGCCTGCTTTTTATATAATTTCACCAGCAATTTCGCCATATCATTCGGAGTCGTGGTATCGCGAGTGTCATTTTCAAAACGTTGCCAGGCTTTCTGCTTTTCTCGCAGGGGCACACGATTCGATATTTTTTGCCAGGAATATACCGGCTGGCGTTTTTTTAAAAAGGTACGATCCACATGATTTGTATCCACAAACATTTCCATAATCGAGCGATTAATAAAAATATTATTGAATCCCAACGCACTCATGCGTTGTGCAACATATTTAGGACCATTTGCTGCCTGCAATAATGCATCACTCGCACTATTATCACTGTTCTTAAGTGTATGCATCAGTATTTGTTTTAAAGAAATATTCAGTTTTTTCTTTTCGAATAAATAATGCAGTGCTCCAGATCCAGGAACCGAATTACGCGCATCCATTTTAATCACACGATTCAAAGAGTCTTTTTTCTCATCGACTCGATGTAAAAAAGCCATCGCGATCGGTAATTTGATGGTACTTGCCATGAAAAAGCGTTGATTGCTGTTATGTGCAATCACCTTATTTTTCTCTATATAAATGGCAGTAATCCCCATGATTGTATTTGATTTTTTTTCAATAACATTTAGCTTCCTAATCAGCTCCGCATCACTCGGAGCAGCAAAACCATTTACTGAAAATACAAAACCCAAAAACCAACACATTACAGTACTTTTTATACTTAGAGTATTGGTATGCTGCGCCAGTAATTTTTTCATATGATATTTAATCCATTTCTCATTATTTTTATTCAATTTTTTAGCATCAATAATAAGGTAATCGCTCACGCGCGCCTAATCAGTAAAGCATTCATTACTGCATATTTCAAAGTGTATGATAAACGTACATTAGAAATTTCCCTATCAGCATGCAACAGTCCATAGTTTGTTAGGAAGGTTTGGTGACCTTGATAAGGTATTTAATTTTCTTTTACCGCATTTTTGACTAATTTTTACTGTCAAGCAATAAGCCATACAATCATTAAGCAAATTTTTATTCTATTTTTAAATTGATTACAATCTTTTGTGCACCTTAGGCAATAAATTAATCATTATTAATCCAAATCGATCAACTTATGCTCGCCACGGCATGCATCGTCAAACGCTTGGATAAAATAAATTCTTAAGAATTACTGAAAACCTGTTTTTTTAATGGCTTGTTAGTCAACAAAAACCAATAATCAGAACTCAGTAATTCATGAGATAATCTTCTATGGCGCCGGGTTTTCTGCTTCCATCACAGGCTTTGCCTTTTCCTTCTTTGGGGAGCTAAAAATCTTACTCAAAAAACTACCCGACCGCTTAAATTTATCTACTTTGTCGCTGACAGTTGGCGTACCTGGTGCTTCCCTTTCCGGTGCAGGAGCCGATGAGGCTCTCTTAAACATTGTGGGGAGCTCCGCTTGAGAATATTGTTTCACGATTTTCTTCGACTCAGGGGTTTTCACAGCTCCAGGAGAATTAGAAGATGATACCTCCACACTTTGATCATCCTCAGTAGAAGACGGTGCTGATGAGGTCTGAGTAAAACCAATCGCAAGATCCAAACGAGTCAATGCCTCTTGCGCCTCCATTCGTTGTGTCTTTGTTTTACTTGTCAATGAGAGAATGATCTCTTTTAAAGCAAAACCTACAGGACTTTGAAACACTTCATGCTCTAAATTCATATGTTCACTTAAGTCCTCTTTTTGCATTCGTTCAAGAGTTTCACCTAAGCCTGTGGTTGCCTGCTGTTGCAAAAAAGAAGAGAAGGGGCGCTCGTCTGCATCCGTTTCTGGTTTATTGACTAAGTCTTTGATTGCAGCCTGTGCCTTCATATGTTCTGATACAATAAAATGACCGGTAAGCACTTCATAAATACTTATCCCCAAACTATAACGGGATTCGTACTCAATTTCCTGTATAGAAACCATGGGTTTTGAGCCGGGGTTATTACTCACCGAATCAAGCAAGAATTGATACCCTACAGAAATATTATTACTCAGCTCATTTACTGGAATCGCATCTTTTCCAGTTACGTCTCGCAAAGATTTCACGTCTGAAAGAACCAAACGACCATCATCAGCAATCACAAAATTGCCGGGTTTAAAGTCTGTAAAACAAAAACCTGCGGCACGCAGATCAGCCATTATTTGCAACATATTTCTAACATACTGTATACGACTGACAAAATCGTTGTTTACTACTCGCAAATCCTGTCGTCCACAATATTCCACAACCTCTAAATAATATTTTTGGCTTCTATGCATGAACTCTTCCAGCGCATATTGTTCAGGGAAGTGCTTGTTTAACACGTTATGTTTGCGCGCTCTGATATATGCAGGAAAATCAATATCATGTTCAGAAATAACCCGGAAAACAACAGGTACATCTTTATACGTTATCGAATAAATAGGGATTGCAGAACCACCCAATAACTTTATCGGGACATTCTTGTTGCCTATGGGCATAGTCTCTTGAAACTGCACAATATATTCAGATGCTTTTAAAGCAAATTTAATAATATTATCTGTAATCCCAGATAAAACTCCTGTCGCTTCTCCAGATTTGATTTGTTTTGTAAGTGCTTCTGCGACCTGCAAAGCGTGTTTTTTTTTCTCCTTTTCAATTTTTATCTGTTTGGAAGTTGCGACCATTAAAAAAATCCTAAATCCTATAAAATATGGCTGCAAATCATACAGAGTCACAAAAAAACCATCAAGGCTTATTTTATTTACTTATCATGCTGGCTATCTTGCATCAAATTTTAGAACTCGTAAGGAAGTAGGTATGTTCCAAATACTCCATTAACTCTTCTTTATTCACTGGCATCTGGGTTAAACCAATATATTTATCAGGCCGAATCAACACCACGGTAGGTTGACTGATTTTAAAGCGCTGGTACATCTTTTGATGTTCATCAATCAATATTGAAATCCCTTTGTCAGCTATATTCATTCCCGAATGCGGAAGGATAATATGAGTTTTTATTAGCCCCTTAAATTGCTGCGTAACAGTTGCAGCAAGTTCAGCGAAAGCGGACAGAGCGTTATTATCAGCAAGTCCCACAAACAACAATAAATGATGTAGCGTTCCTTGCGTCACTTGCTGCAGCTCTCTTTTTTCTTTAGTTTGCGCATCAAGTAAAGGGAAGTTCATAAGAAGCTCACCAACATGAAACTTTGTCTTTTCGCCGAGTACTTTAACTATTGGACTTTTGGCATAGCTTACTGACAACTCGGCCAAATTATACATGACAAAATTTTTAATCGAATCGAACGACATGGCTATGCGTAAAAAGAAGTTACGCAGAGAAATCATCGACGGATTACTCATCATCATCAAACGAGTCATTGCTCCCGTATTTTTTAATACCTCTGCAGCAATGGGATGACGTTCGCAATGATAACTATCAAGCAATGCATCGGTTGCCAGTCCTTTTTGCACCAGCGCTAATTTCCAGGCCAAATTATAGATATCTTGCAACCCCGTATTTAAACCTTGCCCACCCATAGGACTATGAACATGCGCTGAATCACCAGCAAAAAATACGCGTCCGTAACGATAGTTTTGAATTTGCTTGTGATCAATACCAAATTGGCTAATCCAAATAGGATCACGTAGGGTTGCTGAATCCGTACAACGCGCCTTAAAAGCCCTTGTAATGTCTTCGATTGAAGGTTCTTGATGCATGATTTTTTCTGGGGCAGTCATGACCAAACGATAACGTTTCTCTCCCATTGGAAAACAGGCTAGTGGCCCTTCGGCACTCACATAGATTATAAATTTATTCTCTGGCAGCTCCCAATCAATAAGCAAATCAGCAAGCCACCAAGTTTGTTTGAAGGAAGAGCCTATAAACTCTGCATTCACTAATTTTCTTAGGGTACTGTGTGAACCATCGCAAGCAATAATCCACTGCGATTGAACCTGTTCCATACTGCCATCAACATGCTTTAAAGTAGATACCATATGGGTTGCTGATTGTTCGCTTTCCATCAGTTCAGTTTGCCATTCAACCTGCAAACCTCTATCAGCTAATCCTTGATAGAAAATATGTTCCGTTTTACTTTGAGGGAGATCAATAACAAAATGATAATCTGCTTCAACATTGGCATACGTTGCATGAATTAACTCTTTTCCCTTAGACTTAAACATAACTCCGTCTACTTTTTGTCCCTCAATGAGTATTTCATCAAGAAAACCACAATCCCTAAGCAGATCAAGTGTACGAATATGAATGGCCAACGCTTTAGACTTGTCACTGAGCGTCGACTTTTTATCAATGATCCGGCAACTCAAACCTTGGCGGGTTAGTTCATTTGCGCAAAATAAACCGACGGGGCCGGCGCCAACTACCAGTACATCCAATAACTTATCAGACATATTCACTCCATGAATTGAATCAGATCATTTAGGTTCAGCACTATTATTTGCACTGCGTCTTTAAACTTTATTATATACTAAGCGTAGTTGCTCATAGCCCTATAGAGCTAAAAAAAGCATTGATTTCGCTGGTTTCTTGCTCATGATATTTCCTGCCAGCAACCTGAAGTCGATGCTCTGGATGTTGATGCCAGCCTTGGCTGCCACGTACTAACTTCATAACTCGCCTAAGAAAATCGGGGCCTGGATCATCTTTATCCGTTTGGTAATTGGGATCCTTTTCGAGCCAAAGAGGCGTATTTTTGAAATTTAAATATTCATTGTGGCCAATAACATATTTTATTTCCGGATATTTCTTTTTGAGATAACAGACTAAAAATGCGTTTGCTTTTGTCTGTGCTTCGGTGAGATCATCTTTGCTATCAATCCCACCTACATTTTCAATACCAATAGCATAATGGTTCAAGCCTATAACATGCCGAGCCATCCAATGATCCGGCATAAGTTGATAGATGCTTCCATCTCGATCTACTACAAAATGGGTAGAGACGTTCAAGTCACCAGGCAACTCTTTAATGCGCGGTGAGTTTTTGGGGAATATTGGTGGATTAAATACACGAAAAGTTGCTTTGAACGTAGGGATACATGTCCAATGCAAAACAATCATTTTCGGTTCAATTTCAATGGACTTCGAATCGATTCCATAATGAGTTAATTGATACTGACGTGTTAACACAACACGTTGGAGATCAAATTGAATCGGTGCTTTATGAATTTTTTGCGCGTCATTACAAGAAAAGGCATGTACCAGCGAACTTATAAAAAATGAGCAAAGTAGAAGAGTTTTCATATTATTCTTTTAATACCATAAAGTATGCTGTTACATAATCTGGCAAATGATGGGTTGCCTGCGCAAACGCTTTTCTCCCAGCATAACTGCCCGCTAAAAAGTCAACTTGATACAAATTATTTTCAAATGCGCCTCCGGTGTCAGCAAAAATGCCAGCTCGTGTCACCATGTTTCCTGAACGATTAGGGTATTGCACCATCAATAATTTACCTAAACCAAACTGCGTAAGATCAGCGGCAAAAGTAACTTCTGTATTCACAGTAATTTTATGATCTGCATCTTTTCCATAGCCTTTGATGCCTGCTACTGGTTTAAAATACCAATAACGCTCTTGCTGATAGGGATTTTTGGCTTTGTCATATGCAATGTTATTACAACGATGCACATTAAAGGTTTTTGTTGGATGGTTCAAGCCAAAATCAGCAACAACGGTACCTTGCATTAATGCTGCTTCGATGTCTTCTCGATTGAAATAACCCAAAGCAGGTACATTTTTATTCGCTAATGCGCCTTTTAAAATAGCCTGCTTGCCATATTGGAAACGTATCAGTCCAGGCTTAGCCTCTGCCTCCTCCAAAGTCAGTAATTCTTCATCCTTAGGAAGACCATAAAGGGCAAAGGGATAAACCGCGTTGCGTGTAGTTGATGCCTTAGCACGATGAACATAATACTTAGTCATTAAAATCTTATCTTTGGGTAAATGCGCAAGAAGCGGTTTTTGCATACTCAGTGGCTTCGCTTGTTCTTGATCAGGATACCAACGCATAAAATCAAAGTGTGCTTTAACAAAAGCAGGATTATTCATTTCGTTTTGGTGTTGGCAAATAAATATTAAGGTTGCTTTGACTCGCACAAGAGGGATTTTAAACACTTTGCCTTCATGAATAACCCGAGGATCATAATGGCTGCCTTTATTTAAATAAGCCAAAGTCTCTTTGGCGGTAGCACATAAAGCAGGCCCATTGATTTCATAACGGGTTGCAGACGACGGTTCAGCCGGCATAAAACGAGGTGCAGCGACTGCGTCAAGATTCATTAATAGAAACAAACTATAAAAAAAAACTTTTATTTTCATTGTGCACAATCATTGTTTATTAAAACAAAATGATACCATAGATACGGTATTAAATTCTAAGAATTAGCTCTGGTAAGTCGTAGAGCTAATATAGGCTTAAAATACTAATATGAGAAGACCACTCTTCGCTGTGCATACCGAAGTACACCACAGCAAAGAACGGAAAATAGGAGGGGCAATTTATTTATTTCGTAGTTCACTCTAAGAGTTAAACAACACCAAACCATTTTTACCGTCGTCCTTATTAAAATTACAAGTCCAATCGACTACCATTTGTTGCTTATGCAAAATGGGATCAAAAAAATTCACGTGTAGTGTCACTGTATTATCGTCAAAAACACTTAAACGACCTGATAACGTTAGGAATTCTCCTGAGGGGTTTTGTATAAAAATTTTCATAGACGTAGTCACCGTATCTATCAATATGTTATTAATAGTTTCCTGACCATGAAAATAGTTGGTGAAATTAAAACGAGTGGTAGCCCCCTCTAATCGTCTCATAGCTTGGGTAGCAAGTGGTCCTGTTGCTTCACAGTTATCAAAATGAATGATTCCTCGAACATCTTCACCACTTTCAACTGCTTTCACTAATTGAGAAAAATTAGTGATATTATTACTGTCCGCATTAGGATCAAGATCTTGTGCATTAGCCTGATTTAATGAAAGGAGCAATGAAACTCCAACAACAACAGATCGCGATATTCTCATTTATATCCTCCATGATGCTTGATAAAGTCAGGTCCCTGAGTAAGAATAAGCCTTTAAACACCTTAAGTGTACAATCTGTTTACCCGTTTTGCCAATTTTTATATTAGAACCTTAACGCACTAAGCAGCTTCCGCCCCATCCAACTCAGAGTCACTCATCGTCACGCGATTAAAATACCAAGCGCTGTACAGAGCACCGAGTCCACAAACAATTAAGCCTAAAGGCAATGCCGTAAGTGTTTGCACCAGTAAATAAGCACTGATGATAGTGAATACAGATGAACCAAACATACGTACGGTATGAATTATGGCTAATGCGAGACCAGTATTTTCCTTATAGTCTGCAAGCATAATCGACATCGTGGCCGGTGCGGTTAAACTAATTCCTAAGTTACAAATTAATGCAAAAGACAAAGCATATAAATCAAATTCAGCAAAGTTTGCATACAATAACATCGCAAAACCTCCGCTAATAATAAACCAGCTACCTAGATAAATGGTGGCAGCCATACTGAAATACTTACGCAGCCAAATGCCTAAGTAATTCCCGACAATAATATTTAATCCATTAATAATAAAGATAATGCCATACATTAAGGGTGAAAAACCCAGTTGATCAATAATAATGTAGGATGAATTAATCACGGAAAGCATGACCGCAGCAAAGCTAAACATCATAATAAAAGAACCACTCCAAAGCGTAGGCGATGGAATGATGTCTTGATAGGCTTTGATTACCTTTTTTATCTTAAAAGGTTCTTGGGGTTGAGTCCAAAATGGTGACTCAAATAATCCTTTGCGCGCTTGCAACAAGAGCACCAGGCCAATTACAGCCATCAACATAAAATTCGCTTGCCAACTGCAATAGGTAAAGATTAGCGACCCACATACTGGAGCAAGAATGGGAGATATTGAAACAATCATAGACACATAGGATAAAACCTTGGCCCGCTCTACCGTATCTTCAAAGTCTCGCGAGATTGAAAACGCAATCAGATTAGCGCTGCACAAGGCAAACCCCTGTAATGCCCTTCCGAGAATGAGCACAAAAATATTCGGAGCGAAAGCGCAGATTAAGCTGGCAAGAACTGCAATGAGTAAGCTTGCAGGCAATAAACGACGTCGCCCAAAATGATCGATGAGTGGTCCCCAGACTAATTGAGTAACCCCAAAAACAAACAGATAAATACTTAAGGTTAATTGGCTTAAGTCATGTGTTGTATCAAAAAAATTGGTGAGATAAGGCAACGAAGGTTGATAAAGATCAAAGGTAAGTAAAGAAAAAGCCGCTAATAAGCCAATAAATACAATGGAGGTTCTTGTTTGCAACATAATATTCAATTTATAAAAAAATAGCGGGGCATTATAGTAAAATTTTTGTGCTTTTGCTCTAGGGCTGCAAAAAAATCTGCAGTTATTAACAAGTTTTTATGTAGCGTTGGGGAAGCGCGGCATAAGCAGGGATTAAAGTGTTCATTCATTTCAGAAACCCAGGTTACTGCGCCTCCCCCAAGCTATATCCAATTAACCTTGACGAATCAGATAATCGCTGCCTGCATGAATTATTTTTTTCATCCGATTATTTTCTGCTGGATTAGGTTCGCATGCTTTATACGCATCTTTTACTGATGCAATACTAAGAGGCACAATAGGGCGACTGTCGGTCTCTAGATAACCATCTTTATTCTTAAAAATAGTAAACTGGTCCGATGCAAATTCCTGGCAATCAGTTAAAGTCTCATCCTGACAAATTGAAAATTTCAGGGATCGCTCTACGCGATAGTTCTCACTCACCTCATCAGCAAAAACAATATCGCCATAAACTACGCTATGACGGGTACCACAAAAATAATAGCCAAACTTATATTTACCATTTTCAACAACATCGGTACGAATATACCGTCCATCACCTTGCTTCAGGCCATTGAGCGTCACAATATGACGTACCTCTTCTTTAGGTTTGTCAGCCACTGCCAACCCAGTTAGAGCCAATCCCGCGATTAACACAGCAAATCTTTTCATTTTCATTCCTTATCTGAAAAAAACATCCTCAAGGAACATATCTTTAAGGATCAATAACTTACTCTAATGACAATTTGAAGATAAAAAACTTTTAAACCAAACTGACACCGCCGCCCATTATGCTAAAAAGAAAACCATTTGAACAGATAAAAAAACTTCGCTTTTTGCGCAATAAAAAAACGAATGTGGCGTGGTGTTTTATCAGCGGACTGTAAGAAATGTGAGCAATATGATGCTGGCACATGAAGCGCCAGGGTCTGCTTGAACATATTGATGGTCTCATACGAATAAGTTAGACGAGCATTTTGTGCAACAAATTTGCCGCAATGGGTAAAAGGGATCAGGAAACAACAACTATTGTTTTTTGAATTATCCTATGGCAAAGAAACACTTTCATGGTAGAATAATATTTGTACATTAGGGGTGCCGGTTATGGCTGAGAGGATAAACCAACCCTTTGAACCTGATCTCATTCGTCTGAGCGGAGGAAAATGTGTCTATTGTTATGTTCTCAGGTCTTATAGCGTTTATTACTTCATTTATTGGTTTATTACCACAAATTGTCAAATCCTTAAAAACAAAATCGACTCAAGATCTGTCCATGATTATGTTGATTAATTACCTCATCTGCTCTGTCGCATGGATTATTTATGGGAGCAATACAGATTCCTTTTTTGTAATCAGTTCTAATGTAGTCGGTTTGATTGTCAGTTTGCTGCTTATTCTTTTAAAAAGATATTATGATGCACGATGTAATTAATTTAACAGGCTATCAATCGATTCTCTGCCTCAATGGCGATCTACCTGAGTCTTCTTTTTTCATTAGCCTGAACTTGCCTGTCATTGCAGCTGATGGTGCAGCCAATAGCTTATTGGAACGTGGAGTCCACCCACAATTAATCACTGGGGATTTGGACTCTGTACGGCCTGCCATTTTAGAAAACCATCGTTCTCTGCGTTTAGTAGATCAAAATTATAGTGATTTTCAAAAAGCGATGAGTTATTTAAAAGAGAATGATTTATTACCCGCCATCATTGTAGGAATAAATGGCGGGCATTTGGATCATATCTTGAATAATATTAATATCTTTATGGAAACAAACTGCCTTTTGTATGCCCCGCCCCTGCGTGGCTTTGTTCTCAATGAACACTCCCGTATGCATTGCGCATTACCTATCCATACAAAAATCTCGTTAATGGGAATACCCTCGGCAATTGTTTCTTCAACAGGACTTCAGTGGGAGCTCAACAACGCAACGCTTTCTTTTCCAGGACAAACATCGTGTTTCAATCGAACCCTGCACTCAGAAATTGTTTTGGAGATTCATCAAGGTTCAGTTTTGGTTTTGATTTACGAACGGATGATTGCAGATGCAGGATTATCTGCTCTTTAAGTTCAGCAGATAAATATGAGAAAACGTCCATCCTGCAAACAATTCTTTTAGATTTCGTTTAATCTACTTGAATAGTGCAATGCTCACCTGTAGTTACTAAGGTCACCGTGCTGTCTTTTGCCAACTTTTGGGAACCACACATAATATCCTTGCCAAATGCAGAATTTTTTCGGTATCCAAAGACATATACCTTATTTGCAGGTCCCTTGCCTGAATAGGATTTCCCACGCGCACCTGATTTTTTACCATCCACAATAAAACCTAAAGCTGCTGCTGTTTGCTCATCAGTTTTGACTTGTACTTTGATCGTGTCATCAGCAAAGGCATGAATTGAAAAAGAAAATAGAACTACTCCGATCATATTTTTTACACAGCTTTTCATCATACAAACTCTCCTTGTTCAATGATTTCATTAATATAACTTATTTAATGCTGAAGGAATATAAATTCAGCTCAATATCGACGATTTTTTTAACACTGATTCTCGTATATGCCCTCTTAAAAAGAGAAAGAATGGTTTATTGTCTTAACAAGACTAGTGTTTCTCTTGAATTAAAAAACATATACACTATGATCAATATATAATCATATTGATTCATTTATGAATCGCGCTCTTGTGGCGCTTGAGTAAGATTGGTTCCAGCAGAACCCTGTGCTCAAATTTTGTTGCCTATTCATTTAAAGCAATAGGTATAGATCAGAGTACTTAATAAAAATGATATATTGAGTGCAAATAGAGTAAGGATTTTGAATTATGTTGCTAAAATTTTTTAGAAGAAGGGGTCTGCAAACTGCTAGCAATCCAGAGTTTTCCGCTATTATGGATATGTATGAAGCACAAAAACCAAGCCTAGTCAGAGGCGCTCTTTCTGGAGAGAGTTGGCGTCATGAGAGTATGGGCCAAACATTAACTACAATAACCGACCCAGTAAAACTCAGAAAATTAAAAAAGCAGGCAACAGCAAATCTAAATCATTGGAAAGCAAACAAAGCAGAACCTCCTTCTGAAGTTGAGGTGGTAAATCAAGATTGGGGTGATGTAGCACTAGAAGCAACCCGAAAGTATGGAAGACTATATGCTGTATTAAACATGGCAAATTCGCTCTATCCTGGAGGGGCGGCATTGCAAGGTGGAAGTGCTCAAGAAGAAAACATGTGGCACCGAACCACATGTGCCCTATCCTTAAAGGATAAAATAGTGATATGCGATAGGGATTACGAAAACACATTCCTCTATACTCCGGAAGGAAGAGAGTTGGTAGAAGGCAGAAAGAAAATGCTGCCAATGGAACTTGAAATGCTAAAGAAACGATGTAAAGAAGCCTATTCACCGGACGCAAATAAAACGTTTTTCAGTGAAGAGCCCAGAATTTGCTTTAGAGGTCCAATCGTGTCACTTCCATTAGCAATGGATGAATATGCCCCAAATATGGTTGCGGATTCTGGATTAAGTTTCGCATTTCTTCCAGACCAACATATTTTTCCCTTTTATGAATTAAGATCTGCGGCTCCAGAACACTTTGCTGAATCACAATCACAAGAACCTATAGTGCTCAAACAACATAAAGATGATTTGCGACGACGGATTGCAGCGCAACTGGATACATTAATTCTTGCAGAGCAACCTAATGTGCTACTTGGAGCTTGGGGCTGTGGTGAATTTAGAAATGAGCCCGAACTAGTCGCCGAAATTTATGCTGAAGAAATTGAAAAAAGAGCGGCTTTTTTTCAACATATTATGTTCCCAATAATTAATACCCGTTCAAAAATCAATAATTTCGATATATTTCAACAAACACTGACCGGTATCAAACTTGGAGAGGATCAACAACCTTCTCACCAAATGTAAAATAGTCCCAAAACATACCTTCTGAGGGGCTATCTTAAACAGAATGCCCCTCCCCCAAATACCATCATTAAGACTTAGACATTTTTTTCATCTCGTGCACGTTTTCCTCATCACTTGCATCAACTTCGTCTTCCAACTCACTTTTCTCACCTTTTTCTAAATCTTCATCAACAGGTCTCTTGATTATGGATTTAAGTAGCTGCGGAGCCACTGCATTGGCTGCAGTTGTTGAAGTGGGATCTTTAGAAACTTCACTGCCTCCCCATGTAACCAGGAATAATGAACCGTAGAGGAGTTGAAATAAGTACATGACTTGCTGCACTATTTGCTCGTCATGAAATACCAAACTGATTGCCAACCCTAAGATCACTGCCGAGAATATCGCCTGCAGCCCTTGAATCAATTTTTCATTAAGATGAGTATCAGAACGCGCTACTGCATATCCGGAATTGAGTACCTGTGCAAAAGCTATTGGTATTAAAGGAATTGGGCTCATTGTATTCGTAATTTGCATCCCTGCTTGTACTGTGCCTTGCGTCACTAATAAGCCTCCATTACTTCTTTGCGCATTCCGATGGGCTGCAGAAGAGGTCGGTACACGTGCTTGAAGGCGGTCTAATATGTTTGAGGTTGAGCCAGGCATTTTTAAATCCTTTTATAAAGAAATATGAATAAGGGATTAAGTGCTTATTTAATCCATGAATTGATTTGCGCTACTGAAAATGTTACCTCCTTTTCTAACTAAGGTTTTCCAGCGGCAAGTCATTATTTTAACTAGTTTTTTTTCAACTTCAACTTTATTTTTTGGAAAAATATAAGGGTTTTTCATTAGCGAACTAGGTCATTAACATGTCGCTCGCTTGAGACAAAATGAGCTGATTTCGAGCACTGAAGTAAAGCCCCCATCATCTACGGAGGGAGCTAGACTTATTTAAAAACTTACAACTTACTTTATAATGACACACGAAAGGACAATTTTTTAATCTATAAATACAAGGAGTAATGATATGTCTTATGCAAAACAACAAGCGACTCAACAGCCTGTAAGTATGTATAACCTATTAAGCTGGAGCACCGTCTATCGAGGTTATAATGCATTAGTTGCTGCATTCGTCATGTTTCAATACGTTAATAACCCAGAAGCTGCAGCAATAGAGTATCTACCGGATGTTGCAATTCATACGTTTGAAGCAATTGCCCCTAATTCATTAAATCAATTGGCTGCCGGTGCCAACATTGCACGCGGGATCCAAGCAGGGTTGGCGTTTTTCTCCGGTAACTCGACAATCCCCAGCGTTGCTAACCTCACTGATGTATTCAACCATGGGCTTAACACGTATCACAGACTGTCTTGATAAAAAGAATGACTTAAAGAGCATCAGGGAGTGGGTCATTCCTGCCAGACGGGAATGACCACAAATGCATCAGAAATATTCGTATTAAATATTAAAAAAACTGGCGACATTCAGTTAACTAACCTAAATTGGACTGATTTTCGATGATAATTTTCGATCGGCGTTCAAAATCTCATTCGTACACCATGATTTCAGCAAATTTGTGGAAAAATGGAACTCACCGCTTAATCACCGTCATTAATAACACCCCTTGGTATTGCTCAACGGGTAGAAATTCTGGTTATGCAGGAACTTGGTTTTTTTTTGGTGGGGTACTGGAAAAGAAAAGCGAACGCCATCCTTCGGGCTGGTTCATTAAGCCCAAAGGCTTAGTTGCCGAACGTTATAGCAAAACCAAATTTTTTGGTCATCATACAACTCATTACATTCGTAAACGCTCGATACACAAACTCATTAGTTTTTCACGTTTTGGAGACATTAAAAAAATTTGCATTTCCGCATCACTTGGTGGTGGATTTTGGTTATCAGACAAAGGTAAAAATCTGAAAAAGTACTTACGTAAAAATTATCCCGAGTATTTTCTGTCTGATAAAGTGGTAAACAAGATACTTAAAACGGCGATGTCTTATGATTTACCCATTTACACCAAACGTAAACAGGTAAATCGTTGGCTGGCGACACACGGTGTTGCCACCGTAGGCGTATTGAATGATGAGTCGTTATTATTCAGGCCTTAGTTATTTAATGGTGTGTCGCTTTCTCTTTCGCATCACCAAACAACCAATCTGAACTCACTTCAAGCTCATCAGCGATTCTTTGCATCGTATTGGCGTCTAATGCAACAATGCCGCGCAACAACGCTTCAATTTTAAATTTAGGTAATTGAAACATCTTTGAACACGCTTGCAC
>NZ_MKTO01000010.1:0-17383 GCF_001897665.1 Legionella sp. 39-23 | reverse complement strand
AAGCTGAACTACAAAATTGAGAAAATTAAGAGAGTCCTTGCCACAACTGAAGACAGCCTCTTTTGTCTATTTCAGGATGTGTTTTGCATCATTTAAAATGGCCTAGCGCTCCGGAACTTGCGCCCTGACGCAAAAATCTTAAATATTTAGAAGAGTAAATTGAATCAAAATAAAGTTACCAATAAATAAGGTGTAGTAATAAGGATATTTTACTAGTTTTTCATCTGAGAGTTCGACTCTTGCATTTTATTTTCAACAATCTTTGAAGTGGACACTTCTTGCTTCATTTCGTGCAGTATACCGACAATCCGTTCTAGTCTTTGATCTGCATCACTAAAAAATTTAGGAGTAATCTCATCGTCATCATCAAACACTTTTCCAGTCCCTACACCACTTTTAAGAGCGCTGGTAACCTCACTAAGCTCTGACTCAAATAAAGATAATAGCTCAGGATTGCCCCTTACATATTGCAGAACTCCATGCAATTTTTCTACTACATCTTCGGGAATATAAAGAGTGCCTCCACTACATTTGCTATATTCACGTTTAGAAATAGGCAATGAAAGTAGCTCATCTGCTTTGTGTTGACTCATCTGAAATATTTGTCTAACAGATTGTTTTAGTTCTAATGGAGATGGTGGTTTATTGCCATATTTCAACGACTCTAGAAGCTTATCACTAGAGGTCACTCTTCCATCTTGACTATGTTCTTGCGCTGTCTCGATAGGAGTCTGCCCTTTCTTATTTCGCACTTCAAGACTAGCTCCGCACTCTAATAACTTTTTAATGAGGTGTAGTGGTTCTTTTCTATAATTATAAAAATTCTGTACTACATAGTGCAAGGCCGTCATACCTTCTTTATCAGCATGATTAATATCAGCGCCATGTTTTAATAATAAATCAATGACACTATCATTACTTGGTCCACCAATAAGAACTTTTCCACAACTTACTATTGCCAGGTTTAACAAAGCTTTATTAGCTAGAATTGACTCTAGCAATCCTTCATGATCTTTAAATACAGAAGGTTCTTTTAAACCTAAGAGAAGTTCTAGTATATCTCTATCTGTCAGCTGTTCTATAGGGTTCGCCCGACCTAAGATGTGATGAACACGTTTTAAATAATTTTTTTGCTCTTTAGCTGATATTTGGCTTTCCTTTTCAACGAACTTTGTAACATCTTCTCCTTCAAATCGTAATTTTGGAAAACCTTCAATTTTAGTTAACTCTTGAATAGTTAGAATATTTCGATTTAAAGCTATCTTTGCTATTAGTTCATCGCTGACATCTTTTCCTAGAAATGCACAGGCATACTCTATGGTGTTAATTTTTAATTCTTTAGCTGTTTGCGTTGTTGCAAATAAAGATTTTCGAACGGCAAGCTGACATTTACCATGATGAAAAATAACGCTGTTTCCAGCCTTCCAAACATTTCCCGACATCGATGTGATAGGGGATGCTGGCGAAAGGGATCGGAAACCGGTCTGTGCATCTTCAGCATTCCATGGTCCAGTTCCACCAAACGTGATTTCTGGATGTTTCACTGATACTCTTTCTAAAAATGTTTTTTCCTGACCATTTGCTGCTGCACCAAGCTGACTATCTGTATTGCAACCCTCCAGCGTCACAAAAACATCACCATGATTGTCAGGCAATACCGCTTTATATTCGTTTAATAATTTATCAAAATTATCACCATATAACTGCTCACTTGGACCATGGCAATTACCCATACCATATTCGCCACCACCAGCATGCCCCATAATAAATAATTTTGGATTGTTCTCAAATATATTGTCTAGTTCTACAGGTAAGTCTCGTTTGAGTTCATTCAAACTACTATAGATTTTTGGGGATTTATCACACTGATCGAAAAAATAATACTTTAAATCAGAGTCTACTAAATAGATGCCAATTGGAATAAATTGCTCGAACCGTTGTTTTAGGCGAGGGTTAATAACCACTCCTCTTTGATTTTCAGGCAGTGGATGATCTGGATCTGGCTTATATATTAAGATTTCTATTGCAGCACCTGTCATGACTCAACTCAATAATATAAATTCATGTGGGTAATTATAGCACTTCTATTCAATAAGAAGTCCGCATGTTGCCTTAGATAGCCAAGAGCTCCAGAATCGCAGCCATTTATAAAAACATCCGATAATCAACGTCAAAAACTTCAGAAATACGTTTTGCGAGTATTTTACCGATAGATCTTCTTCCATTTTCAATAGCAGAAAGATTCGCTTGACTCATATTCATTTTTTTTGCGAATTCATTCTGGCTTAATCCTTCTCTGAATCGCAACCCTCTCAGTAAAACACCAGGCTCCCCATATTCTTCAGTTAAATCAGAAAAAACATCCTCAATAGACATGTAGTCTTCTTCGTTACTAACTTTATACTGCTCCATGACATCTAAAGGAACAGCATAAAGGTTCCCATGCCAAGAAACTTGAGCTATTTGTTTAGTATGGTGCTTTTTCGTGAGTGCCGACATAGTAGACCTCCATTAACTTAATTTCTTTATCAATAATTTCCCAGCAACAAACATATGTAGGACGACCTTTGCTTAAATGACAATGGCGTTTATCTCCAACAACACCTTTAAACTTGCCATAATTCTTCCATCCTCCACCGGTAGCTGGACCATTCTGCTCAAGATCTCTCATTAAAAGCAAAACAGATGATTGTACTGATATGGGAAGCTTTTTTATTTTTTTGCCAACTTTTGTTGGTATTCGTACTTTCCAATTCATAATCTGATTATATATCCTATTGTGATATATGTCAAAAACGACATAAGGCAATTTTATTTTTAAGTTCCTATTTAAATTATGTGGTTGATATTATCATTCGATTTGAGTACATTACAACTTAAATTTTAATTAAAAATAGCCCATTGAGTTCCGACTCTGGCTATTCTAGGAACTGATAAAATGAGTGTCATCAATTTAGCAATAAATGAATTTGATCTAACCCAAGAAGAAATTGGCTTCATAAGAACAAGACATTCGAGCAAACAACTGGCATTTGCTTTACTTTTTAAGTATTACCAAAAAAGTCATCAATTCATCAACGATCTAACAAAGCTACCCGTTTTTCTTATCAATCAGGTTGCAGGTCAACTTAATATTCCACCTGTTATTAGTGACATATCATCAAGAACATACGGCAATTACATTTCACTAATTAGGCAATATTTTAAAACCTCATTCTCTAAAAAAGCACATTATAAAGAACTTGAAATCTGGATAAAGGATATACTACTGCCCACTCATCACTTAGCTGACGAAGAAATCAAAAATCAAGCTATACAGTACTTGAAAGAAAGGGGTATTGAATTATTTAAAGAAAAAACAATGAGACGAATCATTCTTGATGCCACCAATGCATTTGAGAACATTCTATTTGAAAACCTTCAGAGTAGCTTGTCTACAGAAGATGAGGCTCAGTTAAATGGGTTACTATTGCCGTACAAGGAAGGCTTGTCATATTTAGGTTGGATAAATAAAGAAATTAACAATCCATCACTCGATTCAATATTGAGATTAATGGAGCAGCTCTCCATTTTAAATCGATTTAATTTTGATGTAGCCATTATTCAAGCCATTCCAAGAAAAAGAATCGTACATTATTCAGAAGCCTTTACCCGTTTAAATCCTAGTGATTTAAAACAAATGGCCGATAATAAGCGATGCGCTCATTCATTTATGTATTGCCATACAAGAAAAGAAGAGATAATCGATAAAACAATCGATATGTTCAATCGCATTATTCGTAATGTGATTCATAAATCAGAAAAACGTGTAGTGAAAAAGCTTATTAATGATGTGAAAAAAGTCTACGGTAAAGATACCATTCTATTTAATATAGCCGAAATATGCTTAGAGCAACCAGATGGCACAATCAGAGACAAAATTTTTCCTATTATTGGTCAGGACAAGTTAAAAAACATCATTGATGAATATAAGAGAAAAGGACCAAAATACCAAAGTCTTCTACATCAGCAAATTCGAAGTTCTTATGCTAGTCATTACCGACGAATGATTCAACCGCTTTTAGAAAATGTGGTTTTTCGTTCTAATAACTTAGAGTATCAACCAATACTCGAAGCACTGGCTCTGATAAAAAAATATTTTGACAGCAACAAAATTTATTTTCCAGACGATGAAGATGTACCTATTGATTGTTTGCCGGATAAATGGAAAAAACGCATTGTGGATCCAGTTAGTGGTAAAATTAAGCGAATTTGTTATGAAGTCTATATTTTAAAAAAACTTGCGGACAAGATTAGGTGTCGTGAAATATGGATTGAAGCGTCATTTAAACATAGAAACCCAGATGAAGATTTACCGAGTAACTTTGAAGAAAATAAAGAAGTGTATTTTGATGAACTTTCTTTGCCCCTTGATGGTGATCTATTTATTGAACAATTAAAACAGCGCCATGTCAGCGCATTAACTGCTTTAAATGACAGTCTCCCTCAAAATACAAAAGTTAAGATTAGCTCTCAACATGGCGGTCGTATTATTGTAACTCCACTTACAGCTCAGGCAGAATCAAACAATATTGGAGTTATCAAAAAACATTTGCAGGAAAAATGGGAAGGAACCAATCTCATTGATATGATTAAAGAAGTTGATTTAGAAAATCAATTCACTCAAGACTTTATTTCTTATGGCCAAAAGATCTATTTAAAACCTCATGAAATTTCAGAAAGGATTTTACTGACAATCTTTGGTTTGGGAACAAATGTTGGGCTAAAACACATGTGCGCTGGGAATGCCCATGTTAATGAGCATCAGCTTCGGCACATCAAAAATTATTTTCTATCGACTGACAATTTAAAAAATGCGCTAAGTAAAGTGGCAAATTCATTATTTAAGATTAGATTAGAAGAAATATGGGGTGGCATGCCAATAGCAGTTGCTAGTGATTCAACACAATTTTCAGCTTATTTCCAAAATTTAATTTCAGAATATCATAATCGCTATGGAGGAAGAGGCGTAATGATATACTGGCATGTAGAAAAAAATGCCTGTTGCATCCATTCACAATTAAAAAGTGTATCAAGCTCAGAAGTTTCTGCCATGATAGAAGGTGTCTTAAGGCACTGTACTGAAATGTCGGTGCAAAAAAACTATGTTGATACACACGGTCAAAGCGAGGTTGGCTTTGCATTTGCACATCTTCTTGGTTTTTCACTCATGCCACGGCTTGCCAATTTGAATAAACAAAAATTGGCACAATGTGAACTTGGAGATTATCAAAAGTATACAAATCTACAGGCAGTACTGACGGACACTATTAATTGGCAATTAATTAAAGAACAATATAGCCAAATTGTAAAATATACTGCTGCAATGAAAGCCGGTCATACCGATCCAGAATCTATTCTCAGACGCTTTAATCAAAATAATTTGAAACATCCAACCTATTTAGCATTATCACAATTGGGTAAAGTATTAAAAACCATCTTCATTTGTGCATATTTAATGCATGAATCTATCAGACAAGAAATTCAAGAAGGATTGAATGTAGTTGAGCTTTGGAATGGCGTCAGCAAATTCATTTTTTATGGTCGTTCAGGGGAAATTTCTTCTAACCATGAGAAAGCGCAGACATTATCAGTGTTGTCTTTACATCTTGTACAACTCTCAATGGTATATATCAATACCTTAATGATCCAGCAAATAATAGAAGAACATGGACTAAAAAATAAATTAACAAAGGAAGATAAAAGAGCATTAACACCTCTTATTTATGAGCACGTAAACCCATATGGTTTATTCCCGTTAGATTTATCAACGCGCTTACCCCATCTTCATTATAAGGTGGCTGCATAATGGAACGAATATCAGCTAAGAAAATGGCACAAAAAGTTTCAAATTTGCTTAAGGCACAGAACCCTAATTATGATTATCTTCGAGATGTATTTCGGTTTGTAAGAGAAAATCTTAATATCGAAGTCACCACAACACCTAAGCGTTTACCTTATGTGCCCACTGAAGAAGAAATTAGACTTTTTTATAAAACAGTTTGGGAATCTCACGATATTGTTCCTATGCTCATCGTTAAAGTTTTGATTTATACAGGAATAAGGGTTAGTGAATTAATCAACATACACTTAATCGATGTTGATTTAACGAATTGCCAAATAAAAATCAATCAGGGCAAAGGAAAAAAAGATAGGGTTGTACCTTTTTCACCAGCATTCAAAGAAACTTTAGCACTTCATATAAAACAATATAAAAATGAAAATAGACTTTTTCTATTTGAGTCAGGATTTCGTCGTCACTACACGGATCGAGGAATTAGAAAAATTCTGATGAGATATACTAAGCTCGCCGGGATTGAGCGCTCTATCTCACCTCATAAATTAAGACATTTTTTGTTTACTTGGCTTAAGAAGAAAAATATTGATGATGCTTTTATTCAACCTTACTCTGGACATGCGAAAAGAGACTCGCTGGAAATTTATTCAAAATTAAGTTTGGCTGATGCACAAGATAAATATAATGATGTTATAGGAGACTTCCCGATCTGATATTTTAAATTTTTGCATCAGGGCGCAAGTTCCGGAGCGCTAGGCCAACATAGATATTGACTCCCAAGGCTCATAATCTCTATTTAGAACATCGTTCCATGTAGGTAACTTATGACCATCTATATCTGCTACTCTCCGTTCTACCCTGTCTTGATGTTCCTTTTTATCTGAACAAATTAATTCAATTTCAACAAAAATGGTATTTGCTTCTTTCGCAACTTGGCGCCAATCATGGCGCGTAATGGCAATTGGATTAACTGAATCAGCAATAACATCTAAGCCCAAGGCTAAATTTTCTTTCGCAATAGCATAGCTTATTAAATAACCCTCAGAACCTATTACTAATGAATCAGGGTAACCCTCTAAATTTTTTAAAGTGTGTTCAATAGTATCCACTCTTAAGTAAACGGCCTTTAAGCGCTTGGCTACTTCTTTTGAAATTGTTGTTTTACCAGTTCCTGGCAGTCCGCCAAAAATAATTAACATTATAATTCCTGTACTTGTGCGGATAAAATTCGTCTTACCGATGTTCTACCAATACCAAGTCTTTTAGCAATTTCAGACTTGCTCAATCCAGACTCAAATAAATGATTTATTTCAGATTCATGCTGTTTTATTGTTGTAGGTCGACCGTGGTTTTTCCCTTTTTGTCTTGCATGGGCAATACCTGCTTTGACTCGCTCACGTAAAATTTCTCTTTCAAATTCTGCAAAGATTGCAAGCAGTCCGGCCATTGCTCTTCCGGTAGCAGTAGTAAGATCTAATGCCTCTGTCAAAGAGATAAATCCAACACCTAATCCATTGAGTTCGTTAAGGGTACGAAATAGATCATTTACAGAACGACCCCATCGATCTAATTTCCAAACAATAATAACATCAACTTGTCTGCGCTTAGCTTGATTAATAAGTTTGTCACGCAGAGGTCTGTTATCTTTTGCTCCTGATCCAATTTCTGTAATTTCACTTTCAATATGCCAATCACGTGCCTGAGCATATTTTTTCATTGCTTCAATTTGTAGATCTAACGTCTGTTGGTCATACGTTGAAACTCGGGCATAAATTCCTGCTTTCATACCTGGCCAAAAACCCCTTTAAATTTGTCCGTCGGTAACCCTTTAAATATAAGGATCAAAAGTCTTGATTTTTACATGGCCATAAACTACTGTTTTCGGCCGCCACAAAAGATACCTTAAATTCACAATGACTGCAATTCACGACACCGCTTATCCTAGATTGAAACCAAATCCTGACGACCAAGAACTCAAACAGAATTTTTTGCCATCAAAAGCAGAGCTTGAACTACTCAATAAAAGCACCAGTGAGAAATCACCTCATAGCCGGCTTGGTTTTATGCTTTCGCTAAAATGTTATCAATGTTTAGGGTATCACATTTCAATCAACACAATACCTAAACCAATTATCGAATATATTGCAAACTGCATTGAGATCAAAGTAGATAAAGCAAAGCTACAAAATTACATGCAGCTAAAACAACGCAAGCGTCACAAAACAGTTATACGCAAATTTCTGTCTATTAATGAGTGCAAGCAGCAACGCAAGTCAATAATGAAGTCTGCTGGCTTAAAATCTGCGGCTATTAAAGAAAATTTAGCTGACATTATCAATGATATGCTCGAAGAGCTTATCAAAAATAATTTTGAAATTCCGGCATTTTCAACATTGCTCAGATTGGCACGTGCTGCTCGAACAATAGTTAGCTCGGTACTGTATCAAAAAGTCAGCGACCAACTTACCGATGAGACTAAGCAATTTTTTGACCAGTTATTGCTATCCACTTCGCCAGTCCATGAGTTCAGCAGTGGCTGGGAATATCTTAAACAAGAAATGAAAAAACCATCTGTCGCAAACATTCGAGAATTTACTGATTATCTGGATCAGTTACGTAAGTGGCGAGATGAAACCCCAATTGATCTTTCTGATATTCCTGAACACCGTTTAGATCAATATGTTGCTGAAGCAATGGCTTTAGATATTGCTGATATGCGCCGTATTAAAGAAGCCAAAAGATATGCTTTATCAGCTATGTTGTTATACCATCAGTACGCAAAATCGCTTGATAGCATTGTTACTGTGCTGGCACGCTGGCTGCGTAAAATAAAAAATGATGCAGCGGAAGCGCTGCAGGAAATCAGAAACTCCAACCAAAAAATAACAGATCAACTCATTGGTAGCCTTAAACAAGTTCTCGTCGCAAGCAAACAAACTGCCCAAACACCTGAAGAAAAACTAGTGCTAATTGAGCAAAGCTTACCAAATGATATCGATGCTTCAATTGAAGCCTGCGAACAATATCTGGCTTATGCTGACGATAACGATTTACCTATAATGCTGAAGTATTATCAAGTAAAAAGACATACTATGTTTCGCTTACTCAAGCAGATTGAGATCAAGTCAGCTTCTAAAGATGTGCTAGTAGAAAAGTTAGTCGAATTCATATTGGCACACCAACGAAGCCATGGAGAATATGTTGAAATCAATCCAGAAGAGTTTAACAATTTGGAATGGCTTGATGACCAGTGGTTTCAGTTCATTACCGAGGGCAAGACCAAGCGTTGCACTAATCAAATTCGAACCGTTAATAAACAGAAATTAGAGCTAGCTGTTTTTAGATTTGCCATGGATGAAATTAACTGTGCCGATGCTTTTGCTCTTAACAGCTATGAGAACGATGATCCCAATAAACAATTTATTCCATGGGATGAATTTTACCAAAACCTAAAGCCTTATACTGAGCTGATAGGTAAGTCTGACGATCCCTGGCTATTTGTAAAAGAACTACAGGTAGAACATCAACAAGCGGCTGAAAAGGTGAATCGCAATTTTGTCGATAATGAATATTTGAACATTATCAATGGTGAGCCAGTATTAAAGCGAGCTATCAGTAAGAAAGTGAGTCAAGAACAAGAAAAATTTTCAAATTTAGTAGCATCCAAAATGCCGTTAACAGATATCGTCTCTGTACTTACTGACGTAGAAAATTGGCTTGGTATCAGTCGCCATTTAAAGCCCTTATCAGGGTACGAACCCAAAATTGATGACTATGATTTGCGGTTTATTGCTACCAGTTTCGCATATGGTTGTAATGTAGGCCCAGTTCAAGCTGAGCGATGCTTGAAAAAGTATTCACGTAAACAAATTGCTTGGTTATTCAATCACCACATTACTGAGCTTCGTCTCAATAAAATTAGTGAAGTCATTATCAAGGCATACAAACAGTTTGAGCTACCTTATATTTGGGGCAATGGTGAAAGTGCTTCTGTTGATGGGACTTATTGGGGTCGTGTGGAATAACCACCAAAAGTGTTAATTCTGAATTAGGCCGCCTTCCAAAAGTGTTTTTTTAGATGCTTCTCAATCGCACTAGCCATGGCATTTATGTCAATTTCACCATTGCTCTTTTTAAAATTATACTTACCAGTAAAAGCAATGTGCGCCCAAGCAATAGGTGAGATCCGAGCAAACTTATCGATAATATCTTGGCTAACACCTTCGGCAAGCATTTGTTCATATATCATATTCAAAATAACGCTGTTATGCGCAATGATATTATTTGCAACAAGCCTCACTGCATGAGCACTGACGCGATTGTTGACTATTTTCTTCCCTTTGAAAACCCCTTTATATATTTTTCGAATGAGTCCCTGCAACTGATGATATGCTTCCGTGCGATTTCTTGCTGTTCTGATGGCTTTTCTAAGAGTCATATTATCAATCAAGTTAAGCACGTGTATGCTCTTTAAGAGCTTGTTATACTCAAACAAAGCTTTTTTGAGACCTGTATAGCGAGCAGAAGAGTTTATTTTCTTAACGATGGTGCTTTGAGTGTTTTCTTGCATAAGTAAAGACAGCAGAACCCGTAAGATGCCTCGTTTATGTGTTCGAATAAGCGGGACATTAATAACGCCCCTTGGACGAATAATCCCAGTGTAATTATCAATCGGGTTAATAGAAAACAAGTCACTGCAAGCCTCCTTTATATCCTTTATGCTTGGCACATAATCAACATCAATGGAATCCAATATAACAAAATTGAGTTGATTGAGGGAGTGATTATCACCAGTCACCATATCAATTTGGATATCTGTTTTATTGCCATTAATCACATCATAAAGGGAATGCCCCTCATACTCATTTAACCCGATATTTTTGGCATTAACCGCAATAAAATTTGCTATCAATGTGTATACAGAAATGCCAGGTGCTTTTCCAAGATATTTTGTTGAATACCGAGATTGAATTGTGCTTTCACTAGTCGGTAGCTTTTGTCCATCAGCATCTCCAAGGGTTTTGTTGTCTATCAAGTCCCATAATTTGAAAATAGGCAATGCATGCACAAGGTTGCCTGCCCTGTCATTCGCAGCGCACATTGTATCAATGCGAATGTAATCCTCTTGGGTTGAGCGTAAAAGATTGAAGCTCATATCGGACATATCAGCCATTTTCTCAGTACTTATACCGAATGCATTTGCTAAAACGCAGGCATTAACGGCGGTTTTAGCGGGTTTTGTCTTATGATTGCGTCGTGTTTTCATGTGAGTGAATGCACCCCACATATCGGTGAGATCCCCCATATGCATCATGATATCTGGAATTTCTACCTGTGGTACGGTTCTGAAAAAATTATCATCAAGTTTTTCATGGCTATCGTAACTTAAGCTCCAATCTTGTTCGCCTGATTTGGTTTCTTTAATTTTGAATGCCAAATTTTCACCGCGAGTAATCCTGCCGATTGTCCTTGTCCATGCGCGATCTAGCTCTTGCAGGACGTCATCTAATCGTTTGTCACAATAGATTGGTATCTTCTTGTAACCAAATTCATCAGCAATTTTTTCTACATTATCAACCACGTCCTCGCTCACCAAATCATGATCAATATCACAGTATGTCACGCTGTCATTACAACAGAGCAATCCCTTATCCAAACGACGATACATCTTTTGATACACAAAAAATTCAAACAAATGTGGATCAACCTGCTCATCATCTGCATCTATTTTTAAATAAGGTAGTGCTGTTTTTGAAATTCTGTCTTCTATTTCTTTGGGTAATTTAAACGACGAAGGGCCTTTCTTACGGACACCATAGTGATTTTTCAAGATTTTGATAAAATCCATGATGTCACTATTCTCCCTAAAATATGTGAAGGGAACATGTATCAACACCGGCCGTAGATAAAGGGAAAATTGTCGGGATATCTCCAAATAATAATCCCTCATGGCTGCTTTTTTATCAAAAACACGACCGCCTAAGTACTCGGCAATAATAGGAAATTGTTTTTCCGGAAGAATTTTATAAGCCTCACGATTTAGCTCTTCATGATTAAGACCATACTTGCGATTTGGGAACCATTTTATAAATTTTGCTAATTTTGGTATATCAACGACCAAGCCCGAATTGTATTCAGCCAGTGCTTTATCCGCATATTTTTTAGCATCGGCTAATATGGCTCTGATGTGAAACATAAAACTTGTGATTAAATTATCCATGATTTGTTGATAACGGTGGTAAACAAAACATAGGGCTTGCAACCATTGCTGCGGTTGATTTAACCGACGCAATCTGGATGCAGCATACTGTTCTGCCAAATCCGCATAATAACGAATGGCATTTTTTGACAATTGCAGCGTCGGTATAAATTCTTTTGCAAATTTATATAACTCCGCGATTTCTACTGCTTTGGCTGCTTCTTCCTTAATGGGCGTATATTTGAAATTCTTCTGATCGGCACGAATAACGTTCAGTTTTGTGATCCCATCCTCTCGCTTGATCAAATCAGATAATTTTTCTTGTTGCTTTTGCGGTATTAAGAGTATTAATTTTTCAAGTCGTTCTTTTTCCGTGGAAAACGCTCGTGTAAATAGATCTTGCATAGTGCGATAAGTTGGCAGCAGTATTTTTTTATTTTCCAAATAAACCATCAACTGCCGAAACGTATCATGCCCTTTGGGGTAATAGCGTAATAGTTCACAAAGGTGCGCTTCAACCAAGGGCACTTGTACTGATGACCAGTCCTGATACCCAAATAAATTTAGAATAACGCTCTTTTGTTGGCTCAGGGTTTGTCTGGTTATTTTAAAGTCAGATTTCTCGGTTTTGTAATATTTAGAGAGGATATAATCCACGTCATCACGAACTTCATCAAATGTAAATGCGAAAATTTGCTGACTGGCTTTAAAGTAACCCAGTTGCAGGATAAACGCGACTCGTGTTTTTGTGGCTGAATATTGACGCAGTGCGTCCATCTCTTGTTGATTCATTGTAAAATAAAGTTCTCGTTCCGCTTCGTTAAAATCAGGACGAGCGTAAAGTTCTTCAATTTCTGCTTCGGAAAGTAACTGCAGCCGATTTTTTAGGGTCATATTGGGGTTCAGAAATACGTAGGTTTGGCTGGACTGATTTCTCAATCAAAAAAAATCGCATTGTACGCCTATTTTTGGTAAGATAAAGCGGTTCAGTAAATCTTGGTTCAATATATCGTTTTTTAGTTAGTAAAATGGACTAAACTGTATGAAAATAGGATATGCGCGCGTCTCAACCAAAGAGCAATCTTTGTCCATGCAAGTTGATGCATTAAAAAAAGCAGGCTGTGATCAAATTCATGAGGAAATTGCTAGTGGAGCAAAAACAGCGAGACCTGTTCTTGATGAAATTGTGCGAAACCTTCGTGAAGGTGATACTTTAGTTATTTGGAAATTAGATAGGCTTGGTAGAAATCTTGCCCATTTAATTCACCTAACAACAAAATTAATCGAGAAAAAAGTTGGATTGATTAGTCTCAATGACCCTATTGATACCACTACTGCACAGGGTAGATTAGTTTTTGGGATTTTTGCATCATTAGCAGAGTTTGAACGTGAATTAATCCGTGAGCGGACACAAGCAGGGTTGAAATCAGCTCGAGCTCGAGGAAGAAAAGGTGGAAGACCCAAAGGCATGTCAAAATCAGCAATGGAAAAAGCAGCTATTGCTGAAGCTCTTTATAAAAATGGAACCATCCCTGTTAAAAAAATTGCTGAACAGTTGGATATTTCTAAAACTACGCTGTATCTGTACTTACGATCTCGAAATGTTCCTGTTGGAGAAAAAAGTTGATACTCCAATTAGAAAATAAATATCTCATCTTGAGTTGGTTATGCAGGAAAACCCAGCTAATGATAATATCTCCCAAGAGGTACTGATGTACGATCGATTACGTCGTTGGTTTTCTACTCTATCACAATATAGTAAAGCTCTTTACGCTTCGTTCTATTCTTCTGTTTTATATGCTGATGTGGTGAAGCGTTGGCACGGATTGGGGATAGGATACCTTTTATTTCTTATTATTTTGGGAGCTATTCCTTTATCTGGACGAGTAATCATAGCATTTAATCATTTTTTTAAGGGGGAAATTCTATTCCCCATCCAAGCGCTTCCTCTACTGACCATACAAAATGGTGAAATCACTTACAATCAACCCATGCCCTATTTAATAAAAAACAACAGGGGAGAAGTGGTCTCAATAATAGACACGACAGGAACGGTGTCTGAAATGAATCAGTCATACCCTCAACTCACGGTTTTAATTACCAAAAACAAAATGATTTTAAGACCGCCCAGTTATAAACAATTCTTAGGTTTGGCTAAAGACAACATTGGCAACCCAATTTATACACGTACTTTTGACAAAGGGGTTAATGGACTGCTTTCTGGCGCAGAGTGGATTCAGTCCACTGGGATTTCCAGATTAAATACGTTGATGCAAATCCTTGTCTTTCCCTGCGTAACTTTATTTTATTTTGGAGTTTTTGGGGTTATGTTACTCCTATTGTCCGCACTGGTGCAGTTGTACTCTGATATTTTTTTCAGCTTTAAACTTCAATTTAAAGCCTCATGCCGTCTATTAGCTATAGCTGCAACGCCTACCTTGGTTCTATTCTTTTTTATGCGATGCGGTAATTTCTCACTACCGGGAATGGGCTTAGTTTATGGAGTACTCATTCTCAGTTATACTTCCTATGGGTTATATTCAGTCAAACGATTTAGGGTTTGATTTTATATATTCTCACTGGACATAGTCCCCAACTCATTAATTCTATGCCCTGATAAATGGATTCAAATTGTTCGTGGTGTATCATTCGAGTGGTCACAATAATTCGGCTTCCTGGTTTTAGACGAGCCATCTTTGAAATTAATTCATTCCAGGTAGCATCAGTAAGGCAAGTGGCTGCCACGTAAATAATATTAGCATCTCCAAAATTGTAATGTAAAAAACTGTCGTTGATAAATTGAATGCGCTCTGTTTGAGGTAGGTATTCTTTCTCATCGTCATGTTGTTGAAATCGTTGAGTTACCTTTTTAAGCAGTGTATTTGATTGCTCATATAGAGGAGGTAACAACTCAATACCAATAGATTTTTTAACATTAAAAAATAATATAGCGCTCAATACTGCTTTTCCCGAGCCCGAACCTAAGTCATAAAAAATATCCTGATTGGACGGGGTGGCTCGTTCAAGAATGGTATAAAACGACAAAAAATTGATTTCTCCATAAATAAACTCCTTATCTTGAATCAAATGCAATAATCGATACCTTATCGAATAGGATTTTGTATGCGCTTTTTTGTAAAGAGCCTCCAAAATGCCAGTCTTTTTTTCTATACTTGACCAATCTGACCTCTGAATTAACTGTTTTTTTAACTCTCTTTTCTTGAAATGGGGAACAAGTATGTTAGTTAATAGAAGTTTTAAGATAACTAATAAAAAAGGTATAGTGATAATATAATAGAACATAAGCGTCAGGATGTTTTAGAGGGCTTCATTATAGTATTGCAGGCTCTTTTGAAAAGAGAAATCTAAATTATAATGGTTTGTAATATTTTTGGTATAGCGGAAGGACAAGGAAATTTTATGATTCTTGATAGAATAGTCCACTTTATTATTGACATAGCTTATAAAGCGACTAAATCTCAGCCAGTCAGCCAGTCAGCCAGTCAGCGCAATAAGAATTTATATTCATTTTTAAATGGTTACAAGAAATTTTTTTCTAATTCTCATGCCCCTATTTACCAGTTTAAAAAAAATAATTTATCGAAGGAGGAGTGGGATAAATTAATGTTATCCATTGAAAACGCAAATTTGGAGCAATCCTGGGATTATGCCGAGGCTTTGAGCAAGATAGGTTGGGGAATTGAACGATATTTAATTTACTACAATAAAACAATTATAGGTTTTTTCCAAATCTTCAAAAAAAGATATTTTTTCTTAAGGTATATTAGGCTTGAGCGAGGCCCATTATTTTTAGATGATAGCTATCAAGTTAATCATGCAATTCCAATTTTAATAAAAATACGTGCTAGATGGAATTTTTGGAAAGCTCAGTTGTTGTTGATTAAACCAGAATTACCATTTCAAACAGTATATTATGATTCACTTTGCTCTATGGGTTTTCGACTCGCCATTAAATCACGCTGGGAATCGAGCAAAGTTGATCTATTACAGAATGAAGAAAAAATACTTCAAAATATGAAAGCCAATTGGAGAAATTCATTAAAAAGATCAATGAAACATTTGGAGTTAAAAAAAACAACTCAGCGTACTGATTTAGATTGGCTGCTCGATCAGTATGAAAAATTTAAAATACAAAAAAAAATTATTGGGGTTGCCAGAGAATTAATAGATGCTCTGTATGAACAAATGATTGGCAGTGGTACCATTCATATTTTAATCGCAAAATATAAAGACATCCCTATTTCAGGGATTATCATTGTAACTCATGGTAAATCATGTAGCTATTTGTTGGGATGGAATGGTGAGATAGGTAGAAAATTTAACGCACATAATTTTCTATTATGGTACGCAATCAATGAAGCAAAGCTACGGGGAGAAATTTTTTTTGATTTGGGTGGTATTCTTTCAGATAAAAGATATAAGCAACTATCAGAATTTAAATCTGGCCTGAATGGAAAAAAGTATGCATTAGTGGGAACTTTTTATTAAGGTTGCTTATGGATGGCGTGACGATGGTGCATTAAATCAAATGCTGGAAAATAAAAATGGACATCCTATAAATTGTAGCAGAGGCGAGTAAATATATTTATTTCTAAAATATAGTGTGTTGAGCATTTTTTTTGTTCCTAACCAAGATCCGTTATAGTGTTGAAACACGTTCAGATGATATTTTACTTTTTTCCAATTTCTCTAAAAATTCGTTAGCCAGTGTTGCAGGATTTCCTTTTGCAGTATTAATAACTGCATCAAAGTCTATGCCTGCTGAAATATTAAGCGAAGCACGTTCTCGATTTTCAAAAAAACCAAACTTATTTGCTAGATTACTATACTCCTCAATAGTTTTTTTAGAGCCTATGCGTGGTAAATCATCGGAGGATAATTCCAGCGAATCATCGTTAATCTGCAGTTTGACCACACGATCTGAGGTGATTACTATTTGAACTTCTTCGTTGTAACTTTGTTGTAGCGCGTCAGGATCAACAGGGCTTTCTAAAAATAAGGAGTCACCATTTTTGTCTGTATTGGCATGTTTATTGACCATATAAAACAATTCATTTCTTGAGAGGACATGTTCAGAAGAATCATCAAATAATTTATCTGCCGTAACTAACGTTGCTAACTGATGAAATGGAAATAATCCTACCCGTTTATCCATAGGATTATCGATGTCCGCTTTACGATTTCTCTCTTGAATACGCTCACTTAATTTTTGCACTGGACAATAAGCAAAAACTATAGAAGTGGTTAATGTTTCGCTTGGGTTTTCTTCACTATATTGTTGCGCACGCTTTTGAAAATGTTCTAAACATTTTTTGGCACTTTCATCT
>NZ_MKTO01000009.1:0-379842 GCF_001897665.1 Legionella sp. 39-23 | reverse complement strand
CTCATGTGTCAAGGATGTCCCCGAACAGTGTCAGGGATGTCCCCGGCTATACAGCAGCCCAGCCTACGTTGTCGCATGTAGCTGTGCTCGGCTAGGTACAAACTACCGATTATGGACGGCTATCCACTTCTTTGCGTTGGCTTGGCATAAAGTCTTTTCTATCAAGTCCCATTGCTACAGCTAAAGCGCCAGCAACATAGATAGAAGAATATGTACCGATCAGAATACCAATGATCAATGCCAAAGAAAATCCATGTATTGCTTCGCCTCCATAGATAAACAATGCAAGTACGACAAAAAGCGTCAATGTTGAGGTCATAATCGTTCGTGATAAAGTTTGGTTAATCGAAACATTCATAATTTCAATTGAATTGGCACGACGTATCTTAACAAAATTTTCACGCACCCTATCAAAAACTACGATGGTATCATTTAGAGAATAACCAATTACTGCCAATAATCCTGCCAGTGCTTTCAAATCAAATTCAATGCCGAAAAAAGCAAAAATACCTAATATCAAGACAGGGTCATGAACTAATGCCACCGCAGAACTTACTGCGAGTCGGTACTCAAAACGCATGGCAATATAAATCATCGTTGCTAACAAAGAAACAATAACGGCCAAAGCACCCTTAGTTGCTAACTCTTGTCCAACTTGTGGTCCAACAAAATCAACTCTTTGTTTTGTAGCACCTGGAAGAGCTTCCATGACTTGGTCTACCAAACGTGCTTGCTCTTTATCTTCTCGAGGAGCAATACTGATTAATACATCTTTAGAAGTTCCATAGCTCACAACTTGCGCTTCTTTGAATCCTGCCTTACTCAGACTTTCTCTGATTAAGGGTAAATCTGCAGCAGTAGAATAAGAAACTTCAATTTGAGTTCCACCAGTAAAATCAAGCCCCCACTTTAAGCCATGAATTGCTAAAGCACCTATAGAAACCACAAAGATCAATATGGAGAATATTGCCGTCCAACGACGAGCACCCATAAAGTCCACATTTGAATTTGGATTAAAAAATTCCATCTGAGCCTCGCCTTAAATACCAATAGATAATTTTTTAACAGCCCTACCACCATAATACCAATTTACAATTGCTCGGGTATATGTGATCCCTGTGAGCATGGAGGTGAGCAACCCTAAAGAAAGGGTTATCGCAAATCCACGTACAGGTCCTGTACCCACAGCAAATAAAATGATGGCGACGATTAATGTAGTGATGTTCGCATCAAGAATGGTAGAAAATGCACGCTCATACCCTGCGTAAATCGCGGCTTGTGGTGATAATCCATGGCGCAACTCCTCTCGAATGCGTTCATAAATCAGCACGTTAGCATCTACAGCCATACCTACCGTCAATACAATTCCCGCGATACCCGGTAGCGTGAGCGTTGCATCGATAACCGACAATAAAGCACAGAGCAATATCAAGTTAAGCAACAGCGCAATATTAGCAATGAGACCAAAAAGTCGATAATAGACCAACATCAAAATCAGAATTAAGCCCATACCGACTTGTAAAGAAACAATACCTCTACGAATATTTTCTTTACCTAAGGAAGGACCTACTGTGCGCTCTTCGACTGGATAGATGGCCGCAGGTAACGCTCCAGCTCTGAGTAATAAAGCCAAATTACTTGCTTCTTTGCTGTCAGCAAGACCTGTAATCTGGAAATTATTACCTAAGGCATTTTGGATTACTGGAGCACTAATAACACGCTCCTCTCTATGAGTAATCCTTTTTTCCTCTCCATTGACAATTTGTATGTTATTTTTGGTTTCAACATAAACAATAGCCATACGTTTGCCAATATTCTCGCGAGTCACTTTAGTAAATAGACTTTCACCGCCCCCACCAAGTTGTATTTGTACTGCTGGAGTTGCTGTTTGCTGATCATAACTGGAAACTGCAGAGGTAATTGAATCACCACTCAATACTACTTGTCTTTTTAACAAAATAGGATGCCCATCCATCATGAGCAATTTATCATTAACGGGAATAGCTCCTGTTTGTTTTGCAATTTGTGGATCATTATCCTGATCGACTAAATAAAATTGCAGGGTTGCAGTACCACCAAGAATTTGCTTCGCACGTGCCGCATCTTGAATTCCTGGTAAGTCAACAGCAACACGGGTTGCTCCTTGTTGTTGTACAACCGCTTCACCAACACCTAATTCATTAACCCTATTGCGTAAAATACTCATTGTTTGCTCAATGGTGTTTTGACGCATACTATTCAATTCGACGGGAGAAATCGAGGCTAGAATTCCATTATCTGTTTTACTTTTTACGAAAACGAGTTCAGGAATTTTTTCCTTTAAGCCAAGATAGGCATTATTCATCGATTCACTATCACGGAAATTTAAATTAACTCCCTTATCTACTACATAACGAATACCTGTATAACGAATACCAAGCTCACGGAGTTCTTGGCTAATGTTTTTCATGATTCCTTCGTAACGACGGCTAATCACACTGTCAACATCAACTTCTAACAGGAAGTGTACCCCGCCTCGTAAATCCAGACCTTGCTTCATTGGAGCGGCACGAATGGAATCCAACCAATTTG
This sequence comes from Legionella sp. 39-23, assembly GCF_001897665.1. NCBI lineage: Bacteria > Pseudomonadati > Pseudomonadota > Gammaproteobacteria > Legionellales > Legionellaceae > Legionella > Legionella sp. 39-23. Next base: position 377,271 of record NZ_MKTO01000009.1, on the reverse strand, counting down.
GTGTAGACGGCGCCAGATTTAGAGCTACAGTATATTGGGTTCCCAGAGCATTTTTAATCGCATCACGCGCTAATAACTGGGAATCAGTAGATGAAAAAACAACTTCCACATCTTCATTTTGCACGATGACTGCTTTATGAGGTATGTTATCTTTTGTTAAGATAGCTTCTATCTGATTTTTTAATTCATCATAATCTACAGGTGTTTCAGACGAAATTTGTACTACAGGGTTTTCTGTGTACAAATTGGGTATGGCGTAAACAAACCCAATAACTGCAATAACAATCAGCATTAGGTTTTTCCATAGAGGATATTTATTTTGCATTTCCGTGTGTCCCTATGACTTTTTTTAAAGCGATTTTAAAGTGCCTTTGGGCAATACAGTACTTACTGCGCCTCTTTGTATATTAATCTCTACACCTTCTGCAAGGCTGATCTTAATGTATTGGTCATCCAGACTAACTACTTTAGCTAAAATACCACCTGAGGTAACGATCTCATCACCTTTCTTTAAACGGCCTATTAATTCACGATGCTCTTTTGCTCTTTTGTTTTGAGGTCTGATAAGCATAAAATAGAACAACACAAAAATAGCAGCGATCATAACGAGCGAAAAAGTTCCATCTGCTTGAGGCGCTGCTGTAGTCCCCGCTGCAGCCAGAGCATCGCTAATAAAAAAACTCATACTGTCTCCTTTAATCTACTATTGATAACCGCGTGACATCATATAGGGAATTGTTCTTAAGGTAAATGAATCAATAAGGAATTTAAAACAGTTTTTCATAATATCAGTTCATTTTTTGAACTATAATTTGCAAGAGCAGTTTAAAAGGGAATCTAAATGAATCAAGTAAAGGTTTTTATTCTTTTACTTATAATGATCTACTTCATATCAGGATATTCAGCGATAGAAAAAAATTCCTCTGCCATACAGCCGTTCGGTGAATAGGGCACAGACAATTACAATGAATCGATCCCATTGGCCAAATGATATACTCTAGGAAACCCCGATTTTCTTAATAACGTTACAGCCCGCTGACTTCTTTGACCTGACTGACAATAGATAAGGATGGGTTCTAAGGGATTAAGCTCATTGAGGCGCATGGGTAGCTCAGCTAATGGTATGAACGCTCCACCTAAGTTTTTATCGTGATGTTCGTCAGCCGTTCTTACATCCAATAAAAGCACCTGAGGATTTTCTTGCAAAAAATTGGGTAAATTTTCCGTCGAAATCGCAATAGATTGCATATTCTCCGAAGACGAACACAATCCAAAAGCATCTTCTTCTAGAGCATGGCCATAAACACAAAACGGACACTGCTGATTTTTAGTCAGCCGAATATTTTTTATTTCCATGGAGAGCAAATCGATACACAGTAATCGATTCAATAATGAAGTACCACTACCAGTAATCCATTTAATCATTTCAGTTGCTTGCACGATCCCTAACAATCCTGGCAACGTACCGATAACACCCCCATTTTGGCAATTGGCGTTAGTATCAGGAATAATCGGAAACAAACAATGTAAACATGGATTTTGCTGTCCATAAAATAAAGAACAATGTCCTTGGAACTGGTATGCGCTCGCATAAACATAGGGTTTTCCTAAACGATAACAAACATCGTGAGCCAAATAACGTGTATAAAAATTATCGGAACAATCTGCTACAAGATCATATTGAACAATAAGCTCTTCTACATTATCTGCAGTTAATCGAAATGCATAATCTTCGATGTGGATATTAGAGTTGAGCGTGTTCAGCTTCATCTTTGCCACAGCAGCCTTTGCTTTGCTAATATCTATTTCTTGGTAAAGAATTTGCCGATGCAGATTGCCTTCTTCAATGAAATCATTATCAATAATCCCTATTGTTCCCACTCCTGCTCCAGCAAGATAAGGAAGTAATGTCGCACCAATACCGCCCGCACCGATGCACAATACCTTTGCCTGTTGCAGTTTTTTTTGCCCCTGAATACCAATTTCTGCTAATTTAATTTGCTGGGAATAACGTTCAAACTCAGATAAAACAGCCATATTAAGTTCCTTAACCTAGATTTTGCCTCACAGTGCTATCAGTCAATAAAACTCAACAGTTGCGCCGTCGCTTTTTGTGGATCATTCGCTTGCGTAATCGCAGAAATTAGAGCAATGCCTTGAACACCTGTAGCAACTACATCAGGCATTCGCTCCAGATTGATCCCCCCTATTGCCACCAAGGGATAATTTAAAGTACGTTGCCAACGTTGCAAATGCTCAATGCCCTGGGCTAAAAAAGGCATCTCTTTGCTGGTCGTTGGATAGATCGGTCCGATCGCAATGTATGAGGGGCAAATCGCATGTGCCCGTGCAACCTCAAAATAACAATGCGTACTTACTCCCAGCAATAAGCCCTGATTTCTAATCGCCTCAAGATCCGCAGCATCCAAATCCGATTGTCCTAAATGAACCGCTTCTGCATTCAATTTTAAAGCCATTTCCCAATAATCATTAATAAACAATGTAGCACCATACTTTTTAGCCAACGCGATGCTGCGTCTCATCTCTTCTTCAAGAGTCTCAGTTCTTTCTTTAATGCGCAATTGAATGGTTTTTACCCCTAGCTTTAACAGCATTTCGACCCATGAGTAACTATCAACTACTGGATAAAGGCCTAATCGATGGCATGGTTTAAATGGCTTGGGTTTTGCATACAAAGGCTTGGACGAAAGATAGGGCAAATCCATTTCATGCTCTGAAAAATTACCATAATATAAATTGGATTGTGCCAGACGTACTGCTTGGTGTGTGTACATTTTTGCGATAATGAGCGCGTCCTCCAGAGAATGCCCAAGAGCCAATGCCCCAGTAATCGCTGCGGATAGAACTGAACGCAGCTCTGGGGATTTTGCATCAGCGAAGCGATTTTGCGTCAGCCAAAATGAAGTAACACCATTTGTCCAATAATCATGCTCCCATGAGTTATCCTGTAGATCTTGCCCCAAAAGAAATATACTGTTTGCACCCCAAGTTATTAATTCATGAGCCGCCTCCTGCATGGCTTGATGCGTCCTAATCCTTCGCTTTAAAATAAATTCGGCTTCATGTGTATTCAGTATCAAAACATCTGCAAAAGTAAATCCCGTGGTTAAATGCTTGGCATTTTTATTCATATCTGGAGATACAGGTAAAGTAAAATCTAGAACAACCGCTCCAGAATACTGTTGTAGCATTTTTAGGTTTTCAGGAGAAAAGCTCTCGCTAATTTTAATTGCATTAGGCTGAATAGTTTCATTAAAACATGGTAGTTGAATCTCAAGACCCAATCCACGAAAAGTGTGTAGCTCACCCTCATGTTTCGTATTAGTCCACACAGTACTCATTATATCACCTCCTGATGCCAAAAAGGGGTATCGATCAAAGGGGTACATGATTGTGCCGCAAGCCGCTCTGGCATAAGCCCTGCCTCGAAAGCACCTCGTCCAGCAATAACTGCATGCGAAAAAGCTGCAGCCATTGCTACAGGATGAATCGCTGAAGCAACCGCGCTATTCAGTAAAACTGCATCAAAACCTAACTCCAAAATACGTGTTGCATGAGATGGCTTGCCAATCCCTGCGTCGACTATCAAGGTTACATCTGCCAGTCGATGGCGTAATGTTTCCAAAGCAAAAGGATTGAGTAATCCTTTTCCTGAACCAATAGGCGCTGCCCAGGGCATCAAGATCCTACAACCACAATCAATTAAACGTTGGCATAAAACCAAGTCATCGGTACAGTAAGGAAAGACTTCAAATCCCCGTTTTACTAATTCAGTAGCCGCACGCAGCAATTCAAAAGGATCCGGCTGTAAACTGAAATCATCGCCAATCACTTCTAATTTAATCCATGATGTTTGAAACAGTTCACGCGCCATTTCAGCAGTAGTAATCGCAGTTTGCGCATCGCGACAACCAGCAGTATTGGGAAGTACATGACAATCCAAAGATTGGATGGTTTGCCAAAATAAATCACTACCCACCCCATTTGCCATTTGGCGTTTCAAAGAAACGGTAATTACGTTCGTTTTAGAGGAGCGAATCGCATCGGTCATTACCTCAAGGGATGGATAACCTGCTGTTCCCAAAAGCAAACGGCTCGTTAAAGGCTTATCTGCTAAATGCCACATCCCCTAACCTCCTTGCATCGGCACGATGAGATCAATACGATCACCCTCACGCAAGACTGTATCAGCAAACATGGATTTGGGGATAAATTGATTATTAATTGCAATTGCAACATGTGCAGCAACGCCCGTTTTCTGCGCAAGCATTTCCTGTAACGTACAGGATGCATCTAAATTTAGTGGTTTATCATTTATATAAATAATCACGAATAAGCCTCCCAAAGCTCAGGGTAACAGATATCTTTTTGATTACTTTTTAATCCACGTATAATTTCCTCTACCAAAGCCGGAGCAATTAAAAATCCATGACGATAAAGTCCATTAACAGCAATCAATTGTTTTGCATATTTTATCCGAGGTTGATGATGCACCAATGTTGGACGACTATGCGTCACCGTTTTAATTATCCGTGCTTCGGCAAAACCTCGATGTACATAGTAAACCGCCGTTAATAATTCAAGCGTGGTACGTACTGAAATTGGACTGGGGTCTTCTGTCTCTAATTCACTGGCGCCAACAAGATAATAGGAGTTAGGACGAGGAACAATATAAATATTATATCGTGGATGCAAGAACCGTATTGGTCTTTGTAAGCGAACTTCAGGTGCATGTAGCCAAATAAGCTCTCCTCGCAGTCCACGTAAATTAGCAAAAGTGCTTTTTGCACCAATACCTCGGCAGTCAAAAACAAAATCAAATACATAAGACTCTTTTGCTGTTGCTACTTGGCCTGAATGTAGGTGAGCAACAAAAGTTTGCTCTCGCCAAATAACTCCTTGCTGGCACAGATGTTTTTTTAGTGCCAACAACAAAGCCTGATTATCAAGTTGAGCCTCTTTGGGGAAATAATATCCCACTTTGAATTGATTCAGCTCTGGTTCAAGCTGACTCAATGTATCTTGAGTCAGCAACTGATAACATGAATCACTTAATTTATTGACAATTCGAGTACTGAACTGCTGCCATTCTGCTTTATCTTGAGGGTGGTGAACTACAAGCGAACCTTCTTGGCGAAAATAAATAGGATCAGTTAATTGATTCAAAATAAGCTTCCATAATGTATCAACTGACTCCATTCCTAAACTAAAAATTACTTGCTCCGCTTTATCAAGCTCAGACAAAGGTGCCAATAAACCTGCTGCAGCAAAACTACAGTTATTGAATGAGGTTTCCGCCTCAAAGAGGGTCACCTGCCATCCCTCTTTTTGTAAACGCAAGGCCAGCAAACATCCCATAACTCCAGCACCAACCACAGCAGCATTTTTCATTTATAATCACTCAAACTTAACCTATCTCAGTTGGGCCAATCCTGGTTGCAAGCAACCAGGCTACAAATCCAGGCAATGATTTAATTTTTATTCACTCACACAACACGCGATAGGCTCCAGATCAGAATAAGGCATTTTGGGTAACATCTCATTTGTATAACAAGAGTTCACTGAGAAAGCGTCATCAATTACCCCCAAATGCTTGCCAAAACTACCGACCTTATTCCAATCGCGTTCTACATTTAAAAGATTACGTGAGAAAAAGGGCAGGCTTCGAATGAAAATGGTCTGATACATTGGAGTTCGTAATTGAGGTTTTGCTCTGCATAAAAGCTCATAAGCTTCATCTGGATTTTCAGTAGTAAATGCAGCGCCACGTTGCGTGGCCTTGAGAAATCCTTTAATAGTTTCAGGATTTTTTAACATTCTTTCTGGCACAATAAACTGAATGGAGCAAAAACAGCAGCACCCAAGACCCGCAAGCTGGTCTATGCGTAAAAATACCGTTTCACCACGTAAGTGTTCCAATTCAACTTTTTGAAAATTAATAAAACCAATACCCGTGTCAATAAGGTCACGACAAATTGCGTCCGTAACATTCATACCAATACGCACAGTTTCATAACTTGTGGGATCAATACCCGCCAACTGTGCCAAATTATCAATAATGATTTTGCCAAATTCACCAATGTACCCTACTCGTTTACCAACGATGTCTTGAAATGAGGTAATACCACTGGATTTAAGTGCGATAAGCCCTGTAGGAGGTTCATCCAATAAGGTCCCAATTGATGTGACAGGATAACCTTTTGCACGAGCCGCTAAGGTATGAATCATAGCCTTAACCCCAAAATCAACATGTCCCATACCTACAATTTCAGTCACATCACTGGGATCACTAGGCTCCAAAATTGCCAATTTTATGCCTTCTTGTTGATAATAACCTAATGCATGGGCAACAAAAATTGGGGTATGGTAAGGATTTGCATACCAATTGAGTAATAAAGTTGTTCGTGTAGATAACGCACTCATGCCATAGCTCCTTGGATTAATAGATAAAATAAAGGATGGCTACAGATATCGCGTAAAGACTTAATTGAAGAAATTAACCTGCATTAGAACTGTTGATAATAACTCTAAACAAGAGCCAATATACCATGGCAAGGCCATTCTAAAAGTTCAAATTGCTCTAAAATAAAATTCAGATTTAAGGCGTTCTTACGCTGGTATGAACCAGATCAAGTTCAACGGGTATTTCTCAGACGTTTATCACGACACCCCGCGCCATCAATTGTTGGTAATGCTAGCTGTTATGAAAAAAACTGTCAAACATTATCATAAATAACAACCCTCATCCGCCCTGAAAAACACCTTCTCCCCCATGGGGAGATGGGATTTTTGGCTAAACACCTAAAGTTAAAATAATTCCCTCTCCTGCTATCGGGAAAGGGGGTAGGGTGAGGGTAAAATACAATCAAACAGGTTGTTTACCATTCTGCACATAAAACACATTATGCTGAATCAAAAATCGCTGACATAATAAAGGCGTATGTTGTAATAAATGATGAAGATAGGCACGAGTAAATTGCTGCGAACAGGTGGGACAAACGCAATCAGAATCAATCAGTTCAAATTGCATCTCTGTTTTTGCATCCATTAAATCCACATCCCCTGCGCGACTATAGACTTTTCCTTGTAATGCTGCTTGCGCTGGTTCGTTAGTCTCAATAAACTCTATACCTTTGTCATACAGGCGCCAAATTAACTCGGAATCAAAGCAGCCCATGACGTAGCGCGGTACATGAGACCAGCGATTTAATTGCTCCCAATCCAACTCATGTACAACATTAAAATACACTCCATGCGATTTAGCCACCACATGCTTTTTAAGATCATTAACATGTATAAATGGAACAATTACATCATTCCAATTATCCCAAATTTGTGGAAAATCTTGCATTATGTTTTGCGGCAAAACAACTGCATCGGGCTTTAAATGCTGAATAAGATGAAAAAGTTCCTCTGATGTAAATTTTATTCTCGAACCATCATAGGGTGATTTAAGCGTATAAATTCCTTCTTTATTCGCCACCAATGATGCTGCATTGAGCACGATTACCTCAGGCCAAACAAGATAATGTGATAAATCAGTTATTTTTTTGAGTACATCCTGACCAGGTTTATACAACAAACTCTCTAAAGAGTAAGATGCTGCTGTTACTTTTGCCTCTTGCCAATTTGCTGTTGTAAGACACAAACCTGCTTCCGAAGTGAGGACGGGTAAAAAATTCTGTACGGCGGTCAACATTCCTGAACTCCTGATTTATAGCAATAAACTGGTGTCACCATAACTAAAGAACCTATACCTCTTTTCGATTGCTTCTTGATAAAGCATCATTGCTCGTTCATGACCAATAAAAGCGGAAACCAGCATTAACAAAGTAGATTCAGGTAAGTGAAAATTAGTCATTAATCCATCGCAAATCTTAAACTGATATCCTGGGTAAATAAAGATATCCGTATCTCTGCTGCATGCGGTAAGCACGCCATCTTGTGCTGCACTCTCGAGACTACGCAAAGCAGTTGTCCCTATGGCGATTACCCTATTTCCTGCAGCCTTTGTGGCATGTACCGCAGCGCATAATTCGGGACTAATTGTAAATCGCTCACTATGCATTTTATGATCTTTTATGTTATCACTGCGCACAGGCCTGAATGTCCCTGCCCCAACATGCAAAGTAAGATAGGCTACTGTAACCCCCCGTGACTGGATGCTCGATAAAACTGACTCATCAAAATGCAAGCCCGCTGTGGGTGCTGCCACAGATCCTTCATATTTTGCATACACGGTTTGATAACGATCCAGATCCAGAGTTTCATCATTTCGGGTAATGTATGGAGGTAAAGGAATATGCCCTATTCCATTCAATAATTTCAAGACCTCCATATCCGCTTTACAAATGAATAAATCATCTTGCCTATCAAGAATTTCGATTTCTTTATTTTGATCCAACTTAATTATTGAGCCAGATTTCAGCGCTTTACTGGCTTTAATATGAGCTAGAAAAGTCAATTCCCCCGTAATCCGTTCAACTAATAGCTCAACTTTTCCTCCAGTGGTTTTATGGCCATAAAGTCTGGCCGGGATCACTTTGGAATCATTCATTACCAGTAAATCGCCAGGATTTAAAAAATCAGCAATTTCGCGAAACTGATAGTGACCATATTCACCTTTTTGGCGATTATAAGTTAAAAGGCGTGAATCGCTACGATTAGCTAAAGGATACTGCGCAATTAATTCTGGAGGTAAATCGAAGTAAAAGTCCTGTTTATTCATGAAGCAACCTGAAAAATAAATTGTCGGCATTATACACGGAATACGCCGATTCATCATCCCTGTGGCATCAGGTTTGTTTAATCTTTTTTTCGCAAAGTCGAATCGGCTTCGGGTGTGGGCGATGTATCTTTTATCAATCGTTTGGCGCTGTAGAGCCATTGAAGCCTTTGCTGTGACCCCATAGTCTTCTCTGGTGCGACTTGTTCGATTAATTTATTAAGCTCGCCTTTATTTTTAGGAGAGATTGATGAGCGCTCGACAATACCGCGTGCGTTTTCTATATCGTCCTTTTTAGGTGCTTTTAATACTAAAGATTCAAATTTTTCTATCATTTGTGCATAACTTGCAGGAGGTTCAGATTTTGCACTAGATGTCTGTTGCACACTAGGCCGCCTACTTAATAAGAATGTTCTTCGATCCTCAGCTTCTCTCAATGTTTCCCCCATTTCCATTCTGGCACGTTGCATCTCTAACTTTTGGGTTCTTAATACTTCTCTTAAGCTGAGATGGTGTTCTTTGCGGTGCATATGTTTCTGCAAGTTTTCTTGTATTTTTTCAAGACAATTAACACGTGGCGTTTGAATACTTTCTTTCGCTTGCTCAAAGTCACGCTTCGCTTGCAACCACTCCTCTTCACTCAAATTATCAGGATCTGCATCTTTAGGAATTAAAGCATAGGAACCATCATCTTTTTGTACAAGGCGTTTTGCCTCTTCAGGTTTGATAATAAAACGGGCTTGAGAAAAATCAAACACTTGTTCTAATTGATCGTTAAGAAGTATTTTCTTGTTTCTCATTACTTTTAATGCAGAAGACAATCCTTGTTCACGTAATTTTAAACCCTCAATTTGTGCATCCAATTCTCCAGGAGTCGATTGTTGTAGCTGAAGCTCTTGTATTTGAGATCGCGTTTGTTCCAAAGTCAGGCGAAATAACTCTTCAAAGTTTGTTGCTGTTTGACTTAGATGAACTTTATGAAAATTAAGTTCATGCTCAATTGTTCTGATGTGGCTGTTAAGACGATTTCTTACAATATTCTGAGTGTTAGTACTATCAGGAGTGGTGTTTTTAAATAGCGCCTCTTGTTCTTTATAGCGTTCTAGATTTTGCGTCAAAACAGTGATTCTTCGTTCAGAAAAAGCAGTAGGACTTTCTTGGGGATGGTTTAAAAGAGGTATCCGTAAATACGTATCCAGTATATCGATATGTGCATGAAGCGACTCATGATAGGCCTCTATCCATTGCTCTTCTGCTTCAATAGCCTCCAACTCGTCTTCAACCTGATCCAGTTGTTGTTCTAAATCATCCAACTCCTTATCTAATGCTTTAATGGTCTCAACGTAATAATCGATCATCTCATCTATAATTCTAATCGGATGATACTCAGAAGTTTTTGGATGACTGTGTTCAGCATGTTCCTTCAAAAAATGTTTGTCGATTTCTAGTTGGAGCAGATGGTCTACATTTTTAGCCAGTTCTTCTCGTTTTGCGATTAAACCCATAAGAATAAAAAGCACATGTTGTTGTCTGAGCATTTCTTCTGCATTTCGTTCCCTAAGCTCTTGCACTCGTGATTGTTCATGCATGATTTCTCGGGCAATCATGGTCAATACCATATTGCCACCTGTTGTTTTCAGAAAATCAAACACTTCGGAAGCATTTTTTAATCCAAAACGTGACAAAAATTGAGTCGCTAAATAGGGATTTGTTTCGGTATTATGAGGTTGATTACGTCTTTCTATATCTGCAAACCATTGCTCCATGCGATCTGCGATATTTTTTTGATCTGTTGGACTTAAATCTTGCCATACTGGAGTAGTTGTTTCTTTTGCTGAAATAACCGATCTGCTATAAGCCACTTTTGACACTCCATAAAGCATCTTGGTTAAATTATAGTCTATTTATGGATAAAAAAGCTTAGATGCGGCCGAAGAGAATGTGCTAAACATCCCTTAGTTTTGGGTTATAGAACCATGTTTAGAGGCTTAAATTAGAACTTAGATTAAAGTGCTGTTTGATTCGTTGGTTTGGGGGCTCAAATACCCCCCAAACCAACAACTAAATGAAAAACTAGTATCCGTTTAAACTAGGATATAAGCCAGAAGTAGGAAAATCAATCTGAGAGTCTAAAAGATGGGAACCTTTTCCAGTAGCTTGAGAGGTATCAGTCTGTAAGGGACTGTCAAATTGACCTGGCACTACATCTTGACTCCGACGCTGCTCTTGTTTCTTCGAGGGCTCACTAAGTTTTGAAAAGGGAGATGTACCAAATTGCACTCCAGGCTCCTCTGTCTTTACAGTCGAAGGCTTTGCACAAATTGCGTTCGCAACTGCTTTAGCGCCCATGCCAGCCAAACCACCGATAAGTAAAAATGGAGACCACAGCGCAGCGCCTATAGATTTTATCACGCCGGTAAAACTCGGTTTGTCTTCATGAACAACACGAGATTTAATCATTGCAAATACGTTCTTATCGCTGCTATAGCATTCTTTAGCACTGGAGTACAGATATCCAAGACCCAAAGCAGCATATAAGGCGAGTGCACCGATACCAAAAGTTCCAGCACTCAAAGCAAAAGCGCCGGCACCTGCAGCAGCAACCCCAGCAGAGGCCATTGATGTAGCAGCTAACCCAACCGCACCAAGAGTGAGTTTGAGTACTAACGCAAAAATGAATAGTGGAATAACAATCAAAGCACCTACGAGCAATACCCCAGCTCCTGCGCCTGTACCTGTAGAATAACTTCGATAAGTACCATAACTTCTTCTTGTGGGAACTACAGTAACATGAGAAACGGGAGGAACATAGGGTGTTGAAACCTGTACATGAGGGGTATAGGTAGAGGGATAAACATGAGCATGGGGATTATAGCCAGAGGGTTGGTGGCCATGATGAGCACCAGTATGTTGTTCATGACCATGATGTTTGTTATAAGCCACTTTAGTCTCCTTTATTTTTATTAAATTCCAAACTAGACGCGAGAAGTATAGAAAAGAAAACTTAAGGTTTTATTAAGAATAAGAAGAGTTCTTTACAAAATAATTACATTTCTTTACATAACGATCATATTATGATTATTAAAACAACAGATAGAATCCAAATTATACCGCTTGTTAAGTATGGATGCTTGTAGCTTTTAAAAGTTTTCTTTTGCGAAATAAAATTAAGAATAAGTACTGGGACTACTGACAGAAAGGTCAACATAAACACCTGTACCACTTGGACAGCCCACTTCTGAAAAGGCATAATTTGTACTAAAAAATTCAATACGGCATGCAGCATGTCACGAAGATACAAGATTGCCCATAAAACCCAAAAATCAAAAGAAAAGATTAGCCAGGAAACAACAAACAGAGGTATTATTAATTTGGCTCCTTTTATAGCAAAAAGTTTCTTAATGGTTTTGCCAAACTCCTCGGAAAAGAAAACCAAAATCGCACCAAAAAGAATAACTAAAGCAAGCGTCAATAACATTCATGTGTTCCTTTTCTCAATATCTTCTAGCGCTTCCCATCGAGCATAAAACTGTGTTAATAACTCTTCATCTTCAGCCAAACCCTGATTTATTTTTGCAATGATTTGAGCATCCTGTTGGTAAAACTTGGGATCAGCCATTTGTAATTGCAATTCAGCTATTTTTCCTTCCAATTGCTCAATTTTCTGCGGTAACTGAGCAAGCTCTCGTTGCTCATTAAAGCTTAATTTATTTGCTGCCACATTGCGTTTCACAACAGGTGCCTTTGTCACCTGCTCACGTTGTTGCTGCTTCTTATGCATTTTATATTCATCGTAACCACCAACAAACTCATTGAACTGCCCTGCTTCTTCATAAACCAAAACGCTGGTCACCACCTGATTAATAAAAGCCCTATCATGACTAATTAATATTAAAGTTCCAGGATAGTCAACTAGCATGCCCTCAAGAAGCTCTAATGTTTCAATATCTAAATCATTTGTGGGCTCATCCATCACCAAGAGATTTACTGGTTTAGCAAACAGCTTGGCTAATAATAATCTGTTTCTTTCCCCGCCAGAAAGCACTGAAACAGGCTGATTAAACCGTTCTGATGAAAATAAGAATTCGCGTAAATAGCTAGCAACATGCTTTTGTTTACCATTAATTGTCACATAATCCGCACCATCACCCACATTAAACATGACGGTTTGATCTTCGTGCAATTGCCGACGCAATTGATCAAAATAGGCGACACTCAAAGACGTCCCCAGCTTTATCTGTCCAGAATCAGGCTGTAATTCCCCAAGCAATAAACGTACTAAAGTCGTTTTGCCACAGCCATTAGGACCAATTATTCCAAATTTATCGCCGCGAGACAGTAATAAGGAAAAATCACGTAAAATTGTTTTATCCCCTAGCGTATAATTCACTTGGTTTGCTTCAATCACCATTGAGCCAGAACGCGTTACTTCGAGAGAAAATGATTTGACTTTACCCAATTGATTACGCCGTGCCTTATATTCTTCCCGCAATGCCTTTAATGCACGAACCCGACCTTCATTTCGTGTTCGTCGCGCTTTGATTCCTGTGCGAATCCAGACTTCTTCCTCAGCCAGTTTTTTATCAAATAAATCATTTTGCTTTTGTTCGCTTAGACGAATAGATTCTCTTCTATCCAGATACGTTTCATAATCACAATCATGCTGATAGAGCTTGCCTCTGTCGATTTCGACAATCCGATTGGATACTTGGCTTAAAAACTCTCTATCATGGGTAACCAATAACACAGATCCCTTGAAACTTTTCAAATAAGACTCTAACCATTCAATTGCTGCAATATCCAAATGGTTTGTCGGTTCATCTAAAAGTAACAAATCCGGAGTCGCAATTAATGCTGCCCCCAGTAATACACGACGTTTCATCCCTCCTGATAGATTATTCATCCGTTCATGAGTGGTGATACCTAAACGACTGGCCATAGTCTCGATTTGTGGCAATTTATCCCATGCATGTAAATTATCCATTTGTTGCTGGCATGAGGCCAATTTATCCATGTCACCCAATTGGGAGAGTTCATTAAAGCGTGATAAAACCTCACCCACCTCACCAAGACTTTTCACCAGGAAATGATAAACCGATTCGTCCCCAGTCATGGGAACTTCTTGAGTCAAACCTGCAACACGTAATCCAGAAAGCTGATTGATTTGGCCACTGTCTGGGATCAGCTCACCTTGCAAAAGCTTTAAAAGCGTCGACTTACCTGCTCCATTTCGTCCAACTAATGCAATACGTTCTTGTGGTTGGATCTGCCAGTCGGCATTATCTAATAATTGATTACCCGCAATGTTGAGGGACACTCCATGAAGAGAAATAATACTCATATATGAACTCTAACTATAAATTTGTAGCCTTAGTGTATTGTAGCCTGGGTGGAGCGAAGCGTAACCCGGGAAGTTTATAACTAGAAACCCGGCTTACGCTTCGCTCCACCCAGGCTACAATGTGCAAACCACCTTTTTAATGAATTACTTCGAAGATACAACCATTATACCATCCATTTCGACCTGAGAACCACGAGGTAATGCAGAGACCTCTATTGCTGCTCTTGCTGGATAAGGTGCTGCAAAGTAACGACTCATCGCTTCATTAATTAAAGGAAAATGATGTAAATCAGTTAGATAAACATTCAATTTTACTATATGTGCCAAACTGCCACCTGCAGCTTCACAAACAGCTGACAAATTTTCCAAAACCTGAGTAATTTGCAGTTTAATATCTTCACTACAAAGTTGCATCGTTGCAGGATCAAGTGGTATTTGTCCTGAAAGATAAACTGTGTCACCACATTGAATGGCTTGTGAATAGGTTCCAATCGCTTCTGGAGCCAATTTTGTATTTATAGGTCGCATTAATTATCCCCTTGTTTTTTTCTATAAAGACGCATCACCACTTTATTTGCCCGCAACCTACGCATTACACGAGCCAAATGCGTTCTATCAACAACACTAATTGAAAAAGTAACCGCATTATGCCGACCATCACGTGGATCTACATTGATGTTACCGATATTGGATCCTGCCTCAGCAATAGCAGTTGCCAGGGCAGCCAAAACGCCACGCTCATTCACTACATCAACAGTAATATCAACCCAGTATTCTCCCTCAACTTTTTCATCCCAACGCAAGGCAATGAATTGTTCTGGATTGCTTCGTGAATTTTTTAAAGTAGCACAATCGCTGCTATGAACAATAATTCCTCGGCCTTGTTGGAATTTTCCAACAATATTATCACCAGGAATAGGCTGGCAACATTCGCCAAAATGAACCACCATGCCCTCTGTTCCTTTAATTGCCAATGGATGCGCTTTAGTTCCTTTATCCAACTCATTAGAATCTTGAGTCACTACCAATCTTTTGGCAATGACCATCGCCATTTGGTTGCCTATACCTATTGCATAGAGCAAATCATCTATCGCTTTATAATGCAGGTCACTTAATAAAGCCTGTAACGATTCAGGCGGGATTTTAGCGTAATCGCTAGATAGTTCATTGAATGATTGTTCAAGAAGGCGTTTTCCTAAACTAATTGATTCAGTATTTTGTTGGCTTTTTAGAAAGTGACGTATGTTAGAACGAGCTTTCCCTGTGACTACAAAATTTAACCATGCCGGATTAGGATGCGCGCCCGCTGCGGTAATAATCTCAACTGTTTGTCCGTTAGATAAAGGGATACTGAGCGGAACTAATTTTCTATTTACTTTCGCTGCCACACAACTATTACCTACTCCGGAGTGTACTGAATAAGCAAAATCTACGGGTGTTGCCCCTTTAGGCAACTCCATAATATGCCCTTTAGGGGTAAAAACGTATACTTCATCTGGGAATAAATCGATTTTGACGTTTTCAATAAATTCCAACGAACTACCCGTGCTGCGCTGCATTTCCAAAAGACTTTGCACCCATTCTCTTGCGCGCAGTTGCGCCTCATTTACTTCAAGACCAGATGATTTATAAATCCAATGTGCAGCAACCCCATTATCAGCAACTTTATCCATATCGCGAGTACGAATCTGCACTTCCAGTGGAACGCCAAATGGTCCAAACAAAGTAGTATGCAAGGATTGGTATCCATTTGCTTTAGGAATACCAATATAGTCTTTGAACCGTTGTGGAACAGGTTTATAGGTGCAATGTAACGCGCCTAAGATACGGTAACAAGAATCAATATCTTCAGTGATTACACGAAACGCAAAAACATCAGTAATCTCAGTAAAGGAGGCTTTTTTCTGACGCATTTTCTTATAAATGCTGTATAAGTGCTTTTGTCTACCGAATACTTGTTCATATGGAATATTCAATTGCGCTAAAGCCAATTGCAAATCACGTTCAATCGTCTGAGTCAATTCACGTCGGTTGCCACGAGATTTTTCAACTGCTGATTTAATTGCTCTATAGCGCATAGGATATAAGGCCTGAAATCCCAAATCTTCAAGGCCTACATAAATCGAGTGCATACCTAAACGATTCGCAATCGGGGCATAAATCTCCAGAGTTTCAATGGCAATGCGTCTGCGCTTTGCATAAGGCATTGAACCTAGAGTTTTCATATTATGCAAACGATCGGCCAACTTAACTATAATTACTCGGATGTCCTTGACCATAGCCAAGACCATCTTACGAAAATTTTCTGCCTGGGCTTCAGCTTTTGATTCAAATTTGATTTTTGTCAGCTTGGTAACACCATCAACAAGGGAGGTAATTTCTTCACCGAATTGACGTGTTAAATCATCTTTACTCACTGATGTGTCTTCAACGACATCATGGAGTAAAGTCGCCATAATAGTTTGATAATCTAAGCGCATGCGTGCAAGAATTAATGCTGCAGCAACAGGATGGGTAATATAGGGCTCGCCAGAACGACGCATCTGGCCTTGATGCGCTTTTTCAGCGACCAAATAGGCTTGGTAACATTTTTCTATTTGCGACTGCTCAAGATAGCATTTCAGCTCTTCATCGAGCTCCTTAAAGTAGCTCACGCAGTACTCCCTAGTATCTAACATGACCGTACCCCTATACCCCTAATTCACACCGTTTATGATGTCCCGAATAAATCACAATCCGTCATGATTCTTAACCTGGGTGAAGCGAAACGGAACCCGAAAAATTTTGGCACTCACTTACGCCCAATTCGCTGACGGGCACAAGCCTGGGTTCCGTTTCACTTCACCCAAGCTATATGAATATTTTTTTTATCTAAAAAATTACTCTTTATCCAAAATTTCTGGAGTAATCAAACCTTCTGCTATTTCACGCAAAGCCACAACTGTAGGTTTATCATTTTCCCATTCAACCATAGGTTGATCACCTCGAACTGCAATTTGGCGCGCACGTTTAGTAGCCACCATAACCAGTTCAAATCGATTTGCAACATTTTTTAAACAATCTTCAACTGTAACTCGGGCCATAACTCATTCTCCAGTAGCAAAACTTCGTATTTTACTGCGATGACAACAGGAAAGAAAGCAATTTTGATTGTTTATTTGTCTGCCGCTCAATACGTAAGCGGTTTGCAATCACAATTGCCCCCAATTCCATAGCAGCCTTTTCAAAGTTATCATTAACGATCAAATAATCAAACTCAGAATAATGGCTCAATTCATCTTGTGCTTTTTTCATCCTATCACTTACTACATCATCTTTATCTTGTCGACGATTCAACAATCGTTGTTTTAATACATCTAAAGACGGAGGTATAATAAAAATACTCACCGCGTCAGGAAAAGAACGTCTAATCTGCTCCGCTCCTTGCCAATCTATATCCAGAACTACATCGATACCCTGCTGCAAACGTGTGGTAATTTGCTCCATCGATGTTCCATATAAATGATTAAAGACTCGGGCGTGCTCTAAAAAAGCACTATCTTCAATCATACGTACAAATTCATTTTCATCAATAAAAAAGTAATCTACCTCATGTCGTTCCCCTGGTCGCATCGCTCGTGTTGTATGCGAAACGGATACTTCAACATTTTCCAGAGTCTCCACTAACTTTTTTACTAAACTTGTTTTGCCTCCCCCAGAAGGTGCTGCAACAATAAATAAATTACCCGAATAGTCACCCACAATAATACTCACTCAATGTTTTGAATTTGCTCACGCATTTGCTCAATTAAAACTTTCATTTGCACTGCACTCTGGGTCAATTCCACAGAGTCAGACTTTGAACTTAGCGTGTTCGCCTCCCTATTTAATTCTTGCATCAAAAAATCAAGGCGCCTTCCTGCTATTTTATCGCAATTTAACGTCCGACTCACCTCATTAAGATGAGTATTCAATCTATCTAGTTCCTCACTCACATCAATACGGGTCAAAATTAACGCAATTTCTTGATCCACTCGTGAATCCTGAACCTCCATTCTCACTGAATGCAATCGGGTCAACAGTTTATCTTTAACTTGTTCTGTTTGCGTTGATACTATAGAACGTGCACGCTTAATTTCTTGACCCAATTCACTTAACCGTGTTTCCACATGTACTTTTAATGCAGCACCCTCGGTGGTGCGCATCTGCTTTAATTGGTCAATTGCTTCTTTAAATAGTGACAGCGCATTCTCCCCTAATACATCGGCATCGGGTACACTGGCTTGGACAACACCAGGCCAAGAAAGAACACGACTAACTCCTAAATCATTTGGCAAATTATGTGATATGGAAAGTTTTTCACCTAAATTCACTAATGCATTTACCATGCCTATATTTATAAGCATAGACTGATTATTGGAACTTGTGTCTTGGTATTTCAGCTGGCACTCTAATTTTCCACGATGTATCGTATCTCGCAATAAATGACGTAATTGTGGTTCTATAAAGCGAAACGACTCGGGCAACCGAAACGAAACATCAAGATATCGATGATTAACTGATTTGATTTCCCAACAAAAATGACCTTCTTCAATCTGCTTTTGCACTCGTGAGAAAGCCGTCATACTTTGAAGCATTATAGACACCAATGAATAAACCTTGCGCGAATATACCCCAATTTAAAGCAATTGGACAGAGAAAAGCACTACAAGATGGTGACAGCTCAAGAATATACCCGAGTTAATGAACTTGACTCGGGTATAAAAATTATTTGCTTACTGATGACGGTGTTACCGACTCCGTTGGCTGACTTTGAGACAATAATTCGCCCATTCTCTCGTTCATCCAACTCATGAGTGTTACTGCAGACATCACACGCAGACCTCGTGGCAAGCCGCCTTTGAAAAAGACAGCAGCACCTTGTGCTGCATAAAGATTCTTGGCTGTCTTAAAAAAACCAACTGGGTTTGCAGCAACTGATGCCTGTTGGGCTGTCTTTATCACGTCAAACGTTTGCGAAGCCAATGTTGCCCCTACTCCAGCCATTAAGCCCGCAAGCATTGATGCAAAATAGTCGTTTGGATAATGCTCTTTTATTTTAGTTTTTAATGCCGGAGTCACCGCCAGAAAAAATGTAGAAAACATTCCTTCCCTCAACATCGTTGCCAACATTCCTGTGTAAAGACGAGGCCAACCACCTTGCTGCACCAAGTGAGTGCCGGCTGCGAAGAAACTTTTTTTTTGGTGTGTCATGATCATTTCTGTAGGACAACTTATCGCCGCAGAACCAACCCCAGCAGCAAAAGCACTCACCAACCTTTGTCTATCAGTCAACTCATATCGATTCCCAAAAAACCAATTTTGGAAAAAGCGATTCAAACCCACTTGCACCGCAGTTATGGGAACCATACTGGCTGCATTGGGCAATATGCCTCGATACAATACTTGTGGGTTTAGAGTAAAAGGCTCTCCTTTTTGCATACGGGTTTTTATCGACCACAAAGGATGATCGACCAATACTTCAAAGGCTCCCGTAACACTTCCAGAAAGAATACTTTGAAATACACTTAGATTATTTTTCTTTTCTTTAGGGGATGATTCTTCTTTATGTGCCTCAAATTTAGCTTGGGTCATAATATTCTCCAATAGTTAAATCAAATGAATTTATTACCCGCTGGTCCCCGCCTCCCTAGAGAGGCGCGGATAATGAAAGACCGCCCTAGGGCAAGGAGGGTAAGAAAAAGATCACTAAAGAAGAAATAGCGTTTTGAGAAGAGACTAAATCGCAGACAAATAGCGCGCTGGCAGATAAATCCGCACAAAGTGCAACGCTGATTTCTTGACTACGATAGCTCATAATGAAATATTTTTTTAAAGTTCGACTTCAAACATAGCATGATGAACCATCATTAATCAACATGCGTTTAAAAAATTTTTTGACCCTAAAATATATCTATATGTTTATAAGATTATCCACTTATTTCTCTATGTGTTTTTATGTTTAGAGGACCTTGTATCTCTTAGTCCTAAAGCAATAATCATGCACTTTATTTACATCTCGCACACTTTAAGATGCAACTCAGGGAGTTAAGCGTTATAATTCCCAATTTTGCGAGGATTATCTAATGCGCCCAAGTAACCGTGAAGCAGATCAACTACGTCCGATTAAAATAACCAGAAACTATACAAAGCACGCCGAGGGTTCTGTCTTAGTTGAATTTGGGCAAACTAAAGTATTGTGTAATGCATCCGTAATTGACGGTGTTCCTCGTTTTATTAAAGGGAAAAATCAAGGTTGGGTTACCGCTGAATATGGAATGCTTCCTCGTGCCACACATAGCCGCACTGAACGCGAAGCGAGCAAAGGAAAGCAAGGCGGCAGAACTATGGAAATCCAACGCCTTATTGGTCGCTCTCTAAGAGCATGTGTTGATTTAAAATTCTTAGGTGAAAATACAATTACTCTAGATTGCGATGTCATTCAAGCGGATGGGGGTACAAGAACAGCAGCGATTACTGGCTCTTGTGTGGCCATGAGAGATGCAATCAATTGGATGGTAGAACGAGAAAAAATACGTAAAATGCCTGCGTTTCATTACATTGCTGCAGTGTCTGTAGGACTCTATCGAGGCCAAGCGGTACTTGACTTGGATTATGCAGAAGATGTTCTGGCTGAAACCGATATGAACGTTGTTATGAACGAAGCAGGACATTTCATTGAAATTCAAGGAACTGCCGAAGACCGACATTTTAATCGTGATGAATTAAATAGTATGCTTGCACTAGCTGAACTAGCTATTCCTCAACTCATTGAAGTACAGAAAAACGCATAAAAGCCCTCATCCCGAACGTAGCAATAATCGTAGGCTGGGCTGTTAAGCCCAGCATTTTAGTTCACAATGATGAGAGGACACATTAATTCGACAAACGCCGGACTTAAGAGCCTACGCGTACGTCATCCCAAGCTCCTCAGAATGACAAGTCCTCTTTCTAAAATATAGATTTATCAATAGCCACGTCGCGTGCGATATGGGTGGAAATAATATTTTTCTTCACCAGCTCGGTTAAATGCTGATCTAAGGTTTGCATTCCTTTACCTTGGCCTGTTTGGATGGAAGAATACATTTGAGCTACTTTGTCTTCGCGAATTAAGTTTCGTATGGCACCAGTACAAATCATAACTTCTAAAGCAGCAACTCGACCGCCACCATTTTTTTTCAATAATGTTTGTGCGATAACAGCTTGCAATGACTCAGACAACATCGAGCGGATCATCGATTTTTCTTCAGCGGGAAACACATCAATAATCCTATTGATGGTTTTAGTTGCAGAATTAGTATGCAAGGTACCAAATACTAAATGTCCTGTTTCAGCAGCTGTCATTGCTAAACGGATTGTTTCCAGATCACGCAACTCCCCCACCAAAATCACATCAGGATCTTCACGTAATGCAGAACGCAAGGCGGCATTGAAACTGAGTGTGTCTTTATGAACTTCACGCTGATTCAACAAACATTTTTTACTTTGATGTACAAACTCTATGGGATCTTCAACCGTCAAAATATGATCATAACGGCTGGCATTAATGTAATCGATCATGGCTGCCAAAGTCGTACTTTTTCCTGATCCTGTTGGGCCAGTAACGAGTACTAATCCTTTAGGATAACTGCACATTTCTTCAAAAATAGACGGTAGTCCCAAATCATGCATGCTTAAAATTTCAGAAGGAATAGTACGAAAAACAGCCGCAGCGCCACGCAATTGATTGAATACGTTCACCCTAAAACGAGCCAAATTTGGTATTTCAAAAGAAAAATCGGTTTCCAAACTCTCCTCAAACTCTTTCCTTTGCCTATCATTCATCACATCATAGATAATTTTTATTACTTCTTTGTGCTCCATGGCCGGCAAATTGATTTTACGTAAATCTCCATCTACACGAATCAAGGGAGGCAATCCTGCAGAGAGATGTAAGTCTGATGATTTATTTTTTACAGAGAAGGCTAATAGTTCTGCTATATCCATTGCTTGGTTCATCCTGATTATTTATCAATAACAGATCGGGTAATATTGTTAATCTACTAATTAGATCTTAATTAAATAATTCCACAAGTCAATTTTCTAAATTATTTTAATAAGTACCCTATTCTGGAAATCCCTCGCTTAACGAATCAACTAACACTCGGCAAACATAGTTTCTTTTGCTATTGTTGGGGTTTTCCAAATGCATTTAAATGATCATGAGTCTTCATCAAAATTTAACGCAAATAAAACAATTAATCACACAAACTGAGCTGGAATGTGGTAGAAAACCAGGTAGTGTCCTATTGCTGGCAGTGAGCAAACAACAAAGCATCGAGGCAATTCGTGAATTATTTCAGCTGGGAATCACTCACTTTGGAGAAAGCTATTTTCAAGAAGCACAACCCAAAATCAATGCATTAAAAGATACGCCTGTATGTTGGCATTTTATTGGCCCAATTCAAAGTAATAAAACAAAAGGAATTGCTTCGTTGTTTCAATGGGTTCACAGCATTAGTCGCCTTAAGATCGCCCACTATCTCAATGAATATCGTCCAAGCACTTTAGATCCACTCAATATCTGTTTACAAGTTAATCTTGTCGATGAAAAAACTAAATCAGGAATCGCTCCTGAACATATCGCTGAATTAGCCAGGGCAGTGAGCCAACTCCCTAATCTCAAGCTAAGGGGCTTGATGACTATTCCTCCACCACAAAAAGAAATACAAGCACAATATGAGTTATTTAATCAGCTTCACCAACTCATGCATTCACTCAATCAAGAGCTTAATCTAAATATGGATACATTATCCATGGGAATGAGTCATGATATTGTCCCTGCAATAAAAGCCGGCGCTACCATAATCCGAGTCGGCCAGGCACTATTTGGTGAGCGACAAAAATAATGCAACACGATATAATCGTGCAACATCAGCAGTATCAATGAGGTATAGGGGAAAATATGTCAGGTATTATCGCAGTGACACTCTTTGTTGTTTCTTTACTTTTTTCACTGGTTATTCTCAGTTTGTGGCTGCGCATAGCGTTACGCTATTTACGCGTTAGTGCACTTCATCCTGTAAACCAACTCATTTATAAAATCACAAATCCTATAGTCAATCCAATTCAACTGTTATCAAAACAACCCTATAAGCCAGGACAAAAATATGATATCCCTGCGTTCATTACCTTAATTTTGGTTGAACTATTAAAAATCATCTGCATTAGCCTTCTTTCCCTACAGGGATTAATCCCGATTGTATACATATTCCTTTATATAATTGCTGACTTAATCATTCAGCCTTGTGATATTTTGTTTTTTGCCATACTCATACGTGTTGTCATGAGTTTTATCAATCCAAATTGGCAAGGCCCAATTGCTGATTTCTTACGTTTGTTGACCGAACCTTTGTTAAAACTTGGTAGAAAAATTGTTCCTGACATTTCTGGCTTTGATTTTTCTCCTTTTATCATCATAGTCTTATTAAAAATAATCACCCTATTTATCAGGGCCAACCTACCCTGGAGATTATTATAAAAGCGACTATACTTAATTTTAAGCAGAGGATTATCAGGATTGAATTATGAAATTGACGTTCCTCAGTAGTACCGGCTTAGTACTAATCATTTTGCCTTTTAGCCTCTTCGCTGATACGCAATCATATTATTGTCCACAAAATCACGGATACATTAATATCGGGATGACGCCCGATCAGGTTATTGCCGCATGCGGCCAACCCGTGAGCCAACAAGAATCAAATCAACCCGTACTACAAAAAATTCCTGTACAACAACTTATTTACAATAACATGGGAACAAGTACTGCTTTTTATGGTGTGTGGAACGTGCCCACAGGTAATGGTGGTGTACAGCTTGAAATAAATATTGTGAACCAAAAGGTACGCTCTATTAAAATGAATGGTTCTGATAGTAATGCAGTTTCGGTTTGCCAAGGCGCGAACATTCAAGCAGGAGATCCCGTACAAAAAGTATATTATGCATGTGGTTCGCCTTCTATAGTAAACAATACGTTCATCAATGAAATTGTGCCAACGGCAGAAAAACCTAAAATTTGGCTCTACCAACCTGGGGAATATCAGCCCCCCGTATCTATGACTTTTGTTAATGGTAAACTGCAATCCATTCAATAATTGTATCCCTTCCCTCGCCGCACGGGGTGAAGTAAGTGTAGGCTGGGCTGCTGCTAAGCCAAGCATTTGCTGAGTTGATTCTTATTCTTCAAAATGCCCATTATGAAAACCATCACGATAATCTCAATTAGCAAAAAACTTATCTAGGGTGCATACATTAGCATTGTTACATGCTGGGCTTAGCAGCCAGCCTACGTTTATTGAGTTATTTTTGTCAACGAATTACCCAACGCATGCAGGGATGACAGAGTTATTTCATTACAGCATCTATTTTTGACAAATCACAGTTCAATACTATGGTAAGTTAAAAAAATAAGATAAACTCTCAAAATTTTGGCGTAGAGATACATCATGATTGATGTACCTTTTTTCTTTGAATATTTATTGAGGTAAGACCCGACATGAGCGAAAGTATAGATGAAATCACCATTGCATATAATGAGAATGGGACCGAAACCGTTAAAGAGCTGGATAAGAAAGTATTAACCAAAGGAGCGTGGACAACCATTATGTTTAAATATCAGGATTGGGATAATGCTCAAAATGATTATGGTCCAGTTAAATTTTCAATCCGACGTTATCAAAAACGTAATAATCAATACTGGCAAAAATCCAAATTTAACATTTCTAGTGCAGAACAAGCACAGAAAATCATTGATATTCTTAATGATTGGCTGAAGTAATGTTACATAATAAAACATTTTTTTATAATTGAACTAAAATAAATACCTCCCAACCTCCAGATTTTAGTTCGCTTCCTCTCAGATAAATTTCATTATAACTCGTTATAAATAAAGCATTTTTACTTTTTAAATAAATGAACTACCGAAGGGTTCTTTCAACCCAATCGCCAACATGACCACAAAATAAACCCTAAGATTCAAATTTGTTCTACTTCTTAAGGTTGAGTTAATTTTTGAGCCGTATAATAGGGATTAAATTCAACAATCAATATAAGAAATAGCTATGCAGAATAAAACAGAAGCGCCAAAACTAAAAAGTGGTCAACACACTGTAGCTCCGTCATGGTTTCCAGATTTATCCACCATGCCGGTTTTTTCACCACCAATGGAAATGATGAAGCAAAGACTGCAAGCTGCAAAAACTGGTGACACACCTGTAAGACCAAGTTGGCTTCCAGACTTTAGCAGTATGCCATCGCTCCCAGGACCAATGACTATAGTAAAGCAAAGAATGCAAGCTGCAAAAACTAGTGATGGCTCTGGAACTACACCATGGTTTTCAAGTTTATTCACTATGCCAGTGGTTACAACACCAATGGATGTGGC
The DNA here is from genome assembly GCF_001897665.1 of Legionella sp. 39-23. Taxonomy (NCBI): domain Bacteria; kingdom Pseudomonadati; phylum Pseudomonadota; class Gammaproteobacteria; order Legionellales; family Legionellaceae; genus Legionella; species Legionella sp. 39-23. The sequence continues at coordinate 351,744 of NZ_MKTO01000009.1, read as the reverse complement.
AAAACAAAAACTGAAAGCACCAAAAGCACAACACCAACCAGTAACCACACCTTGGTTTCCAAGCTTTAGCACTATGCCATGGCTCTCAGCACCAATAGAAATGGTGAAGCAAAAAGCACAGGCCACAAAAACTGGCAGCAAACCAGCAAGTACACCTTGGTTTCCAGACTTTAGCAGTGCGCTATGGTTCTCAACACCAATGGATGCAGTACAACAAAGATTAGCTCAAGGTCATACACCATCTGGAGCTACACCTGATGGTTCAGTACCACCAACACCGCCGAAAAAACCTAGTTATCCAGCGTGGATGCCATCAACGGAGCAAATGCATCAACAAGCGTGGAATGGCGCCAATTTTGCAGTTGTCGCAATGCTAACTAGTTTGAGCATCGTCAGCGTACAAAGTCCTATCAAAACGATGTTGGTTAATTTAACCAAGAACGGTTGCGCGATCCCCGTATATCAAGGTGGCATGTTGGGCTTTGCTAGAGCAATGTATGCAGGAACTTCAGCGTCTATTTCTGGCTCAGTAATAAGAACAGGTTATGTTACCGGTGCTAAAGGTGGCAGCAGACCTGTAGAAGAAGGGATCGTAAAAGATGAGGCTCGAGAGGATGGTAGAAAATATGCTGCTAGCTATGGGTATGTTATGGCCATGGCATTAGGTGATGTTCTGGTAACACAAATACCGGAATCATTATCCACGTTGAAAAAAATACCCAACTTCCTTCCCAAAGGGTTTACATGGAAAACAGCTGTTAATGCCAAAGAGTTGATGCTAGGCGGCTTTGGCCCTAGATATGCATCAGGAATGGTTAATTTTGGTGCATTGTGTGTTCTTGAAGAGAGAATAGCAAAAGGTTTGCCAATTCAAAATCATAACGCAGCGCATTTCACAGCGGGTATGCTCAGCGGTATGGCTGCTGCGGTTGTCTCGTACCCATTCACTGCGTTTAAGGATTATACTCTGGTGAAATCTACTATTACACCAGAAGGAAATCTGAAAAGTGCCAGCTCGCTTAAATTAACACAAGAGTTATTTTATGCCTTTATGAGTAGTCCCCAAGCTTCAGCAAAAGCTTTTGGAGAAATGTTTCTGAAGCAAGCGCCTCTGCGAATGGGCTTAACTGGTGTTATCTTTGCTCTGGTTGCTGGTGTTGGTGAAGTGGTGGGACCAGAACCACTGACACGTGTAGTTTCAGAAGATTACCGACCCTCTGTAGGTAAATCCAGACATGGTATGTTTGCACAGCCTCAAACACCTCGAATTGAAGAGATTGATGAGACCAATGAGCATACACAAACACCAACGTCTAATGGTCCAACAGGTGGCAAGTAATTAACGTGAGTTAATGAAGTAAAAAATCCACATAACAAACCATTTTATTTTCTAAAATGGTTTGTTATGTACAAAAATAGTGTATGATAGTACTGTGATGTGCAATTTTGAGTCATACGTTACAGTATTTAAATTATTAAGGATGAAATATGATGTCACGCAATATTGTTGGATTTTTTGCTAAACCTGCCAGAGCTGTTGCTGAAACAACTCTTTATACACTGGGTGCAACAGCAATAGGCTCTAGTATTTATCGTGCTGGAAATTATGCTGGTGATACACTCTTTGGGACTGACAAACAACCCCCTGCACCAGAACAAATTAAAACTCATATCAATCAACCTAATCATGAAGATCGAGAAAATTCAGGTAGACCTGGTATGTCATTTAGTGGATGCTAATATAATTGAGGGATGGTGTAGTCAAGTTGCTTGACAAACACCAGTCCAAAATTTAAGAAACACGAAGCGCCTTTATATCCATTCAAGACCGGGATGAGTGCGTTCAAAGTACTTCTGAACTATTTGTTCTGAAACCAAATCCATACGTGCTGGATGCCATTGAGGATTTTTATCTTTATCAATCAACAAAGCTCTGACTCCCTCATAAAAATCATGATCATGCATGAAATGACTGACCATGTCATAATCCATTTGCAAACATTGTGCTAAAGATAATCCCTTCGCTTTTTGTAATTGAGCCAAAGTCACTTTAAGACTCAAAGGAGACTTTTGCGCCAAAGTATTATCAACCGCCTCAGCCCATACTGTATTAGCACTTTGTAACGACCCTCGAATCAGTTCAATTGTTGGATGCGCAAAACAAACATTAATCAAAGGTTTAATCTGGCTAATGTCTTCAGTAGGGGATACAAAAGAAAAGCGCTGCAAACATTGATTGACTTGCTCAAACGCATCTGTTGATAAATCTTGGTTCATTAACGCATCATATAAAGCAGACATTTGCTCTGATGACACTATTTTTTTAACCAGTCCGGCTTTTACTGCATCCTGAGGACCTAAACGATTACCAGTTAAACCCAAATATATGCCTAAATGTCCTGGACATCGTGCTAATAAGTAACTGGCACCGATATCAGGAAAGAAACCGATACCTGTCTCGGGCATAGCAAATACAAAACGTTCGCTAGCTATTGGGTGGCTACCGTGCATAGAAATGCCCACCCCTCCTCCCATAACCATACCATCAATCAAAGAAATATAGGGTTTGCCAAAATGATGAATAAAGTGATTTAAACGATATTCGTGCCAAAAAAACTGCATTTGCTCTGCGTCATTGACCTGACCTGATAAATAAAGCGAACGTATATCGCCACCCGCACAAAATGCATTCCCGGGAACAGCTTGCACGATCACTGCATGAATCGAGTCATCTTCTTTCCAAAGACTTAATTGTCTTTGCAAAGTAAGAATCATATTCAAAGTCAGTGCATTTAATGCCTTGGGCCTATTTAATGTGATGACCCCCAATGAACCTTCTTGATTAAAAAGTACCTCATCAGTCATAATTATTTTCCTTTGAACTGCGCAGCTCGTTTATCTAAAAACGCTCTAACTCCCTCTTGCTTGTCTTCAGAAGCGCATACTTTAGCAAAGTGGATGGCCTCAAGATGCAACGCATCAGTCAAAGACAAATCATAACCATGATCTATGACTTCCATAACACCGGCTACAGCAAGTGGTGCCATACTTAAAATTCCTTGCAATAACTTTTTTCCCTGCTCCAACATCATTTCTGGTTCAACAACCTCACTAACGAGTCCCCAATGTAATGCAGTTTCTGCATTAATAAATCGTCCGGTCAAACACAAGTCTAGAGCACGTCCCTTGCCAATTAAGCGAGCGAGTCGTTGTGTGCCACCATAACCAGGAATAACGCCCAGTTTTACTTCAGGCTGACCAAATTGAGCTTTAGCTGAAGCAATTCGTAATGTTGCAGAAATAGCCAATTCGCAACCACCGCCAAAAGCAAAGCCGTTCACGGCTGCTAATGATGGCTTACCCAAAGTTTCCAGAAGTCGGAATACTTCCTGTCCACGGCAAGCAAACTCATATCCTGTTTGCGCACTACATTCAGCCAATCGATTAATATCCGCACCAGCGCAAAAGGCTTTGCCACTCCCAGTAATCATTAGTGCCTTAACTTTAGGTGTTACTTTTGCATAATGGAACGACTCCTCCAAAGCATCTAATACTTCTGAGCTTAAAGCATTTAACTTTTCAGGTCTATTTAAAGTTAAAGTCAAAATCCCTTGGCTATCCAAATCTTGCTCAATTAAATTCATTCATTGACTCCTTTTCCTATTAAAGTACGTATCGTAGTACTGTAGCCTAGGTGCAGCGAAGCAGAACCCGGGTTTTCTGGACTTGAATGGACTGCTATCCTGGGGTTTCGCTTCGCGGCACCCAGGCTACAATGCACTCAAGCAAATACATTAACTAGCACAAAAAGTGCTCTTCATCCAAAGTTGCTTTAGCAACAATTTCTCTCATGATTTCATTAGTACCCTCAAGAATTTGATGCACTCTCAAGTCTCTAAAAATTCGCTCAATCTGATAATCACGTAAATATCCATAACCACCATGGATTTGCATCGCCTTATCACAAATGCGGAAAGCAACATCCGTAGCCAAGCGCTTTGCCATCGCACAATATATTGGGACATTAGGATCATTTTTATCCATAGCACTTGCTGCTCGATAAACCATTAAGCGTGCTGCCTCATAATCCGTTAACATATCAGCAAAATAAAAACGTAATGCTTGCATCTCGGTGAGTGGTTTACCAAACTGTTTCCGCTCATGCATATAGCTCTGGGTCAACCGCAAGCAAGCAAGCGCGCCTCCTAATGAACACGAAGCAATGTTAATCCGTCCACCATTTAAAGCATTCAGTGCAATTTTAAATCCCATGCCTTCATCGCCCACACGATTGGCAACAGGTACGCGACAATTTTCAAAATAAACCATGCTGGTAGGCTGGCTGTGCCAACCCATTTTTTTCTCTAATTTGCCAAAATTTAAACCTGGCGTATTCTTTTCAATTAATAAGCAACTAATTCCATGATGTGACAAATCGCCTGTCCGTACCATACACAGGTAGACATCGCTCACAGAGCCTCCTGAAATAAAGGCTTTAGAGCCATTTAGAACATAATAATCTCCATCTTTTACAGCCTTAGTTTTCAAAGAAGCGGCATCGGAACCTGATTCAGGCTCAGTTAAACAATAGCTACCCAAGACCTCCATAGCAGTTAATTTAGGTCCCCATTTCATGCGTAGCTCAGAATGACCGTATCGGTCAATTAAGGAAGTAACCATATTATGAATCGAAAGATATGCACTGGTACTGACACAACCTGTTGCCAGCTGCTCGAACAATAGCGCGGAATCTAAACGTGTTAATTGTGCTCCGCCAATATCCTCACGTGCCATCATCCCAGCCATCCCTAATGCAGCTGCTTCACGTATAGTCTCTATAGGAAAATAACCCGCCTCATCCCAACTGTCGGCCATAGGAGCTAACTTAGTACGTGCAAAATCAGCTGCCATCTCACGAATGGCTATATGTTCTGATGTAAATTCGAAATCCATAAACTGTCCTTAGAAAATTCGTTTAAATGTATTATTATTGCGAATTTTTAGCATCCATGAAAGAGATATGCTTCGAAAATTACCCAGAACTTTTTATGAACGCGATACGATTACTGTTGCCAAGGATCTTCTCGGCAAATATCTTATTCACAATCAACACGGCCTGGAATACATAGGACGAATCGTCGAAGTCGAAGCGTACTTAGGACCACATGATCTTGCATCACATTCCTCTAAAGGACTTACCCAAAGAACCAAAGTAATGTTTGGACCTGCTGGTTACGCCTATATCTATTTAATCTATGGAATGCATTACTGTACCAATATTGTTACAGAAACAGAAGGCACCGGTTCTGCAATTTTGCTACGCGCTATTGAGCCTGTCAAAAACATTCAAGGAAGAACTCAAGGGCCTGGGTTGCTTTCAAAAGCAATGCATATAGATAAAGAGCTGAATCAGCATGATCTCACTAGCGATATCTTATACATTGCCGAAGAAGAAAATCAATGTGCATTCTCTATTGTGGAAAAACCGAGGATTGGCGTTCATTATGCCAAGGAATGGGCAGAAGAATTACTGCGTTTTTATATAAAAGATAATGCTTTTATTTCCAAACCATGATGATATGATCGCAGACTTTCATCGTTCATGAAAAAGAATAAGAATAATTACATGGAAACTCTTACAGCGCCCATAACTCGCAATAAAAACTCACTTGCTGTACTCAAAGAGTATTTTGGTTTTGACTCGTTTAGAACACCTCAGGAAGACATCATTAATGATGTTATTGCGGGACATGATGTTCTTGTCTTAATGCCCACTGGCGGTGGAAAATCTCTATGCTATCAGATACCCGCCATCGTCAGGCCAGGAGTAGGCATTGTTGTTTCTCCATTAATTGCATTAATGGAAGACCAGGTAGCTGCCTTAAGATTACAAGGAATTCGCGCCGCTTATTATAACTCCTCTTTAACTAGCGAAGAGGCAAAAAACGTATTAATGCAATTACACAATGATGAATTGGATTTGTTGTATATTGCTCCTGAACGCTTAATTAGTACCTCGTTTTTAGAACGATTACAAGAATGTCCCCTCGCACTTTTTGCAATTGATGAAGCTCATTGTATCTCTCAATGGGGGCATGATTTTCGTCCTGAATATGCTGCTTTAGGGATCTTAAAAAACCATTTTCCCAATATCCCAATTATTGCTTTAACTGCAACAGCTGATAAACAAACACGTCAGGATATTATTAAACAATTAAATTACACGCCTAAAAAATACATTGCTTCATTTAATAGACCAAATATCCATTATAAAGTGGTATACAAAACGAACGCAGTGAAACAATTAAATCAATTTTTACAAACAGTGGAACAACAATCCGGAATTATTTATTGTGGAACCCGTACTGGTGTAGAAAATCTTGCTAAAAAATTACAAGACATAGGCTTCAAAGCACGTGCTTATCATGCCGGACTTCCCCATAAAGAACGTCGAGAAGTACAAACTGCATTCAGGCATGATCGTATCGACATTGTTGTTGCTACCATCGCTTTTGGAATGGGGATTGATAAATCTAATGTACGTTTTGTCGTACATCACGATTTACCTAAAAATATTGAAGGATACTATCAAGAAACCGGACGTGCAGGGCGTGATGGATTAGCCGCACAAGCTCTGTTACTTTATGATGCAGCAGATAGTGCTCGCTTACGCTCCTGGATTATTAACACGCCACTCGATGAACAAAGACGAGTTGAAACCAATAAACTCAATCATATGCTGGCTTTTGCTGAAGCATCACATTGCCGTCGCCAAATTTTATTGCGCTACTTTGATGAAGTTTGTGATACAGAATGCCAATATTGTGATGTATGCGATAATCCACCCATAACTGCCGATGCGACAGAAGATGCACAAAAATTCTTGTCTTGTATTTATCGCTTACGACAAAATTATGGTTTAACCCATACTATAGATGTCTTACGTGGCAGCTCTTCAGATAGAATAAAACAATACGGTCATGAGCAACTCAGCACCTTTGGCATTGGTAAAGACAAATCTGCCCATTACTGGAAACAACTGGCCTGGCAACTCATTCATAAAGAGTATTGTGTGCAGGATATTAACCAGTTTAATGTTCTTAAGTTAACACCTAAAGCGATTCCTTTGCTTAAAGGTGAAGAAAAAATATCATTGACCATTCCGAATAATGATCTTCAAAGCAGTAAAAAGAAAGGTAAAACACGACATTTAATTCAAGAGAAAGACAGTCCCTTATTCGAATTGCTTCGTGCGCTAAGACGCAAATTGGCCGATGAAGAAAACAAACCACCTTTTATGATCTTCAGCGATGCAACCTTACATGCAATGACTGAAGCCAAGCCCAAAAACTTGGAACAGTTACTTGCAGTACCTGGAGTTGGTCAACATAAGTTGTCTCATTACGGAAGCCAGTTCCTTAAAGTATTGAACGAATATAGGGAAGAATAAGTTACTAGGGTGAGGGTATTAAAATAGTTTGTTCTTAGGCGTTATAAATAAACCCGGATTGCGCTGCACTTATCCAAAACTACAAAAGTACTCTGACTAAGGTAATACAAGTTCGCCTTGAGCATTAAAACGATATCGGTTTTGATCCCATCCTTGTCCAAAAAGTCTTAGTACCGCGTTGTAATAACTATCAGCACTCAATTCCACTGCATCAATACGCTGTCTTTGTTTGGCAAGTTCTGAAGGGTTATTTGCTAATAATGGTAATAGAGCAGCAGCAAAACCAATAGAACCAGTACCTTGTGTTTTACCGCTGATAATATCAATTTTCTCTGGAGGACTCCCCAATTGTTGCGTCAGAGTAATAATAGGCGAAAAGTGCTGTGTCAATTCTGCTGCGCCAGATGCATTCTGGGCTAACATCCCTACCCAAAGATACACACGAATAGCATTATAACTCCCCAAATTAGGATTCTTCAGATCCGGTTGCCAACCAACATTCTTTTTCCAAATAACCCAATCTGGAGCAAATCCTTTTGGAGACGTTTCTAATAGCAAGCGTCTACTATTACGTTCAAGAATACCCCACTTATTATTAAGTGTCGCAAAACGAATCAGTAATTGAGGTGGTAAATAACTGGGATTAAAACGCCAACTGTTTTTAAAATTAAATCCGAACTTTCCTGGCAACAACATGAGTCCCAAACCTGGAACTTGTGTCACCTCCTCTTTGAGGATACGTTGGAGAAGCTTTTTACCAAGAAAATCATAATGCTTATTGTTCCACAATCGCCCTGCTTCAAGTAAATCATAAGCAATCCATAAATCGGAATCGGCAGCAGAGTTGCTGTCTAACACAACCCATTTTTTTTGAGCATTTTGCCCCCATTCCCATGCAGGTAAATGTTTTGTCAAATCACCTCCAGCAAGATTGCTTTCAGTCCAACGTAATAATTTGTCAAACATAGGTTGATCATGGGCAACCAAAGCAAAGAATAATCCATAACTTTGACCTTCTGAAGTTGTTTTTCTTTCTGAAAGCTGTGGATCAATAACTCGTCCATCATCACTGATATAATACTGCTTAAATTTCTCCCAAATTGGCCATTGTGTACTTGCAAAAGTGTTAGGAATACCCAACACAACCAGGAATAATATCAACAAAGATTTTTTATTCTTTGATTTAAAAATCACGTCTTATCCCGTTGAGTTCCTTTTAAACGACGATTATTAATTATTGATAAGCCATTCCAAATCAAGAATGTGACTATTATTGCAGCCAAAAGAGATAAAAGTGCTAAATTAATGGGATGTTTTTGCAATGCGAACCAAAACCGCTCCCACCATGGTAGATAACCCAGCTGGTAGGTCTCACCTACTCTGAAGCTGTCAATTCCAGAATTACGAATCACAGAGAGAGAACCAAAGACTTTATCAATATTTTTATTGTTAGTTAATGCCTTGTTGAGTAATTCAAAATTCTGCTGATTTTCTGCCAATAGAATAATAATACTACGTTTGCTGTAATAAGGTGATTGAATGCCTAAAATTGCGGCCAAAGAGCCTGTAGCACTAATAGTGGCTTTACTTTCAGCTGGTCCGAAAGAAGTTAGAGGATGTATATCAGGTATCTGATTTTGATTTATAGGTTTTTTAACCCAATCTTGTGTTTTACTAATCAACAAATTGAGATCCTCATTATCATGAAGCGCTTTAGGTAACGCCCCGATGATTAAAAGATCCACATCTTTATTTTCAACTTGCGACCAATCATCAGTCAAGGTCATTGACAATACAGGATAACCCGTTGCGGCACCAATATTACCCATAACATTTAATAAAGTACTTATGGCTTCAGGCTGTGATTGAGGAGCTATATACACTATTGTTTGTGAGAGGTCGGCCAATATGCTGAAAGGATAACCAGAACTCATGAATGCATTTAAATTGGGCATTGTAATAAAATGATAATAATTGGACAAATTCAGCGTTGAAGTAGGATCAATAGCCGCTACATTGTTAATGACTTGATAGGTAATACATTGATCATTTTGCATTCCTCCAGCAATTTGAGTTCCATATGAAAAATCGAACGTGAATTGATTGCGTGCTCCTAATTTTGCTGGAATATAGAGTTTCGTACTTGTTTCTGCCATATTTTCAGCAAAAAGATGTTCCTGGTGCGGCTCCAGTTTATAACTTTTTACAAAAGAATTATTCAAGCTAATATCCAGTCGTGAAATACTCGCCTCTGGAGGTATCGAGTAACGGTATTTTAAACGTAAATCAATACCTCTGCTTTGATCAAGATACAAATCAGGAGGTAAATTAAACCGTAGGGAAACTGGATAAGGAGTATACCCTTTTGTTTGCAATTGCCCTTCATACTCTACTAATTTTGCAAAAGTTATTGGTTTATCAGTGCGTATCCAGTTTGGCGCGTCGTAGGGCTTGCGTGGTTTAAACATCTGTACATTATTGACAGTAACACTTGGTCCTCGAAAAAGAACACTCCCCTGCGTGATGCCTTGAACAGCAGTAAGTAAATCATGATCATCACGCCCTGAAATAAGCAATAATTTGATATATGGGTTATTGGGATGGCTTATCATTTCGACAGTGGGAGCATTGACAGTCTTATAGTTTTTCAAGAAATCAGGCCTTTGCTCATTTGTGACAAATACAACAGCATTTCTTGTTGGTAGTTGATTCAATAAGGCCGGAAAAGACACTCCATGCCATAAGGCCTTACTCCCAAACCACGACGCTAAAATTGCTGCCGTTCGTTGTTGCATTAAACTAGGTTGGTCGACAAACACTATTGGAAGGGTTAATTGATTTCTATCTAGTGAATCAAAGAAAGGTTCTGGAAAATGTGCCAGATCATTTTTCACAGGTAAGGTTTGAAACGTCAATTCAAGGTAACTGAGCTTATCAATATCCATCCATATCGAGCTGTGTGCCGGGTTTTCACAAATTGATTTATAGTGGCCAATAAATTCAAGTCTAAGACGATTAAAATCACTGACATAACGCGGGTCTATAGGTACATCAACAGCATTTAATTTCCCTAGTTGTTCTGCACTAATTGCAATAACATTGACCAACTCATCATTTAAATAAATTTTAAGCTGTGACAGTAAAGGAACAAGTGCAGGTGAAGGAATAAATTGCAAATGTAATACAGCCTGAGATATTAGCTCATCTTTACGTACAGTGAATTCTATATTTCTTCCACTAGTAAAATTACCTAAAGTAAAGTTACCTTGCTGCTGGTTTAAATTATTAAAATATAATTGGATTGTTCGCGTTGGCGCATTGGCAGAAGCTGATAATATAGGTTGTGTTTGAGTGGAGTTTGCTGATGTGGCAGAGATAGCCGGTATAGAAACACTAGCCCCCCCTAAAACCAGCAACGCAATCCAGATTATTTTTCTTATCATTATCTCATCCATTAGTTTTAAATTTTATTCCAACTCAGGTAATCCGTGATTAAAGATGCCCTCTTGGTTTAGGCCTGTGAGGAAGAAATGTCCCTATCCAGATAACTGCATTGGTAAAGCCTATGAGCATCTTACGAATTCTTTTTGGCGTATATTCTATGATATCGTAATAACCACGCAAGTCCAGAACAAATACATCCCGCATACTTTTTAGAGGTTTATCCTGACCAAACGATTCCTGCCATAATGACCAAACATCTGCGCGAGCGAATGTGCACTGGATAAAATCGATGTTTTGTTTCAGAGAAAGCTCATGTAAACGAATCCCTGCATGGCGATGAAATGTATAAGCAATAACTCCTGGGAAAACAAATTCATTGTATCCACGCTTCAATAAAAGAGTTATCTCATCTCCTTCTTTGAACAAATCCTGAGCTTCCATTTGTATCCCGACCCCTTTATCAGAATAATCTCTTATGGTGCATTCATAGATATGACCATCAGAACGCATAATTGCTGCTGGCATCACAAAAGTGACACGAGGTGCTCTGCGTCTTTGTCTGGCTTCGATACTGACACCCAGCGCCCCGCCAAGAATAGCAATATTATATAAAGACCAGATTGAGGTAATGAGCACCGCGAGAATTGTTGCAGCTGGATCAACGGTCACACGAAAGGCCGCTGCGATTAAACCTGCTATATTAATACATAATAAAACGATATAAGGGCGTGCCGTCATCCAATCTACATGCTCTTCTGCAACAATATCCCCTTTTCGTGTCACATTAAATTTCCCCTTACGTGGGTTAATTAAAGCTATGGTTGTAGGCACTGCAATATACCAAGCCATTACCGTTTCATAGATTTCATTCCATAAAAAATGACGGAATCGACCTTGAATGCGGTCATTCGTTAATACTGCATGAACAATATGAGGTATGGCATAAAGCATGATCATCACCCCAGAAGCATAGACTACGTATGCATTCAAGACCAAAAATGCCGCAGGGGTAATGAAAAAAATTAAACGGGGAATTCCAGAAAGGAAATGCAACATCGCATTAAAATAACAAAGGCGTTGTCCAAAGGCTAATCCTTTACCTAATAAAGGATTATCTATCCGTAAAATCTGGACCATGCCACGTGCCCAACGAATACGCTGGCCTACATGGCCTGCAAGACTTTCTGTTGCTAAGCCTGCGGCTAATGGTATGCGAATATAAGCAGAATTATAGCCAAGGCGTTGTAGTCGCAATGAAGTATGGGCATCTTCCGTAACACTTTCTACCGCCAAACCACCGATTCTCTCTAAAGCTGTACGACGCATAATGCCACATGAACCACAAAAATAAGTTGCGTTCCATGTATCATTTCCATCTTGAACTACACCATAAAATAAGGAACTTTCATTGGGAGTTTTTCGAAACGATTTTAAATTGCGTTCAAAAGGATCGGGTGAGAAAAAATGATGTGGTGTTTGTAAAATAGCGAGATTAGCATCTTTTAAAAACCAGCCCACCGTTAGCTGTAAAAAAGTGTGACTAATGACAAAATCGCAGTCAAAAATTGCCACCAAGTCACTACTTGAGTGTTTTAAGGCATAGTTAATATTGCCTGCTTTTGCATGTTCATGGGTAGGACGTGCTAAATAGTGTACACCCACCTCCTCAGCAAATGCTTTACATGCTGGGCGATCGCCATCATCCAAAATGTATATATTCAGCTTTTCTTTTGGCCAATCCAAACCCAAAGCCGAATAGATACCTGGCTTTAATATACTCAAATCTTCATCGTAAGTGGTTATCATGATATCGACACTTGGCCACAAAGACTGATCAGCGGGCAACGGCACTGGCTTACGGTGTAATGGCCAAATACTTTGAAAATAGCCTAGGATCATAACCAACCAAATGTATGTTTCGGCAAAAATAAGTAAGCTTCCGAATATAGTGCTGGGTACGTCATCCCATACTAAGGTATATGTATACCGCCACCATAGATAACGACATGAAACAATTACAGAAAGAACAATCAGCATAATCGTGCATACGTGTCCAGGAGCTTTACGAATGCTCATCGCCATTACCCATAGCAGTATAACGAAAATAAATTGTGCAATTGGCTTAAATGGCTGGGTAATACAAATCAGCAATAATACGGCTGAAAAAATACCTAATATAATGAACAAAATACGCCGTACAATATTGCTTGCCTGTGCAAAATGCTTGACAGTTTCTTTAGTCACTCTATTGCTTTCTATCTTATCTGGAAATTTTTCTACCAAGAAATAATAGTAATTAAGGCCATGCTGTAAAAAATGAGTTGCTCTTCTTCTTCGTTCTGGATAAAACAGAATAAGCCATAAGCCTTGAATTAAGTAGCGAAATAGGTCTCCCGGGCGAGGATGTTTTCTTGAAATATGGGGGAACCAAACTGGACGATTCTCACGTACCCATTGCCAACTGGGGGACTCCAATCTAAAAAAAGTCCAGCCTGCTGCTCGGAATAAAATAATACAAATTGTAGTGAAAAATGAGGTATTATGCTGATGAAAATGATAATAAATTTTTTCAACTTTTTTATATGCATGATGAGATAAGAGCAAACGCAATATTTTACTCATTATGATTCCTAAAATCATGATTCAAGCAGCAATTGGCCAATGCACTGATATCTTTTGCTATAAGACTATGAGCTTGATATTCACCGATTGGCTTTTTGATAGCGAGTGATTCTGCGATTGCTTCATCACTATGCAGTATTATTGGTAGAAAATTTGGCAATAACCGATGCCACAATTCATTCAAATCTTTTTGTAATGACTTAGCAGGAGAATAATGATTCATTAAAAAATAGCAATGTTTCGGAATTTTTTGCTGGTGCAAACGAATATGACTATTAATATCTGGATTTAATACTAAGAATACAATATCGGCTATATCCAATCCCTGTTGTGTCACTAATGTACTGTCTGATGGTAGATCAAGTAAAATCCACTGGTACTCATTTTTTGTCAATAAATCCTCCAGATTTTTTTGCCAAAAATCTGGAGCCTCCTGATGTTCTTTTTCCAAATACTCGCGTTCAGCCTGGGTTATTTTTCCAAAAGGCACATAACTCAGCTGGTCATTATAAGCGCGAATATTTTCCTTCCAATCTTGTTTGTCTTGATAAGAACGCGCCCAGCCCTCTGTCTGCTCAAATGGCATGTTAAAATGCAAGCGCAACAAATTATCAGCTGTAAAATCAATAACTAATACTGATTCATTTAGTTCTTGTAAAGCCCAAGCTAATCCCGCAGTAATCGAAGTTACACCGACACCACCACGGATTCCTTGTAGTGCAATAACTGGCATGCTCTTTTCCTATTATCTTTTTGAGCTAATGTCACTAAACTCTTTCAATATAATCCAACGTTTCATTATTACTGTGATCATTTCTTGTTGTGAAATATCAACATAAACGAACTGAGTTAAAGAATATATTTTACTCAGCATAAGCAAATCATCCTGAAGCCCAAGAGATCTCAGTCCATGAGGATCTGATATCTGATTATTCATAGTACACCTTTTACAAACTGTGTATAAATAAGACTCCCCATTTAAAACATAGCTTGCTTTATTAAAAAAATCAATTTTATCTAGCCTGTAACACTCTGATTCATCATCTTATTTTTTATTCTGCAGAGAGAATAAATGCCCCCAATTTGGCCTAGCATTCCTGTATGTATTAGGTAATTCATTTTTTTTTGTCAATGAAACGTATAAATAATACATGACTGAAGCCTAGTGAGCTTGCACTACAGTATCAAGTTTAGCGTGTGGTGCTATATCTGCTTTTCTTAGATTAGTTTTGGTACAGTGTCTAGCGACGCATGTCTTTTTTCAATGAGTTCTTGCGCTGCAGCAATAATTGGATTTGCTTCTATATGTTCATCAGGATGACTACGCTGACAGAATTCTTTATATTTCTCTAACTCTTGTTCACGCATATAAAGCTCAAACTCTTTGTACAAGGTCTTCCCAGCCTCCTTCCCAAGAATCTCAATAAATTGCTCATATAAACCTGTTTTGGGATTGCTATAAAAACAAATATCTAAAAATTTCTTCTGATATACCGTAGAAAACTGATAGGGTTCCCCCACAAAGTCAGGTATTTGATTAAATAGGATATCGGCACCTTTTGCCTGGGGTTCATTTTTTGCTTGAGACAAAAGCTCAACCACCCGTTGACGTTTGTCTTCTGGGACGATAAGTGAGCGGGTGGCCGCAAATTTCCTATTTTCATCATTTAAAAAAGGAGCTCCCCCTACCCGTGCACCTCGTTCAGCAATTGATAATTTCATACTTCCATCTGCCATATTTCTTAAAGTAGCGAGAACACCATGTCCACTAAACCCTGTTGCCTGAAAAGCCATACCTTCTCTATCCAAACGATTTAATATATTCCCCACTGAGGAGTCTGATTGCAATTGCGCTAATGCAGATAATAAGTTTGCGAACTGTGAAGAGTACTCTGGATGTTTTTCCTGAATAAACGCTTTTAAATAATGATTCAGAACCGATACACCTTCATCAAATAAACCCGAACCAAATTGAACCTCCGCATTAGGAAATTTAAGAACTTCGTTCAACTTTTCTCCACCAAAGATAAAGTAAAGTCTTCGTCGATTGTAATATTCTCTGTAATCAATATGGTATGCATCAAAAAAACATTTTAGGGTATTCTGAGAAAACACATTCAAGTATGCGATAGTAATAACTGATTGACCTTTATTGTTTTTGGCCAAAACATCAGCCCCTGCGGCCAAAAGCAAAGGTATTGCTTCCGAATTTTGACCTTGAATTGCCGATAACAACGCAGTGTTGCCTTGCTCATTTTTTGCTTCAAGTAACTTAGTTTTTGTTTGTGGATCTGCCGCAACTAAACGTAGCATTGCTTCTGTTTCTTCTGCTCGTTTAAGCATAATTGCTGTATGTAAAGGAGTTTCATTTTTATTATTCTTTTCTAAAATCAAAGTAGGGCTGTGAGTATGTAGATAACTCATCGCATTTCCCAAATTCCCTTTGGCTACTAACAAATGAAAAGCAGTATTACCCTCTTCATCTCGGGCCTCCAATGAACAACCTTGTTGGTGGAAAAACTCGACAAGTTCATCGGAGTTCACTTCAGCAGCTACTAATAAAGGAGTCTTTCCTTTCGAATTTTTATCTTCAAGCGAAAAAAGACCACTAGCAAGAAGATGTTTCACAAGATCCGTCTGGCGGTTTTTTATTGCAACAAACAAGAGGTTATCTTCTTCACTGTCCTTATCATGAATGGGAGAAGGCTCCTGGATTAGAAAATAATCGATTAATTGTATATTTCCCGAACTTGCTGCTAACAACATTGGCGTCATTTTAGATTTATCCGTTGCGGATAAAGAGGCTCCATGCGCTATTAACCATTGTACCGCTACTAAATCCCCCTTCTTTACGGCATCAAGCAAAGCCTGATCTTTTTCTTTTGTAGTACTTTTAGTCACAAGTAAATCGGCGATATCGAATTTCTTTGCTTCCAATGCAATTTGGAACGCTGTTTTACCTTGCTTATTTTGCAAATCAACAGGCACATCTCGCGTAAGGAGATAATGTACACAATCGAAGTGTCCATTTCGAGCAGCAGTCATTAAGGCATTCTCACCTTGAGCATTAATGACCGACAAAGCAACCCCTTCTTTATCTAAAAATTTAAGTACATTTAACTGTCCCTGCACAGCAGCAAGAAAAATTGCATTTTCGCCATGATTATTTTTTTGATGCAGATCACCACCTTTTTCCCGAAAATACTCAATAATTTTTAAATGCCCTCTACCAGCAGCAATCATCAAAGGAGTATTGCCTTCATTGTCAGTGACCTCGGCTGCAAATTGTTCAGGGAATAATTGGATTGTTTCTAATCGATTATTGTATGCAGCGAAGTGAACACAGGACCAACCATCTGGAGTTTTATGACGAAGTAAATTTTCCCGGTCTCTTGTGATCCCCCAAAGAATATTTAAGGCGGTTACATCTCCTAATGCACTCGCAACTACGGTAATTTTACCCAATCCTTCTCTACGAAAGCCACTTGGAGACAATTTCTTTATCTTTTCATAATCTTGAGAAACAACCAGCTTACTTGAAGCACTTAATTGAGGATTAGATTCTAATAATGACATCGTCTTTGATGAGGAATAGATATAGCAACATTCCAAAGGAGTGAATCCATTGGCATTAGAAATTTCAAATAATGGCCTATCGAACTCCTTTGCTTTATCTATAAGTATTTGCAGAATTTCAGGTTGATCGCATATAACAGCAAGATGTGCCAGGGTATTACCATTTTCATCATCCATTAAAAAATTTTCTTCGTCTACCCCTGACATGAGCCTTTTAAACTTCTCTAGATTTCCCTGTTTTATCGCAGCATTCAATTGTTCATTTCGCATCAAAAACACCCAAGCCATCCATTTAATGTTCAGTATAGTAAAGCTTGGGGAGTTTAATGGAAAAAACCTGATTTAGGGACTAATTATTCGTTTTGATAGACACTTAGCTCGCGTAAAACCGCCGTAGCATAAGATCCTGCAGGTAGACTAAAAGTTAGCTCAGCCACATTTCCTTGAATAAAACAGGTAAATTGTTCCACATGTAGGATATTGGCGCGCCAGTCTTCCTCTAAACCATAAAGTTCTAAACCATCTAGCCATAATTGCCAGTCGTGATAAATTTTATGAACCAATTGTAACGCCTCATCTTTTACTTTGTGCTTGCTTTTTCCAGGTAAGGGACTTGCAGGGGAAATATCTTTATTTTTAATCCTTTGTAATACTTCATTGTCAACATGATCAATAACAAAAATACTGTTTGAACCTTGAAGCTGCATTACATCTCCAGGCAATGCTATATCCCAACATTGTTCCATAACACGATGTGATAAAATTAGATTATAAATCCATGAACGTGCAGCAGAACAATACATCCCTTTTAAAAATCGGTCTTTAACTTTATGCCCTTTAACGAGCATTTCTTCTGCTTTTATCAAATTACCCGCATCTCGACCAAATCGCTGTTCTCCAAAATAATTAGGTACGCCATGCTCTTTAATGCGTTCAATACGCGCCAACAAATCTTCTTTATGGGAAATTTCGCGCAAGCGGACAAGGAAATGATTTCCAGTTAGAAATCCAGGCCTTAATTTTTTATAATGTCGGGTGCACTCTAAAACTCGCCAACCAGGTCCTGCAAGTTGCGCAACGCCTGGAATTTCTTCACCAGGAGCATGAATACTCAACCATTGTGTCGTCAATGCCTGTCGGTCTTTTAATCCTGCGTAACCGATTGACTTGATTGGTTTTTTCAATAACTTCGCCAGTACTTTAACTACCTCTAAAGTTGTTAGCCCTTTTTTTTCAATTTTAAGAAGAATATGTTCCCCCGCTCCAGAAAATGGACTATCAAAAAACTCATTTACCTGGAAATCTTCAGGAGTGCATTTAAAAAATGCCGTAGATTTTGGAAGTCCATACGCATATGCCCAATCTATAGAATACATACATCAACCTTTTTCTAAAATAACCGCTTACTTTTTATTAAAAATCTGATAAAAAACTATATAAATCAAAAAATTTTACGTGCATACTTAAAAGTAATTTGTAAAATCTATATGTATTATATAGTGTTACTAAACGGATAGATTATCAATGAATGAAACATTTCCACCAATACGTAAAGCAGTATTTCCTGTTGCTGGTTTAGGGACTCGATTTCTACCTGCAACAAAAACAGCCCCCAAAGAAATGTTAACTGTGGTTAATAAACCCTTGATTCAATATGCAGTAGAAGAAGCTTATGCGGCTGGTATACGGCAAATGATCTTTGTAACCTGCCATAACAAACACATCATTGAAGATCATTTTGACCTCGCCTATCAGCTTGAAAATGAACTGCAACTTCATGATAAAAATGAACTGTTATCTATAGTCAAATCAGTAACACCTAACGATATGGAATGTTTTTATGTGCGTCAGGCAAAACCGCTAGGATTGGGGCATGCAGTTTTATGTGCTGAAAAAATTGTTTGTAATGAGGCATTTGCTGTAATACTTGCTGATGACTTAATGACAAGTACGACGCCTGTGATTCGGCAATTAACCCAAATGTATGAACAATACGGTCATAGTATTATTGCAGTAGAAAGCGTCCCTCAAGAGTTAACAGAGTGTTATGGTATTATTCAAGGTGCACCGTGGGATAAAAACCTTTTAAGCATACACCATCTGGTGGAAAAACCTAAACCACATCTTGCCGCATCAAATATTGCAATAGTAGGCCGTTACGTCCTTACTCCAGGTATTTTTGAACAAATCAGGATATTACCTCATGAGGAGCATAAAGAAATTCAATTAACTGATGCAATTAATGGTTTAGTAAAAAAAGAAACCGTTTTAGCACAGCCTTATGATGGGAAACGCTATGACTGTGGAAGTGTTCTTGGTTTTCTAAAAGCTAATGTAGATTTAGGAAAAGAGCACCCAACTGAGGGAGAGAAATTTTCCAAGTGGCTTTTAGCTTAGACAGACTTGTTGACATTTCGCTAACTTTAGCCAAAATGACCTGATTTTCAAGTACCGAAGCACAGCATATACGCAGTATGTGTGCAACGGAGCGCAGAAAATCAGGTCAATTTGGCCAATTTTCATTTCGTTAGCTTGAGCCAAAACGGCTTGATTTTAGAGTACCAAAGCGCAGTATACATGCAGTATGTGCGCATCGGAGCGCAGAAAATCAGGGCAGCTTGGCCAAGATAGTAGAAATGGGATAATAGAAATGGAAACAGCCCCTAATTAGATTGAGATGATATATGGAACAGCTTACAAAAATGAATTCGTGGAAAACACTCGAAAAATACGCCAAAACATACGTTAGTCATAATCCAGAAACAAAAAATTATTTTATATCCTATGACCATATTACTCTGGATTATACCGGACAACATGTTGATTCTCAGATTATGGATTCACTCATTGAACTTGCTAATGAGTGTAATCTGCATGATCACATTAATGCCATGATGAGTGGTAAGCCTATTAACAATACAGAAAATAGACCTGTCCTCCATACAGCTCTTCGTGCTCCAGAAAATAAAGCCATCTGGGTTAACGAACAGAACATTATGCCTGAAGTAGTTAATGTTCGTAACACCATGAAGCTCATTGCTACAAAAATAAGAAGTGGAGAATGGTTTGGTTACTCAGGAAAACCCATCACTGATGTGGTTAATATAGGGATTGGTGGCTCCATGCTTGGTCCTTTCTTTTGCGTTGATGCATTAAGTGATTTGGTAACAGACAAATTAGGGTTTCATTTTATCTCGGATATTGATCCTAAAGCATTTTCACGGACTACTGCGAAACTAAACCCAGAAACGACTTTATTTATTATTTCCTCTAAATCATTCACTACGCCCGAAACCTTATCTCACTTCCAAAAAGCCTTATCGTGGATTAACCAAAAACACGATTTTAATCGACATTTTATTGCAGTCACCGCACAGGTAAAGAAAGCACAAGAAATGGGTTTTGAAACGATTCTTCCAATATGGGATTGGGTTGGCGGACGTTATTCCTTCTGCTCAGCGATTAATTTGATTTCCTGTATTGCTATTGGTTTTGACAATTTTACAGAAATTTTGACCGGAGCATACGAAATGGATATGCATTTTTGCAATGAGCCTTTTGCAAAAAACTTACCTGTTCTTATGGCATTATTCGGTATATGGAACATCAATTTTTTAAACATTAATAACTTACTCGTCATGACTTATTCCCAAGACTTACAAAATTTTGTTCCTTATCTGCAACAACTTGATATGGAAAGTAATGGGAAATCGATAAACAGACAAGGACGTAAAGTAGATTATGCAACAGGCCCCATTATCTGGGGTGGTCTAGGTAACCACGCGCAACACAGTTACTATCAGCTGTTGTGCCAAGGAACTCATAAAGTAGCCGCTGATTTAATTTGTGTTCGTACTTTCGATGGCGATGCAATTAATAAAATATGTCGTACCCACAAGGAGGTTTTAACCAAAGGTAGCAAGCACAGCGAGAACCCTTACAGTTACATTGGCGGAGAAACACCCGTAAATCTTCTCTGCTTGACCGATTGTTCCCCTAAAACTCTTGGTGCATTGATTGCTTTATACGAACATAAAATTTTTGTTCAAGGTGTAATTTGGAATATCAACTCATTTGACCAACCTGGAGTCGAGAGCTCTAAAGAAATAGCTCGACAAAATAATTGGATTAACTGATGTCCAGAGCTATATTCGGTTTATTATTGCTTGGCTTCTTGGCGCTAAAGGCTTCGGCTGACAATTTTGACCCGAAGCAACTTTTATTGGATCAAGTCATTTGGGGCGAAACTTATTATCGAGATGATTTTGTGAAGAACTCACTAGATCGTCTGCAATTAATCGCCCCCAATGATCCCGACGTTCTTGCTGCTCGAATTAAGCTTGCCATACGACAAAAAAACTTGGTTTTAGCAAAAGAACTGCTTGCTGAGTTAAAACAAAAAGCACCTAATTCTGATCAATACAAACAGGCTGCAATGAGTTTATTTCTTACTGAACCTGAAGCCATACAAAAACTGCAACAAGCAAGAATAATGGCAATATCTGGACATCTCGATGCAGCTAAAGCCCAATATGATGCCCTTTTTCATGGGGATTTCCCTAGCCGAGAATTAAGTTCTGAATATTGGCGTCTCGTATCTTATATTCCGAAGCAGCGTCAAAATGCATTCAATCATTTGCAGGTGCTCTACAATTTTTTAAATGCACATAAAATTTACTCCATCAACAGCAATCAAGATAATTGGACTTATGGACTTAAAGAAAGACTTGCAGGATTATGGGTAGCCAGCGGAGATGATGCATTTCGCACTGGTAATATGGACTTAGCCCAAAAAAGATATCAGCAATCTCTCCTTCTAGATCATGCAAATTATTATGCTTGGGTTGGACTAGCAGAGGTAGCATTTGCTCGTAAAAATTTTGTCGAAGCAGAAAAAGCATATAAACAAGCGTTACTCGTAAGTCCAGGTAAGAGTAGTGCAGTTTATGGACTTGTAGGCATCTATAAACGTCAGTCATTGAAGAAAGCATTAGATTATCTAAATAGTTTGCCTGACGATGTGAAAAGCAAATTTAGTGATGCTCGGCGTAGTTTGGAAAGTTCCTTGCTACAAGAGCAAGCGGCACAATTTGAAAAAGGCAACCAATGGGGGAAAGCAATAGAAAAGTACAGCCAAGCAGAGAGGCTCGATCCCGATGATGTCTGGCTAACTTATCATTATGCACTTGCTTTAAATCATGTAGGCAACACTAAAAAAGCAAATGAACTATTTCAGAAGTTACTCTCAAAACAAAAAAAAGAGCCAACTCAAGCGTATGCTTATGCACTTTACTTATCAAGTATAGAAAAATTACAACAAGCTCTGAATCAACTCCATAGTATTCCACAAAAACTATGGAATGAAGGCATGCGCCAACTGGCGCAACGCATCACTGCTGAATTGATTTTGCAACACGCGCAACAATTGCGAGATAGTGGAGATACGCAAGGTGCAACAGCCTATTTAATGCAGCAAGCACAAACAATACCCATCAAGCTTACTTTGGCCGATTGGGCTTTTAACGATGCTGAGTTTGCAACAGCATTGAATTACTATCAAGAGGTGAAAACCCAGGAGCCACTTAATGCGGATGCCAACTTAGGTGTTATAGAGTCGCTTATCGCCTTAGGAAACAAGAAAAAAGCCCAGCAATTGCTGGAAGAGCAGCAAACAATGAAATTAACGTTCAATAGCAACATGCAAAGAAGATTAGCAAATGCATGGAACGCTGTAGGCAACTCACAAAAAGCGTTAGCCATTTTCAACCGTATCAAACGAGAAAACGCCAATGCTGCTCCTAGTCAAGATAGTGCGCTTATATTTCGCGACGCAGCTCGTTTAGAAACGCAACTTCGCATGCCTAAACTGGCGCAAGAAGATTACAAAAAAGCCATGGTCGAAAGTGAGATTACACCCATTTGGCCTGCCAACAATGACTATTATACTTTGTTGACCCGTAATCATACAGGAGATGATTGGCTTAAACGCAGCATCCGCGCTGAAGCAGGCTCACTGTATCAGCAACGAGAAACGCGCATTACTGTCGATCAAGATTACTGGCGTCTAACAGGCACTGCTGGAACTTCTGATATGCGTGCCGAAGACACTATAACACAAGCAGATTGGGGTTATGCAAACGGACGCGCATTTTTACGAACTGATGCAGTGAGTATAAGTGCCGGAAGCTTTTCGACAATTGATGGCGTATATTTTAGTGACTTTGGTACCTGTAATATTAATGGGTGTACTACAGATATAGCCCAACGCGCAAATGGGCTCAGCTGGGATGGTGGATGGCAAAATCCAGTTTGGGGATTTGATGTCGGTGAAACACCTATAGGATTTCCTGTAACTAATTTTATTGGCGGCATCAATTATAGCGGTGAAATACGCCATATTGGCTGGACAATCACAGCATCACAGCGCCCCATGACTAACTCATTACTTTCTTTTGCTGGTGCAAAAGATCCAAATACAGGAATTGTATGGGGTGGGGTCGTAGCCACCGGACTTACTTTGTCACTTAGTTACGATCGAGGTGAAGCAAACGGTTTCTGGGCTAATATCATTGGCAGTGAATTAACAGGGAAAAATGTAGAATCGAATCAGCGTATTCTCCTAATGGATGGTTATTATTACAAACTAATCAACGAAGACAATCGCCGGTTTATCGTTGGGCTCACCAATATGGTTTGGCACTATGATAAAAACTTATACGGCTTCAATCTTGGACAAGGCGGATATTACAGTCCAGACTTCTATTTGTCGTTCACAGTGCCAATTGATTATCGCAGACGAACTGCAAACTGGTCTTATGAGTTAGGCGGCACTATAACCTGGTCCTACGCAACAACTAAAAATATTCAAAACTTCCCACTGCCAAACCTTATTCCGAATTTTGATAATACACAAAACTCCCTGCAAACTGGGGGTAATAGTACAGGTTATGGTTATTCTATACTTGCCTTGCTAGAACGTCGATTGGGTTCACATTTCATTGTTGGCGGGCTGGTAGATATTCAGCAATCAACAGATTATACCCCAAGCCATGTCTCTCTTTTCCTACGCTATTCATTCGAAGGCTGGCAGGGCAATATGGACATGCCTATTATCCCCTTAGTACCCTATTCTAACTTTAGATAGACGTAGGCTTGGCCTGTTAAGCCAAGCCTTGTGTCTTAAAAATATGTTTTAATAGAGCTCGATTACTATCATATGGTAAAGGGTAACCACTTGTGCAAAATGTCTCATTGAGCATTGAACAGGTATGAGAAATCTTCTAGGATCAGGATTTATTTATCATTGCTCGGGACCAACTGTTAGGCAAGGGAATTTCTTCAAAGAAGAAACGGGATGAGCGCTTTTTAAATGATCGATTTGAAAGCATAGTCAATAGCCTCAGAAAGGGAATGAAATTGGCCAATAATTTTTCTGATGAATGATTTGTAGTTGGCCCAAAATTTCTCTATAGGATTAAAATCGGGGGATTGTTCTGTTGGTCATTATTTTGGTCTTGAGTGCAACGTTCGTTGTATATAAATGCGAGTATGTTTGTCTGCATAATTTTTATAACCCTTATAGTAGTAACCAGCAATTAAATTTAATAGCGGATCAGTTACTCCATTTAAAAATGCATACTGAGTATTATCAGAACAATGATGTGCTTTATGATGCTCTTTAGAAAGTAATACGTGATTATTCTGTAACCATAAGATGAGTCGATTTTTTTCAGTTGCATTATGACACCAATAATGTGACACCTCAGCAACAGATGAAAAAATACCAAAAGCGACCAGTCCAACATTTAAGAAAACACCTAAGTGAACATTTAGCTGAATGCTCACCAAAATAAACAAATACACCAACAACCAAAATTTAGTTCCCGACTCATCAAAATAGACCCTTAGTGGATGCCTTATTTGATAAATAGATTTTGCATGATGTAAGTGAAATGCAGCAATATAAGGCCCAACTAAACATGAGTAATAAGTATTATTATCCATGTACATATGGACTAAACCATTAACCAAATCTGTAGCGACATACGCAATAACCAAAACCAGAATTAAATAAAAAAAAGAACTATTTTCATAGGTATAAATTAAATTAAATAACGTAATTGCTTGTAGTGTAATGATTAAGAATGACACAATAGTTTCAAAAAACTTATACCTTCTATGGCCTAAATACTTCTGAATCGCTTGAATAAATTCGTTAACTTTACTATCCAAGTTATTCTCTCTATTGGAGTTTAGAGTGGTCATTTTAATATTTAGCACTATTAATTTCAGATAAACATGAATGATATCATTTCTAACATTTAAAACCCCCACATTAATACCGTTAATTACTAGTTGCTTCGGTTACTATTACGTATTACGAGACGATTCTGCAACAATTTAACTGCTTTTTTCTTTAGTAGTTTTATAGTATTTCGCAATTTTAGCAGCGCCTAATATAGGTCTATAATACATTTTGTTTATGAAACAAATTCTTTACTTATAGGAGATAAAGGTGTTTTTTCTACATGAAATTTGATGACAATTCGGCTGAGGACGCCTACGTTCACGTAATACAAGTTATACGAGTAATCAAGAAGGATAAGGCACCCAGTTAGTATCACCTTTTAATAAAATATAAAATTTATCCTGATACTTCATTACGGTAACGCCCTCATTGGATGAAACAAATGGCGTTTTGGGTAAATTTTTGGTGAGCGCTTTTAAGTCTACATTATCCTGACTAAATATCTTTCCATCAGCTAAACGAGCCATTAATTCTGAAATAGCTAAATAACTACTGGGGGCATTTATTTGTATTTGGGTAGGGCCGGTTTTCAAACCAATAAATTTAACTCCAACAGGAATATGCGTAATACTCGGGCTGGGGATATCGCGTAAACCTGGCATTTGTAATTTATCGCCAACAAGATTAGCTCCATGTTCAGGAATAAAAACAACAACTGCTTTACGTCCTGCCTTCTCTAATGCGGCAAAGAAGTTCATTGTTTGATCTAAAAGCCTTTGTGCCCGCGGTCCATAAGGTGCGGGTTTATTATCACCAATATATGTATTGCCATCATGGAGAGAGATTTCATTGAAATAAGTAACATTACGTTTTTGTTGTGACGCATCATGTTGTTTAAGCCAACGGTCAAACATTTGCCCATCATCTGAAAGCAGTTTTCCATCAAATGAAACGAGATCTGGAGAAACTCCTGTTCTTGGTATCATGGGCATATTTGCTAAGCCACCATACTCTTTAAGCTCATCGAGGAAATTACCAAATACCCCCCCATGGTCAAGCATAAACTCTGGAGAAAAGCCCAGTTTAGCCAGATTATCCAAAATATAACAATTTTGCGGAACAGGTTTATAAAGGTCAGCATGCGTTGTTTCACCACAGCTTGCGCGTAATAAACGGATTGCTGCAGGGCCACTATAGGACGCAGCTGAATTGAACTCATTAAACAGAATATCAAATTTTCCCCATATGGGGTGATTTCTTAGATGCGCCGCATCTATATCTGCCCAAGCAAGGGAACAAATCTGAATAAGAATTATATCAAAAGGTTGAGCATCAGCAGAAAGAGCATTTGGAAAATCCGTATGCAACCCTTTTTGTTGTGCATAAAATTGATTCAGATAAGCATTCAGATTCTCATTCGTTGGCGGTAAGCTATCGTTGAGCCCTACTTCACTTGGACTAGCCTCCGCTTTAGTTTCTTCCGTAGTTGCAACAATTTTGTTTTGTACAGGCAACAGATTAATGGCAGGACCTGTAAGAGTAATAAGGTTTAACCAAATAAGTGCGATCACTGTAAGCGTCGTAATACGAATCCATTGAGAAAAGAACAGATAAGCAACTAATAACACAAAAGCCAGACCGAGTAGCTCCCAATTAATAAATCGATGTAATAGCTCAAGAGTATAGCTGGAACTAAAAGCAAAAAGATTTGTTCCTTGACTCGTAATGGTACTTAACCCAGGTAACCAAGTATCATGATAAAACAGTACAATACCTATTGGAATAGCGAGCCAATTGCGACAACGATGAAGAACCATTGATCGTAAAGGAAAAAGCAAAAGAGACAAAAAAATCAGATTAATGAAAGGATGAAAGTTTAAATATCCGGCCCATAAAAGTGCAAATTTCAACAAAAAATAATAATTCCATCCATTGATATCACGCCACACGGCATGAGTTTTTTGTTGTATTTGTACCGTTTCCATCATTATTATTCTTTGTCCATAATCATCAAAATTAACATACCTCTCTGAGCATCAATACCACATTGGTGAAGAGGATCGATCTTTTGGTTTTTTTTAGTGTAACAGGATACATAGGATATTCAATGTAAAAAAATTATTTTTCATTGGCTCTATCTCTACGTGTTTCTTGACATAAACCTCCTCATCTTGGTATTTTTGTATAAAATTTGAAATATAAGACAATATGTTTGAAAATAAATCTATTTCCATTATTGGAGCAGGTCATTTAGGTAGTGCTTTGGCTCGGGGACTTATTAAAAGTGGACATCCGGCAAATGCTATAACATTCAGCAATCGAGATCCCAGCAAATTGGAGCGTTTGGTTAAAGAACTCAGGGTTCAGTCAGCTAACACTAATATTCAAGCAACTATGAATGCAGAGGTTCTAATTCTTGCTGTAAAACCTCAATTTATGCAGGATGTATGTATGGAAATTGCACCTACCATCCAGTTACGGCAACCTCTTATTATTTCTTTGGCGGGTGTAATAGACATTGCCAGCATGAAGCGTTGGCTTAACAAAAATGAGCAGGGAATTATGCGAGTAATGACAAATACTCCCATTGAATTTTGTAAAGGAACATCTGCGTTGTTCGCATGTACCTCGACGACCGCTGAACAAAAGCGGTTGGCTGAAACGCTTTTTAATGAAGTCGGATATACTTTCTGGGTAGACCAAGAATCTATGATCGACTCACTTACCGCTCCTGTTGGCTGTGCACCAGCTTATGTCTTTCTATTCCTTGAAGCGTTACAAAAAGCAGCAATAAGTAGAGGAATTCCTGAGGACCTTGCGGAAAAAATTGCCTTGGAATCTGTATTGGGTGCTGCAGAGCTAGCAAAAAAATCAGGGCGCTCTTTCGCGCAATTGCGTGCAGGTGTAACTACTCCTCACGGTGTGACCGCTCATTCTTTAGAAAATCTGTCTTTTACTGATTTTTTTGATATCTTTAAGCAAATTTATGCAGATGCAGAAGAGCGCATTGAGCAAATAACGCAATCATTAAATTCTAAAATTTAATCTAGCATTTGGACTGGCCATGTATACAGAGCAACTTTACCTGTTATATTGTAGCTAGGTGAAGCGGAGTGACCCGGGTTAGGACGTCGTCTTCACCCAGGCTACTTTTCGGCTATCAGCATGTACAGGATTTACCCTTGTTATTTAACCAAGACTCGACATGGGTCTTACCCACGGCTTTAATTTAGCTAAACGTGCGGGTAATTTGCTTATGTGACGTTGTGCTTCAGCCCTGCTTTCATACTCACCAACAGCCAGCACATACCAAACTCCCTTTGCATTCGTAAAATGCATTATTTTGGCATCTTGCGTGAGTAGTTTATTATTCTGCTGAAACCGTTCTATATCTTTTATATTATGACTGGCTGCAACTTGTATGGTATACAAATTAGAATTGTTTTTTGAGCTAGGGAGCTGTTCTTGTTTATTTTGTTTTGCAGTTGGAATTTCGACTAATTTTGATTCGCGAGTGAGATCAGATTCAGGGCTCTCACGCTTAAACTCAGACTCAGGAATTCTAACATCCTGTGCTGCCAGTTTTTTTATTTGTAGTTTAGGAATCACAACAACCTTATCAACAATTGCAACTGTATCACTAGGTATTTCATCACTAAAGTCATCTAATACTTGTTTTTTAGGCAAAGAAGCATATACCAATTGTCGTGTTGAAGAATCCTGCCAAGAAGCAATTTGACTTACTAATACTTCAGATTGTGCTTGTTGATTTATTGTATTTTCATTGCTCATTGTCTCTAAATGAAATGATGAAAAATCATAGTGTTGCGCAAAATAAAAACCAACAAGCCCTGCAATTAAAGCGACGCTGCCTGCGATACCAGCTTTCTTTACCCATTTTAGTGGCTCTTTTTTCTTTTGTGCCGCACATTTAAATACAAATGCTTCAAGATTGCTGTTAATTTTTGCCACATTTCCTTTGGTCAGTTGATAAAATTGCTTAAACTGAGCATCAGTTAATGGTTTACTGATCAAATGGGCAGCCATGGCACGTTGTAAAACATAAGTTCTTGTTTCACTTTCATTCAATGAACCCAATTCTATAGTATGTACCAAATTATCAAAAAACGAAGCGACTAAGTTGTTAAGCGTTGCAACAATTGAATAATCTGATATCAAACAGAGATGAAAGAAACTAAAATTCTCCTGATTCTTGATTGCTAGCATCGCTTCTTTAATTAAAGATTCTGGCAAATGTTGCGCATCATCAATTAAGAGTAATACATGAGCTTTGCGCTCATTAATTTGCGCGACTAATGAACTAATGTCTGTATTTTCATCATGATTCAGATGTAGTTGAGTTGCAATTTCCTGAATTAAGGTCTCTCTATTACAAGGAGCCTTAACCGTCATAGGCACCGCTTTGATTTGTTGATCTAAATTACTTTGTAACAAAGTACTAAAAGAAGTTTTACCGCCCTCTTTCTCAGATAAAACCGTAATGAGCACGTTGTTAAAAAGAATCAAATGATTAATGAAATCAATTTTAGCAAGCCAAGATCCTGGTTTAAACAATACTCTTGGTTGAATTACAGCCGCTATATCAGACTGAATCATTCCCTCTTTCATTTTTATTCTCCTCTTACAGCTGCAACAAGTGCATTATACAAACAATCCTCTGTTACTCCAGCTTCAAGATAACAATCACCGGGTTTCTTAAGTAGTACAAAGCGTAAACAGTTATTTTTAATTTTTTTATCCGATTGCATTAGCTCTTTGAGCTTTTTCAAATTTATCATACTTGGGATTTTATGTGGCAAACCTGCTTGATGTAAAATTTGTTCAACTTGTTCCACCAATTGCTTATCAACCAAATGCATTTTATGTGACAAAACTGTTGCACAATACAAACCAATTGCCACCGCTTCACCATGCAACCATTGCTGATATTGAGTATAAGTTTCCAAGGCATGTGCAAAAGTATGGCCCAGGTTGAGTAGCGCACGCTGCCCCGCTTCCTTTTCATCAGTTTCAACAAATTGCGCTTTAATACGGCAGCATTCAGCAATTAATTCAGGCAGCTGGGGACTCTCAGCAGTTAACCCTTGTTGAAGCGTTTCACTTAAAAATTTGAAAAAATCACCTCCAGCCAGTAGCGCGTATTTGATCATTTCTGCTAAACCCGCACGAAACTCTCTTTCAGGCAGAGTGCTTAATGTAGCCAAATCAATAATTACTGCTTGGGGTTGATAAAAACTACCAATCATATTTTTACCCAAAGCATGATTAATACCAGTTTTCCCACCAATAGCAGCATCGATCTGCGCTAATAACGTGGTAGGTATTTGAATAAACTTCACTCCGCGCTGATACGTTGATGCTGCAAATCCCGTCATATCGCCAATCACACCTCCGCCTAAAGCGATTAACGTTGTGTCTCTATGGTGTTTATGTTGGATTAATGCATCATAGATGGTAAATAAACTTTGCTGATTTTTATATTGCTCTCCATCTTTTAAAATCAACAAATCACACTGAGTATCCCCAAATGCAGCTTGCACCTGTTTTAAATAAAGAGGAGCTATTGTTTGGTTGGTAACAATTAGAATCTGTGAAGACGTGGCAATGGTTCGCAGAAAATCTAGATTTTGCAAACCATTGCGACAAATAATAATGGGATATTGATGTTCAGTTAAAGAGACATCAACCTGATCATAAACCTCAAAGTTCGCCATAAATATATTTTATTATATTATTTGCAACTGCTTTGACCGTTAATTTATCTGTTTCAAAACTAACATCAGCTAATTCATTGTAGAATGGCTCGCGCTCGTCTCTCAATAACTCCAATCGGCCCTCAAGATCATTTGTCTGTAGTAAAGGACGTTTTGTATCGCGCTTCGTTCTTTCGAACTGTTGTTGTAATGAGGTTTTTAGATAGATTACGGTTCCACGCCCCGCTAATGCATTTCTGTTTTCAGGAGTGATTACGACTCCACCACCAGTTGCCAAAACAATGTTGGTCTTTTGAGTTAACTCTTCGATAACTTTTTGCTCACGTCGTCTGAACCCTTCTTCGCCTTCAATATCAAAAATCCAAGATATGTCCGCACCAGCACGTTCTTCAATCACTTCATCTGAATCAAAAAATTCTAACTTGAGCTCCTTTGCCAAAGCACGACCTATAGTGCTTTTACCTGCACCCATGGGTCCGATGAGAAAAATATTTCGTACTTTAACTATGCTCATTTTTTATTACATACCTCTTTAACTGAAATGTCATTAATTAAAGATCGAGTCCGAAATAACCTCCCATTTTAGCGTCAAACTAAAATATTATAAGTAGCCGAAAGTGGGGAGTATTTGGGGCTCAACCCTAACTGTATTTTTCGCAGTTAGAAATTCCCGCTCATTATTCTACAACAAATGAGCATATTTTATAACTATTTACTCTTAATCATTTCTATTATATCACTTCTTAAGGTCCTTGTTGGGGGTAAGTGTTTCATAAAATGTATTTAAGTGGGGCAAAACACATCATATTTGGTACCTTCATAAATAGTACATTGCCACAATTTATTCCAGAGAATCCCTACAAATTTTTTCCCCTACATCGTGCTTAAACGTATGCATATCCACGAATATACCCGAAAAAGCAAACGTAGGCTGGGTTATTAAGCCTGAGGTATCCTCACTTTTTTATTTTCCCCTCGCCCCTAAGCGGAGAGGGGAAAATAAAAATATCGCAAGTGATTCAAAAGCATGCGAGGGATATCTAAATCTTATTTTTCATCAAAACGAATCGGTTTTCTACCTTCAATTGTTGTAATCGATAATGAGTTTGTAATGATTTTGGGTGTAATAAAAATTAGCAGCTCATCATTTTTAAGAGCAATTTGCGTATTCTTAAACAAATTTCCAACTACTGGCAGCTGCCCAAAAAAAGGTACTCGCGTAATAGTCTTACTTTTGTCCTGCTGGAAAATACCCCCAAGAACAATAGTTTGTCCATTACTGACAAGGACATTAGTTTGAATTTCCTTAGTTAATATCGCAGGTACCCCATTAAATAATTGCGGTGAAGCAGTATCCTGATTAATCTTTAATTCCATAAGTATCTTACTATCAGGAGTAATCTGTGGTGTGACTTTTAGACTCAATACTGCTTTTTTGAAAGCCACAGCAGTCGCACCACTGGAAGTCGCCTCCTGATAAGGAATCTCCTGTCCTGAATCAATCACTGCGGGTTGTTGATTTGCAGTGATAAGTCTAGGGCTGGATATCAATTCAGCAAGCCCCTCGCTTTCCAGAGCAGACAGTTCGAGATCAAGTAAAATATTATCGCCAAGTTGTGCCAATGCGATACCAAGAGACGCAGGCACAGCGCCTGTGACAGGAGCAGCAACTAAATCCAGATTTAATCGGTCTGTAAACGGCACAACATTTGCAGGGGTAACCCCTTGTTGCATCTGGTTGGCTCCAGCCAATGTACCACTTAAAGTTGGCGGCCTAGAAACCCCCCAACGTATTCCTAAGTCTTGCGCAAAATCTTTAGTGACTTCAACGATGCGGGCTTCAATAAGCACTTGCTTGACGGGAACGTCCAACTGTTTGATTAACTCCCTGACTTCGTCGATTTTGGTACCACTATCTTGAATCCAGATGGTATTTGTACGTGTATCAACACTTACTTTACCTTTTTCAGATAAAAGTGAGTTTTGCTTGTCTTTAATTAAAATCGCCAGATCAGTGGCTTTGGCATAATTAATCTGAATCAGTTCAGAACGTACCGGTTCAAGTCTTTGAATAGCATGTCGGCTCTTAAGTTCTTCTGCCTCCATTTTATCAAAAGCAGCTTTATAATCGATCAAAATCACATTACCAGTCTGGCGTTTCGCTAAACCTTGTGTCGTTAAAATAATATCCAACGCTTGATCCCATGGAATATTATTTAATCTAAGGGTTATATTACCTTGAACTTTATCGCTTACTACAATATTAATTCCAGTAAAATCAGCCAATAACTGTAATACAGCGCGTATGCTAATGTTCTGAAAATTCAAAGAAATTCTTCTTCCAGAAAAGACTTTCTTTTTCAATTTGGCCTGTTGTGCTTCTTCTGGAGTTAAGGAAAGTACATCGATCATAAACTGTTTATTCACTTGATAAACGTACTGACCAAAGCTACCTTTGTTTGACAAAGTCATGTGTGCATTTTTACCTACTTGTCGAAAACTTACCAGCTGTACGGGACTACGAAAATCTGAAACATCAAAACGCTTCATTAAATTTTGTGGAATTTTAGTATTTAAAAATTTAACGAGAATTTCTTTACCATGTTCCTCAACCTCAATTGGAACATTGGTGCTGGAAACATTAACGATTGCGCGCCCCCCTTGGTGCTCAATACCACGAAAATCAAAATGATTGATTTCATAACTGGTTTTGACTGGTCGATGCGTGATTAAAAGTTCTTTTGGGGGTTGAAAGATGTCATTGCTTTTGCCATTTAAGATAAGCGTATAAATTGCGCCAGAAATTGAGCCTGAATAAGGTACTGGATAATTTAAATCCAGTATAGCCCTAACACGTGTACCTACAGCCACAACTGTATACGTATTCAGAGAACCTATTTTAACTTCTTTCGTTTTCTGTTCAGGAGGCAATTGCAGATTGGCGTCAATGAAATCAAGGACTATACGCGCCGGACTTTGGGTCACAAAACTTGCGGGTTCTTGCTTAAGTGGTTTCGCAAATTCGAAATCCATACGCAACTTTGCCTCAGGTAAAGGAATTACCTTTACGGCAACAAGAGGATTATTTTGGGCAAGAGCCATCATACTAAAGCTCATACCAATGAAAATGAATAAAGCAACTATTCTCCGCACTTTTGCTCCTACTTCCCAGTATATAACTCAATCGTGGTTTTATGTTTATCCCACTTTCCAGAGGTTTGTGTTGTTTCTATTAATTGAATTGCATTATTTTTAATCGACACGATACGACCATAATTTTGTCCCATATAATTACCAACTCGAACATGGGTAATATCTGAGCTAGGCAATTTAATCAATGCCCACGTATCATTTCCTTGCCTTAAAGTCCCCACAAATTTTAATGCATCCAAAGGGTAAGCCTCTAAAGGTTCTTTAGGCCTGTTTTTATCTGGCGCGTTCATATCGACTTGCTCTTTTTTGTGCGTTATAGGCTTAAATGGATTACGCCGGTTACCATTATCAGGAAATTTAAAAGTAGGTAAAGGTGAAAATGAAGGAATAGGTTCAATCTCTCGTGTTTTTCTATGTTTTACTTCATCAATATATCGCCTCAAATCATCATTATTACCGGAACAAGACCCCAGTAATAAAGACAAAGTACAAATATACCCAATATACTTGAGTTTATAACCAATCCCTTGTTTTCGGCTCATCATTGTGTGCGATATCGATATATTTTAGCAGTAATGCTCATGTCCAACTCATCTTCCGAGACTTCTTTATGGTCTTTAGAAGACACCCCTTCAATACTAAAATCATGCAACGTTACAATACGATTCATTTGAGCTACTCGACTTATAAACATAGCCAATTGAAAATAAGTTCCTACTACTGAAATTTTTATAGGCAATTCAACATAAAAATCATGCATAACTTCTGGTTGCGGGGCAAATAACTCAAACCTTAAACCTGAGGCCACACCTGTTTTAGAAATCTCCTCCAACAAGCCAGGCATCTCATTTTTTTCAGGAAGCTGCTTGAGCATTAATACAAAACGTTCACGCATAACCTCTAACTGCTCACGATAGGCAGGTAGATTATACAGTTGTCGCTGCTTGCTTTCAAAATCTGTTTTTAAAGTCGCCTCTTGACCTTTCAATTTATTAAACTGGGTAAAATTATCCTGTATGATCAGCCAATATCCTAGAGCAATAATTAAAATACTAACCCCTAAAAAAACACACATTTTGACCACAAGTGGCCATTGCCCTACATTGTCCAGAGTTAACTCATTCAGGTTAATGCTGTTCATAGTATAATTCCAATCTGGAATTGAGGAGCCAATAAAAAAGTTAATTTAAATTCATTTTCTGTGGATTGCTGTTTTTCTTTATCCTTATCTTTATTGTTCTCTTCTCTTTTGATTTCAGTAAGCCTAGGGTCATGAAGCCAATCATTGTTTTCTATGTTTCTCATTAACATGGAGACAAATGTATTTGACTCAGTATACCCTAATACCGTGATAACATCATTCTTGCCCTCGACCTGAGTCAGATAGACTCCAGATGGCATAATATTAATTAGATCATCAAATAAATGGACCATTAATGTTCTGGTGGATTGTAAATGTTGGACTATAGACATCCTGGAAATAAGCATTTCTCTAGCTTTTTGTAAGTTTTTTAATTCATTTAGTTGCGCATTCATAGTATTAATTTCTTTTTGCAACATTTGATTGCGCGTAATTTGATTACTCACTAAACCTGAAGCATAAGAGTTAATTAAAAATACGATAAAGGCAGCAACCACAACGCACACAAGCAGCATGGTCGTAAACAGTTTTTTATCCTGCTCCCGTTTTAATTCTCGCCAGGGAAGAAGGTTAATCTGCGTCATATAGCCTCACTTAATATCCCTTAATGCCAGGCCACAAGCGACCATAAGTGTTGGAGCATCATTATTTATAGAATCCAGATGCACCATTTTACCTGGAGTCATATACGAAAATGGGTTAGCAATAGTAGTACTCATTCCTAATCGCTCTTGAACTAATGAAACTAAACCTGGTAGTTTGGCTAATCCTCCAGCCAGTAAAATATGATCCACCTCTCCATCCTGACTTGTGGAATAGAAAAATTGTAAGGTACGTTTGATTTGCAACAAAATATCTTCTTTGAAAGGCCCTAAAACTTCCTTTTCATAATCTTCGGGTAGTTCCCCATTATCTTTAGCAAGTGCCGCTTGTTCTAAAGTCATTTTATTATGTTCAGCAAGTGCCTCTATTAATTGCTTGCCGCCAAATTTTTCTTCTCTGGAGTACACTAATTTCATTTCTTGTAATACAAATAAATGCGTATAACTTGCACCAATATCAATAATGGCAATTGTTTTATCTTGTCCAGATGCGGGTAAATCTTTAGCAAGTTGCCGTGCCGCTCGCTCCACAGCATAAGATTCTACATCAATCACCATCGCATCCAAACCCGCGCGAACTGCGGTCTCAACACGTTGATTCACATTTTCCGCCCGTGAGGCAACAATAAGTACATCTAACATATGTGGATTTTTTTCAGAATGGCCTAAAATTTCAAAATCAAGGTTGATTTCATCGATTGGGTAAGGAATGTATTTATCAGCCTCAGTAACAATTAGCTCTTCCATTTCCTCATCATTTAACCCCTCATTGATTTGTATTATCTTGCTAATGATTGAAGCATCAGGAACAGCCAAAGCGGCCTGTTTACATGTTGTGTGCAAGCGATCAATTACTTTCTTAATACAACGGGAAACTGCATCAATATCCTTAATTATGTTCCCATCCATTGCATTTGATGGTAATACTTCACGGCCATAGTTTTCAACAACAAGCGCGTCTTCTTGCCCTGAAACTTCCAATACTTTAACTGCCGTTGATGTAATGTCTATTCCAAGAATTGAACGATGCTTGGGCTGAAACACTTTGAGTATGTCTCTTATTCCCTTGAATCTTCCATGCATTCAAAAAAACTCCTTTAGGACCATTTATTGATGTTAACGTAAGCTCTTAAAAAATTACACTGTTTTCTGTTCGTTAACGCATCATAAATGACTTGATTTTGTCATTTTTCCCATTTCGTCATAACAACTTGCGCTCATCAAAAACATTTAATATAGTGAAAGAGCATCTTGTAAGGGGATTTCACATTTATGCTTTAAAAGGAGATTTACATGACTAGGTTAGAAGAATTAATTTATTCACTCGCAACAGTTATCGTTCGTTATCACGACAGCCAAGCCATTGAACCTAAACTTGTTGTTCCGGCTGAACTCACAGCCACAGCACTTAGAAAAAAATCTCACGAGCGCGCAGTAGAAATAATTCAAAATAAAGAGACTGATTATGTTTCATACCTAGAAGGAAAGATTACTGCGTGTACAAAGGGTTATCATGCTCGTGAACAATACCTTCTATTCCTTTTAAAGGAAATCTCTTTTCTAAAAGAGCAATTAAATAGAAAAACTCCATTTGAACACCTAGAGTTGCAAACATTTCAGGGACAATTAACCCAACTGTTCATTGATTTTCGACAATTATTAAATCTAAAAAATGGAGTAATACATAAAGCCACCGAAAACAGCTCCAAAGGTAATGAGCCTAAGGAGCTATCTGGTTTATTGAATACTCGATATGTAGGCGGCAAATATTGTAATTCAGGTCAATTACTCATCGATGAAGTTTTGTTTGTACTGCATATGACTACAGAGGACTCAGATGCTGAGCTCAAACAAATTGCCGCGAACATTTGTAGTG
Source organism: Legionella sp. 39-23 (assembly GCF_001897665.1). Classification (NCBI taxonomy): domain Bacteria; kingdom Pseudomonadati; phylum Pseudomonadota; class Gammaproteobacteria; order Legionellales; family Legionellaceae; genus Legionella; species Legionella sp. 39-23. The sequence continues at coordinate 313,897 of NZ_MKTO01000009.1, read as the reverse complement.
AACATCAAACGCAGCTAGAACATCAAAGCGAAAAACAAAAAAAAGTAGCTCAAGAATTGGAACACGAAAAACAAATATCATCCTCGTTAGAAGCACAAAAATCTGAGTTAGGCGCAGCCCATAGCTTAGCAATGTCAGAAAAAGACAAAGCACATCAACTTGTTGTTGAGCAATTAAAAAGTGAATTGCAGAAAGCAAAAGAAGCACCAAAACCATCATCCGAATCCGTAGACAAAAATCAATCACAACAAGTCATTGAGGAATTACAGCGTGAATTGGAAAAAACTAAAGTAGACTTACAAAAAGCTCAGGGTGAAATCCTCACATTAAAAGTACGCACAAGTCCTTATTTTTATACGGGTTTTGCAGGATTAATGCTAAATCAAAACAGAACTAATCCCCGCTTTTTCCCACAACTACAACCTTCTCAAACTCCAGATACATCATCTCAGTTGGATGCTGATGCGTCTACGAAGTTAGCTATAGAATGAAGATAAAGAGCGCATCGCTCTTTATCTTCAAGTTTGCTTTTTATTGTTTCATTGGTTTTTTTTCCATATAACTCAATGAAACACTAAAAATTAGTACAAAATTTCCCTATTTTTTGCACAAAACTCGCAATTTTACAGAGAAACACTGTATAATACCGGCCAAATTTCATTAAAAACACATGACTCTATGAAAATGGCATACTTCTGGCGTAAAGGTCTATGGGCGCTGATGAGCCTGTCTTTTGTTTTAATAGTAGCAGGTAGCTTCATATACCTCTATCTTGAAAGCCAACTCCCCAATGTTGATTCGTTAAAAACAGTGCAACTGCAAGTGCCTTTACAAATTTTCAGTAAAGAAGGTTTGCTTATTCAAGAATATGGCGAGAAAAAACGAATTCCAGTCACTTATGATGAAATACCACCAATGTTGGTTCATGCGTTGATAGCCACTGAAGATCAACGCTTTTTTGAACATCCTGGTGTCGATATTATGGGTCTTGGCCGTGCTGCCGTGCGTATGGTGAAAACAGGAACTAAATCCCAAGGTGGTAGTACCATTACCATGCAAGTCGCGCGTAATTTTTTCTTAAGCCGCAAAAAAACCTTTCTACGTAAATTTAATGAGATTATGCTCGCCATAAAAATAGACAGAGAATTAAGTAAAGAAAAAATTCTCGAGCTCTATCTTAATAGAATCTATTTAGGTAATCGTGCTTATGGAGTTGGTGCTGCGGCAATGGTCTATTTTGGCAAACCACTCAAAGAATTAAATCTGGCTGAATTAGCAATGATCGCAGGTCTTCCTCAGGCCCCTTCAACACAAAATCCCATTGCAAATCCACTTGCTGCCAAAAAGCGTCGTGACCACGTATTAGAGCGCTTACTTGAAGAACGTTATATCAATGAAGAACAGTATCAAAATGCCATTAATCAGCCCATCACCGCGAAGTATCATGGCACTCATATTGAAGTAAAAGCCCCTTATGTTGCGGAAATGATTCGACAATCCCTATATGACAATTTCGGCCCTGATGCATATACAAAAGGCTACAAAGTGTACACAACTATTGATGGAAAACTACAAAATACAGCCAATGATGTAGTTGAAAAGAACTTAATAGCCTATGATCACCGACATGGTTATCGAGGACCTGTTGCGACCATTGGTGAACATGACAGTAAATCCTTAGATTCAATTCAAAAGAATCTAGAGAAATATCCAGAGCTCAACCACCTTATTCCTGCAGTTGTTACGGAAGTTCGCGAAAAAGAGGCGACAGTTACGCTACAAAGTGGTCGAACGATTCTTATCCCTTGGAGCGGTATGTCTTGGGCTAGACCAGCGCTTAAAAATGGTTGGGTAGGAAAATCTCCATCCAAAGCCATGCAAATTGTTGCGGTTGGGGATATTATTTATGTTCACTCAACCAAAGACCATTGGGAGTTAGCGCAAATTCCTGAGGCTGAGTCAGCGATGGTAGCACTCAATCCTAAAAATGGTGCCATAGAAGTTTTGGTTGGTGGATTCAATTTTCAAAAAAGCAAATTTAACCGTGCAACGCAATCAAGCAGACAACCAGGATCCAGTTTTAAACCTTTTGTCTATGCTGCAGCATTAAACAATGGTTATACCCTAGCAACATTGATTAATGACGCGCCTATTGTTGTTGATGACCCAAGTCAACCAAACCTATGGCGTCCACATAATGTAAATTTGAAATTCAATGGACCAACGCGTTTAAAACAAGCTTTAGTTCAATCTAAAAACTTGGTGTCCATACGTATTCTTGATGACATTGGCATCAATTACACCATCGATTTTCTAACTCGATTTGGATTTAATAAGAAAACCCTTCCTAAAGGATTATCTTTAGCTTTAGGTAGTTTGTCGATTAGTCCTATGGATCTTACCGCTGCTTACGCTATTTTCGCAAATGGCGGTTATAAAATTGAGCCGTATCTTATTGATCATATTACTGATACAGATGGCAAAATTTTGTTACAAGCCAAACCAACTGTTGTTTGTAATAATTGCAAAAATAATGTGGACCATTCAACACTCGCTCCTCGTGTCATTCCTGAGGATATTACATTTTTAATGTATACCGCATTAAAAGACGTGGTTCAGCATGGTACCGCGCGTGCAGCTCGAGTGCTTAATCGTCAAGATATAGCAGGTAAAACTGGGACAACCAATGATCAAGTGGATTCCTGGTTTGCAGGGTTTAATTCTGATCTTGTTGTAACAACCTGGGTCGGCTTTGACAATCCCAAATCTTTACATGAATATGCAGCAGGACTCGCCCTGCCTTTATGGATAGATTTTATGAAAGTTGCTTTGAAAGGAAAACCCGAAAGCGAAATGAAACAACCCGAAGATGTAGTCGCGGCTCGCATTGATCCAAATAGCGGCTTGCTGGCGCGCCCTAATCAGGCAAATGGAATTATCGAGTATTTTCGCAATAAAGAAGTTCCTGCTGAAGAAGATCCAACTCCTGTCTATAATGCGAGTAATGATCAACAACAATTGCCAACTAGCGAGGAAAGTTTATTTTAAGCAAGCGTAGGCTGGGCTGCTAAGCCCAGCATGCAACAACACCAATATTTTTCTTTCTTAGGAAAAACACGATAGATAAGTTTACTTGTCAACTGAACTTATAGTGCTGAGTTTCGTGGTAGAAATTTTGAAGAGTAAGAATTAATTTTACAACCGCTGGGCTTAGCAGCCCAGCCTACACTTGCTGTTTTTTGTCAACGAATTACTGACATACAATCCTGGGCTACAACATCTTCATTAATAATCTTTAAGATCAATCGAATTGGCGGCTTGATTGATACGTCGAGTTGAACGATTAATAAAAAATTTTATTAAATAACTCGGAGCAAGCTGCATAAGCTGCTTGAGTAGCCAAGAACGTACGCTACCCTTTTCCTGAGATCGCATCAATTGTGCGGCCTTAATCCCTAGCTCCTGATTGATATAAACAAAAGGACGCATTTGTTGTTCGTAGTTTTGTAAAGCCAGCTGGTAATTTCCTTTTGCTGCAGCAAGCTCCCCGGCGAGTATGTATGCGCCAATAATTGCAAGACTTGTACCTTGCCCCGACATGGGCGAAGCACAATAAGCAGCATCACCTAATACGACTACCCTACTTTTTGACCAATGATCCATATGAATCTGGGCTGCTGTATCGAAGTAAAAATCGGTTGAGTTAGGCATCATTTGCAGAAGCCTAGGAACTTCCCAACCTATGCCCTCATAAACAGTCCTAAGTACTTGCTGTTGTTGTGCTATGTTATGAAGATCGATTTGCATTGGGGCTGTAAATCCAAAGCAAGCTTTAGCCTGCGCTTCTCCATGAACACTCCATACCGATGCAACTCGACCCAATTCAGAATATTGCATCTCTAATCGGTCCAAATTCAAATAATTAGGGACGGTGAATACACAAAGATATAGACCTAGCGATTGTGAAAAAAGCGACTCATCACCAAATACAAGCTGTCTCACATTTGAATGAAGCCCATCAGCACCAATCACCAGATCGAACTCGCGAACTTCGTTATTTTGAAAAGTCACTTCGACGCGCTCAGAAAACTGAGTGATCTCGCGAATGGAGTTATCAAAAATAAACGCTACATCACATACATGCTCCATAAGAATCTGACATAAAGCACCACGAATAATTTCCACATCATCGCCAACTCGATGTCCAAACTCGTCCCCAGTCATTTCTTGAATGACTTTTCCATTTTTATCAACAAGCAATGCACCTTGCATATCAGTGCTTGCTGCAACAACATGCTCATAAATACCCATTTTCCGTAAAACATGTAAGGCTGAGCCTCGTACATCAATTTTATAGCCTCCAACGAGCAACGTTGGTGCTCGCTCAACGATAGTGATAGCAAAACCATGGTGTTTCAACCAATATGCAACGGTTAGTCCTGCCACCCCTGCTCCGGAAATAAGTATTCTCATGCAAAAACCTCATGTAAGAAAACGAGAATCTAAATTAGGTAATCTTAGTATAATAAGGAAAATTGATCGAATAATGCGTGGAATAAAGACAGGAGTGTAGCCTGATGAAGTGAAACTCGGGTTCAATAAAGGAGTTCAAATCCTGGGTTACGGCTTCGCCTTCACCCAGGCTACAGTTTATAGCGTAAATTTAGATATTATCGTCCAGCCAATGCAATCGCTGAGGGTGTATACTCATAACCTAAATCACGAGCAACAGCATCAAAAGTAATTTTACCCTGATGAACATTTAAGCCGTTGAGTAAATGTGGATCATTTAATAGAGCTAACTTCACCCCTTTAGTTACAATGCTTAATACAAAAGGTAAGGTTGCATTGTTCAAGGCAAAAGTCGATGTTCTAGGTACTGCACCGGGCATATTCGCAACACAGTAATGAACTACGTTATCAACAACATACGTTGGTTCCTGATGCGTTGTGGGACGACTTGTTTCAAAACATCCACCTTGGTCAATGGCCACATCCACTAATACCGAACCAGGACGCATTGATTTAAGCATGGAACGAGTCATTAATTTTGGAGCTGCTGCGCCCGGAACCAATACCGCACCAATCACCAAATCAGCACTAGCCACATATTTTTCTATGCCATCAGCAGTAGAGTAAATAGTATTGATCTTAGAACCAAATTGGAAATCTAACTCATTTAAACGTTGTAACGAGCGATCAAGTACTGTAACACGTGCTTCCATTCCCATAGCCATACGCACCGCATTCGTACCGACTACACCGCCCCCAATAACCACTACGTTTGCCGCAGCCACTCCAGGAACACCACCTAATAAAATGCCACTGCCACCTTGAGCCATCTCTAAACAATGAGCTCCTGCTTGAATAGACATGCGTCCAGCAACTTGAGACATAGGAGCCAATAATGGCAAACCACCGCCCTCTTCAGTTACGGTTTCATAAGCAATGGCAGTAACTCCAGACTCTTTAAGCATACGTGCTTGCTGAGGATCTGGGGCCAAATGCAAATAAGTAAATAAAGTTTGTCCCTCACGGAGGCGTTTGCACTCAATTGGTTGCGGTTCTTTTACTTTTACAATGAGTTCCGCTCTAGCAAATACTTCATCTGCGCTATCAACAACCTCTGCTCCTGCATGTCGATAATCATCATCAGAAATACCAATTCCCAATCCAGCACCCTTCTCTACGATTGCAGAGCTTCCTACTCTTATAATTTCCCTAATACTAGAAGGAACAAGACCTACACGATTCTCTTGAGGTTTAATTTCTTTTGGAACACCTACTAACATACTTTCTCCCTCTAACGGTTTTTTAATTGTTCAATTAACTGTGGCACAAGTTCAAATAAATCACCAATCAAAGCATAATCAGCGATTTGAAAAATAGGGGCATCTTCATCTTTATTAATTGCTACGATAAACTTGGAATCTTTCATCCCAGCTAAATGCTGTACTGCTCCTGAAATTCCCACAGCAATATATAGCATTGGTGCAACTATTCTTCCGGTTTGACCTACCTGATAATCATTAGGGACAAATCCGGCATCTACAGCAGCACGAGATGCTCCCACTGCCGCACCAAGTACATCGGCTAATTCTTCAATTAACTTAAACTTTTCGGCACTTTGCAATCCTCTTCCACCTGAAACAACAATTTTAGCACTGCCTAAATCAGGCCGTTCAGATTTACTTAGTTCATGTTTAACGAATTGGCTGCTTTTTGCAACACATTCTTTATCGATTTGTTCGATGCAACAACTTGGCTGGCTTGCAATTATAGGATTAAATGCCGTTGAGCGAATACTCAGAACTTTTATTGAATCAAGGACTCGCACGGTTTCTATAGCATTACCCGCATATATTGGATGTTCAAAAGTATCTTTATCAACAATTTTACTGACATCAGAAACTTGAGCCACGTCCAATTGTGCTGCAATACGTGGTGCAATATTTTTACCAAAGGTGCTAGCCGGTACTAATATGGCTTGAAATGAATGAGCAAAAGAAAGAACCAATTCACTTACTTGCTCTGCTAAAGGATGTTCATAACAAGGTTTATCAGCACACCAAACAGCATGTACTCCAGCAAGTGTTGCAGCTTGTTCCGCTACGGCTTTGCATTGATGGCCGACAATAAGTAAGGTTGGATTATCGCTCAACTCCAATGCCGCAGCTAAAGCATTACGAGTAGATGGGTGTAATGTTTGATTATCATGTTCAACGAGTACTAAAGTGCTCATAACGTCCCCTTATCAAAGCACTTTGGCTTCATGCTGTAATTTATCCAATAACTCAGTCACTGATTCAACTCGCACTCCAGCACTACGAACCGCAGGTGCGGTGACTTTTAGTATCTCAACATGTTTTTTAAGTGACAATCCCATGCTCCCTAATTCTAAAACATCTAAAGGTTTCTTTTTTGCTTTCATGATATTGGGAAGACTGGCATATCGTGGTTCATTTAAGCGTAAATCCGTACTCACTACAGCGGGCAAATGCACGCTTATTGTTTCGAGTCCGCCATCAATCTCACGAGTGACATCAAGCTGATCGGCGTGTGCTTCTATTTTGGAAGCATATGTAGCCTGCGACCAGTTTAATAAAGCCGCCAACATTTGTGGCGTTTGATTATTATCCCCATCAATAGCTTGTTTACCCATCAATACTAAATCTGGTTTTTCATCATCAACAATCTTTTTTAATATTTTTGCAATATTCAAGCTTTCCAATGAATCTTGGCTATGAACCAATATTGCTCTATCCACTCCTAAAGCCAAAGCATGCCTTAAAGTTTCCTGTGAGCTATCGGCACCAATACTTACCGCGACCACTTCGGTTGCCCAATTTTTTTCGCGTAAACGTAACGCTTCCTCTACAGCAATCTCATCAAATGGATTCATTGCCATTTTAATATTTTGTGTTTCAACTCCGGAATGGTCCGATTTGACCCTAATTTTGACATAAGGATCGATTACACGCTTCACTGCCACGAGAATTTTCATAATTCCTCACTGGATAATCAAAACAAATGCATCTTGCCAGAGATACTGTGCCAAATTCAAGGGGTTATTTCTATTTAAGCTGAATTTGACACCTATATTGTGGCTAGAATAGCGACTAAAACAAGACCTTTTTGTTTTTATAATTAATTTAAATACAAAGACTTAGGACTTGCTTAATAGAGCAGGCTGCATCGCAAAATCATCGTTTAGCAGACTAATCACTCGTTCGGCACGGTCAACTGCCAAAGCAGTTTTTCCTCCCTCAGTGTAAACAGTAGATTTTTTTTTGACTATTTCTAATGCCTCCTGAGCTTTCGCAATTTTTTGTTCAATCTGCAAGCCATCGTCTTTATCTATAACACGCATCCTAAGTAAAAACGCATCCAATGCACGATGCTTTTCTCCTCCAGCTCTCCAATTTCTAAAAAACTGTTGTTCCAATAATCCAAGATATGATTTGATAGGTGCTGCGATCATATTGAGTTGTGGTGTTTTAAAATGGTCGCTAGTGCTTTGATTTTGACTTGCAAGAATTAATTCGCGACATAGGTTTTCCTCAACCGCAGCACCATCAAATGTAACTTCAGGAGAGTAGCCAATTAATGGAGTTAAAAGAGTAGAGCCTATCTGCAAACTCATCTCATAACAATGTCGAGATGCCCAAAAGGTCATTTCAACAAGACGCACCAATAAAGTTGTAGTCGTCGTAGCTGAAACCATAGTAATTTTTTGCAAAGTACTCCCAAGGGTCTGTAATTCTTTTGACTTGCTACTCTCCATATATTGTCCGCTCTTCAATAAAGCAAAATAAAGTGCGTAAACAGCAAATAATTCCTCAGCAAAAACAAAGGTACCAAAACTGATAAAAACCATTGGTAGAAATGAAATTAAAGCCCGTATCCCCTTAGGCTTTATCTTTCCTACCTCATCAAAATAACCCGACGACTGATCAAGCAAACCTAAAAGGCTTATATAAAAATTACGTTCAGTAAATGTTCTGGAAGTATTTCTTAAGTTTTCCAACCATTTTTTAAGATCCTCTCGGGTTGAAATTTCTTCAAATTTAATGGGTTTAAAATCCTGAGGAGTTGTTAATTTCCCATAACAGAGGCTTAATGTTTTAAAACAAGCCCCATCATTACGATCTTCAGATAAATTTTTTTCGATCCATTTTATCTCCGCTTCAAAGTTTTCTATACGGTCTGGATGAAAGAACAAAGATAAACTTTTATAATTTTTTCGGATTTTTGCTTTTTCTGGACCATCTTGCAGCAACAACTTATTATTTAATTTAATAAAATCAGCATCCAGACGTAAAAGAGCCTCTTTATTCAAATTACTGGTATAACATTTTTTTTCTTCATCATAACTGGCATAGATGCTCACCAGAGTTTTTAATTCAGTCTCTATAGTCATAACCACTCCTTGGTTACTCGGATCGATACTGCGAAAAACTCAGTCAACGTGGAGATCTAAGATCTCTAGTTATCGAACAGTACAATCCATTTTATTAAACCAATTCTTTCGTTTAAGATATTCAGTAAAAAAGCCAACAACCAACAAACTAATATAAAATGCACTCATTACATCACTCAAATAATGAAAGCAGAGTAAGACTCTCGAGGTGACAACCGATAGGGCCATAACCAGTAAAGCATAAAAATATCGAGAAAAAAGTATCCCCAACCCTGCGGCCAAACTAATCACTGTCGTTGTATGCCCCGAAGGTAAAGACCAATAGTTAGAACTTAATTTAAACCAATAAAAACCAAATTCATTGCTTGAAAATAATAAGTCAGGACGAGCACGGCTTAATGTAACTTTCAAAATCGTACAAACCACATTGGCTAAAAACACACAACCTAGCAAATACCATGATCGGGCTTCATATATCGCATTCACTTGAATATAACGAAAATACAATCCTGCAACAAGAAACAAAATGATATACGCAATCCATTTACCAAACGCAGTCAGTATTTCCAAAAAAGGAACCTTGGTTCCAAGAGCCAGGTGATAAAAATAAATCGCCAAAGGCTTGTCTACAAAATAATAGGCTAAAATTACAAAAATTGCATAAACAATAATAACCCAGGGTTTTTTCATAAAATGAAATAACTTATCAAATTGTGTCATCAATTAAATCCTTATTTTTCACATCGGTACCATGGAATGGTAATAACAATCGTATTTGGATCTCGTACGTAATCCTGGTGCATGAATATTGTGAAGTAAATACTCATACCATTTAGGCTCTACCAACTCAGGTATAATAAGCGCAATAAGCCTGTTTTTCTTCCCTTTTCTTACTTGAGCCACAAAATTTAATAATGGTTTGTAAATACGCCGATACGGTGATTTAATAATTTCTAGTTTGGGAATTTTTTTACCTGCTTCTTTAGCTGGTATTTCAATTTTTTCATGCCAAAGCTGTTGCAAACGCTCAACATTTCCATATCCTGCATCGATAAACACAGCAGTAATATCATTCGAAAGCAGCATGCCAAATTGAATTGCTTTTTCTGCAATTAAATCCAAACCATGAATTGGAATAATTACTATAGGATGCTTTAGTGAACAAGGATCTATTTTTATTGGATTTTCTATTTCCTGAGCAATTTTTCTATAATGACGTTTAATACGATGCATTAGAAATGCTAATGTAGGTGCAAGAACAATAATTATCCACGCGCCTTCTACAAATTTTGTCATGATGATAATAATAAGCTCAATCGCGGTGACTGCGGCTCCTACTGCATTGACTATTAATTTATAGCGAAATTGTTGATTTTCCTTACGTAACCAATACTTTACCATGCCAATCTGGGAAAAGAGAAAAGCACTAAAAGCACCAACAGCAAATAATGGGATCAGATTATTGGTAATTCCTTTAAAGACAATCAAAATGAGTGCAGAAAAAATTGCCAAAATAATAATTCCGACAGAAAAAACCAGGCGTCTACCACGCTCAGCAAAAAAATAGGGTAAGTAATTATCTTCAGCAAGGAAGCGACAGACTCTTGGAAAAGCTGAAAAACTGGTTTGTGCTGAGTAGGCAAGAACAATGAAAATACTAGCAATCGAAATATAATAAAAAATACCTTTTCCTGTTGTTGCTTCAACTAATTGCGACAGTATAGTTTGATATCCTGAATGATTCTGATCCATAGCGACGATATGGTAAGCAGGGCAAAGATAACCGATGACTATTAAAAATAGGGCAAGCGTGCCAACAATTATAGTCAACGTCCATTGTGCATTTCGAATGGTTGGTTTGCGAAATAAGGGCACTGCATTACTCACAGCCTCTACCCCTGTCATCGCAGTCAAACCATTGGCAAAAGCGGTTAACAACATCCAAAATGTCAATGTTTCAGCTACTGAGTTCGTTTGCGTTTTTGTTAAGCTATGCACAAGTTGTGGATGTCCACCACTTATCCAGACTTGCCCTAATCCAATAAGCAGAGTAATTAATATGCACACTATAAAAATAATTACTGGAATTACAAAAAGTGTTCCTGACTCACGAATTCCTCGCAAATTAATTAAGGTAAGCATGAGTAAGATCACAAGACATAATGTCAGTGTGTAAGGATGCAACGCCGGGATTGCTGATACTATGGCACCAACACCAGCTGATATACCAACAGTAACATTCAATAAATAATCCAATATTAAGGAAATTGCCGCGCCTAAACCATATTTTTTGCCCAAATTATCACTGGCAACAACGTATGCCCCTCCTCCATTTGGATATGCTGCGGTTGTTTGCATATAAGAAAAATACAAAGACAGTAGAACAACAACAACCAATAAGGATATAGCAAAAAAATGATGTAGTCCGAATACTCCTGCGGGTAAGAGAATAGCAAGTGCAGCCTCTGGTCCATAAGCGGTTGAAGACAGAGCATCCAATCCCAGTGCAGGAACCCCGGTTAATATCGATAACTCTTGTGACTTCCTAGCCCTTAGCGAAAGAGGCTTTCCCAAGATTTTATCTATGATTGACATATCCCTATCACCTCAAGATTTTTAATCCATTGTATCTATTCAATAAATGTTAATAAAGACATCTTTGGAAGCGGTGCTAAAAGATAATAATAGGTTTAATGCCGAATTTGAGTCGACCAACAAGAATGCCCGACGTTTCTAATTCTTAAACTGTAGACGATAGAAATCGGCCGCATTAGTCAATAAGATTTTATTAGCCATATGCTCATCAAATATATCCAAAAGAAAGGTAATGTCTTCTTTTTTAAAAGGCTGCGGCGCGCGCGTTGAAGGAAGATCGGTGCCAAACATCAATGCATCCGGATTAATAGAAGCGATCGTTTTTAAAGTCTTAGCTACATCAAAGTCAACTCGGCTAAATCCTGATGCTTTCACTTTGACTCCTTGTTCAACGAGCTCAAATAATACAGGTAGTCCGTCTTTTGATAGGCCCATATGATCGATACTCAAAGCAGGTACAGCGAGCAAAAGATCGGTTAATTCTGCAAGCTCGGAAGCGTCAACATATAATTCAACATGCCATTTGGCAATCTCATAAACTCGATGTGCCATGTCACTTAAATGTTCGACGGTTTCTGAGCCTCCACGTTTTAAATTAAATCGTATACCGCGAATCCCTTGCTGATTTAACTCAATAATTTGCTCATCATGTACTGTGGCTGGTAATTGCGTCACCCCAACAAAATTAGGACCCAATGTTTGCAAAGCATTGACGAGGTATGTCTGGTCAAACGCTTGAAAAGAACCCGATACCACTGCCCCACCAATAATATGCAACGGTTTTGCAATGTTAAGATAATCAGTAACCGTAAACTCATTAGGCAAATAGGATTGATTGGCAACTAAGGGGAACCGGTAATCGATAATATGCAAATGTGCATCAAATAGGTTAAGCATTTTTGTCCTTTTTTGTATATTTCCCTGCACTGCTTTGTAGCCTGGGTGTGCGACAGCGAAACCCGGGTTTCTTATCATAGACTTTCCCGGTTCGACTCCGCTAGACCCAGGCTACGCAAAACTAACCAAAGCGATTAATAAACATCTTATCTTCAACAGGAGCCTCAATTGGCAATTGCGGTTTCTCTTTTTCAGCAAAAAATCGATGTTTTTTTGAACCGGAGTTCATAGAGGTCAGGGTATCTTCCTGGACTGATTCGATCAAACTTGGGACATCCCTATACCCACCGAGACAGTATCTCTCCCATTGACCATCTAATTCCATTTCAATAAAACAGTGATCTGGGTTAATATCAATAGAGACAGGAACTTCGGGATACAAACGCCCCATTTCTTCTTTAAAAGCAATAGCCCTTAAACGGCAACTTCCAACAGTTAATTTTCTTGCTTCGTCAAGATATTCATTGCCATCATGAACTTTGGCGTTACGTAATAGCCCATGATCTTTGCCAAACTTAAGATACTTCATCAATAAATGATGTATCTCTTCATGCTCACGGTGCGCAGCCACAGTATTAAAAACAGGGTGTGCTCTATATTGTTTCGGCATACGTAACAATAAATTAATAGCGGCTTTCTGTGGCTCTGTTGTTGGTTTAAGTAGGCGAATATAGTGCAAACGATTTTCTTTAGAGTACTTTATTTCAAAGTCATCTTTTTTTAATCCTTTAATGGCAATATCCAGCAAGGTTTCACCAGGATGTACTGAAGGCAATGCTTGCCAATTTGCAGTCAAACTTAATTTCTTTTTTCCTTTCAAAAGGACAAAATTTGATTCCTCTTTCCTTTGCTCAATGAGTTCTTCAGTTAATCCCTCAGGGTGAAACTCATAGTTACAAGCCACTAAATTTTGAGTGGCATTCATTCCTACTAATTCGAAATATTGGAATGGGGACGATGGGTCTTTCTTAATGACCAAGTCGGAATACACTTCATCACGATAATACTTAGTCGATGGTGTAAAAGACAGTGTATCAACGGGTGTAAATATGGGTTTTCTATGTCGTGCTTGAGATACAAAAGCTTTCGTATCAACACCACTTTGGTATGTTTTTTGTTTTATTTCTTTCTGGGTAATAATTTGTTGCTTCAATCTTTGCAACGCTAATCGCGAATTTTCACCATACTCAGAGTTTTCCAGTTCAACGTCAATTATCGCTTGTTTTGTTTGATTTAAGTGATACTCGTCCAATTTGGGCGAGAATATTGGCGCGACTTGGTCAAGATGTGTTGCAAGAGTTTGGTGATCATCAGCTATTTCTTGGCAGATTTTATAATCAAGAAAGTGCACCTTTGTTGTATCCAATTGCTGCAGCTTAGCTTGCGCAAGCACTGTAGCGCGGGTTGCCGGTTTTAATTTAGATGCCAGCAAATCATCAAAATCCTCTCCATTAATCGCATTCTTTAAGGTCTCTTGACTCATTTTGACTAATTGTCCATTTTCCAAGGCGTATAACGCATGGCCGTGAACAAGCAATCCACTCATATGTCTTAACAACTGTTCGCGCTTAGTTGTTGGCCAGTTGGAAAATGACCAGTCAGAAAAAATATAAATTTGACCAGTAGGCGATGACTCCTGCCCTTTAACCACTTCTTTTGGCATCCCTTGTTGCATGGTGATTGATGGCTTAGTTTTTAGCTTTTCAGCTGCCTCACGGATATCCCCATCAAAAATCCCCTGTGTTCGTGCAAATGCTCTTACATTGGTATAAGCAGTTGACGGCAACCATTCGCCCCAAAATCCTGTTTTCCTTTGTAAAGTTGGCAGTAAGGTTGCAATAAGCTCTAAAGCAAAATCAACCTGAACTTCAACAGTATAGTATTGATATTTAGAATGACGAAAAGGAGTAAGTAGTTTTTTCAAGTCAGCAGCTTTTTTTCTATCCGCTTCATTGATCCACCATTTGGATTCTATGCGCTGAATTTCTTTATCTATTGTAGTAAGTAAGGTACTCACCAGTTCTTTGCCTGACGCAGGCAAAATTTGTAATTTAAATGCAGGCAGAAATTGTTCTTGTGCTGCAATCATTGCTTCAAAATCATCGGACTCAGCTGTAGACTCTTCAGGTTGCGGTTTACCTTTTGTTGCTTCCCGCAGACCTGCTTCCAACGTTTTTGGTAAAACATGCCTTCCTCTGTTGACCAGATTAGGATTAACCTGATTTAACACTTGCATCACGTTGCGTGAACAAAAAGTTGCTTCCGAAGGAGTAATGTGTCGTCTGTCTTTTTCATCTTGCTGATTTGACCATTGAAAAAAAGATTTAACCACAGCCCAGAAACTGGTACGAAATTTCCCTTGCGCATACAATCGTTCAGTTACTTTGACTTGCTTAAGATAAGCATCTAAAAATTGCTGTCTTTGTTTGCTATCAGTATGCTTAAACACTAATAAGCTTGAATTCACCACAGGAAGGATTTCTGCTTGCCCCGAAGCACGCCAGAATGCAATCAGCAATTGAATTAATCTTGCTTTATTCGCTCGAGACGCGGTAAGAAATCGTTCAATTAATTCCTCTGGGCCCTCAAGGCCAGTCATCTTAGAGGCCAATTGCTTCATCCATTTAGCACCGCCTGAAAGTGCCTCCCTTATTTGGACTGGGGTGAGCTCTTTAGTACAGTAACTTAAAAGTAATGTTGTTAATTCTTCTACAGTTTTTTCTTGAAGTTTTTCAACAAATCGTGCTGTTGGTACAGACAGCTGTCGTTCGTAATTATGGCAAATGACGCCATATTTATTCTTTCCAGTACAAACAAAGACTGTAATGACTTCTCTATGTCCATGTTTGTTGCCAGCAGTAGTTAGGGATTGAGCGGCCTGTTTTAGGCGTACTATAGGTTTACTGCTATTTGAGACCACAAAGACGATATCGCCTGGATCAATAGCGCAATCCTTCATTACTAACATGACCGCTCTCCCCTAGACTTAATGACTACTTAATTACCAGTGACCATGGTTATTACGGCTACCACCATATGAGGTTACAACTGCAGAGGGACCATGATGATAACCATGATGATGATGATGATGACCATCATCGCCGCAGATTGCGCTGGTTATTACTAACGATGAGAGGGTAGCGAGTAAGTCATCATCTCCTCCTGCTTGTTCTAACCCTTTAGTAATTTCTTCAATTTTACTGGGTTCAAAATCCAGCTCTTTGAGTCGAGATGCGAAATCTCCTGGCTTAGAAAAAGTAAGGACACCGATTTCAGCAGCATGCGATCTTAAAGCTGGCAAATAAGCTTCTTTTTTTGCTTGCGCAGCTGACGCACTTGGTGATGTTTTTTTGATCATTGCATATCTTTTTATAACATCATCAATATACTGAATTGCATCTTGATTGTCTTTCAATTGCCCTTCTTCACTTTTTTTCACTAACCCTGCATATCGAGTTTCAAAACTGTTCAATGTACCTAAGGCCTCTTTAACTTCAGGTGTTATTTTTTTTAATGCTGGCATTTTGTCTCCTAGACTAGTTAAATTTCGAGCAGAATATTATCATGCACAGATCAACCAATCAACTTTCTGATTTCAATTTAATCAAGAACTTAGAAGATGCATTTTGGAGAGTAAAAAAAATAAAAAATAGGTTTAAAAATTAGGTATATAATGAGGCAAATACTTTAATATCCTTTGTACTTGTTATTGAAAGCTACTATTCGATAGAATCAGATATTTATTACAGGTCCTTTTTTAATGATAGAATTTACTTTAATCCAAAAAATATGTATCTGGGCCATTCCCATTTTACTCGCTATCACCTTACATGAAGCGGCCCATGCCTATGTTGCATATCGTTGCGGTGATACTACTGCAAAAATGTTTGGTCGATTAAGCTTAAATCCGATTCGACATATTGATCCAATAGGTACTGTATTTATCCCCTTATTGATTGGTATTTTAACGCAATTTAATTTTGTCATTGGCTATGCAAAACCTGTCCCCATTAATTGGAACCAATTTCGTCACCCGCGACGTGACATGATTTTGGTAACCCTTGCCGGCCCCGTATCAAATATTCTGATGGCCGTTTTATGGGCTGCTTGTGACAAAATCGCTATAATTCTGAATCCAAACACCTCGATGGCCGTACTGTTTCTTTATGCAACAGCCCAAGCAGGTATCTTTATCAATTTGATTTTAGCGGCATTAAATCTCCTTCCTATTCCACCATTAGATGGCAGTCGGGTAGTCATGAGCCTTTTACCTCCTCGTCAGGCTATCGCCTATGCAAAAATAGAGCCTTATGGATTTTTTATCCTCATTCTTTTGGTATTTACTGGAGTTCTTGGCATGATATTAACGCCACTAATTAACCTGGGACTAATCACTCTAAGTGCCATTTTTCAAATATGATGAAGAGGCAATCTATTGATCTGGAGTAAGCAATACAATGAATATTCTTGCTGATGCCTCTCTCCCTGGGCTAGAGGCAGCGTTTCCCAAACCATTTCACGTAACAACATATCATCAGCCTGATGAAATTAACCAATTACTTCTTGGACAAGATGTTCTCCTATGTCGTGCTGCGCTCAAAGTAAATCAATCTTTATTAAAAAATCATTCTTTGCGCTATGTTGCTACCGCAAGCAGCGGAACTGATCATTTGGATCATCTGTGGCTGAATTCTCAAAACATTCAAATAATCGATGCGAAAGGTTCGAACGCACGAGCGGTGGCTGATTATGTCGTTGCATCTCTTGCTGTATTGAAACAGCGAAGTCTTATACATGGACATACTGCCGGTATTGTTGGTTTGGGAAAAGTAGGATCTCAAGTCGCTGTGCGTTTGCAGGCCGCTGGCTTGCAAATTCGTACCTATGACCCGCTCAAAGCAACACGTGAAACGTTTCATAGTTGCAGTTTAGAAGAACTATACCAAGTTGACCTTCTTTGCATCCATGCTGAATTACATAATAAGCAGCCCTACCCTAGTGCTAACTTAATTCATCAAGATTTTTTTAATCGCTTAAAACCAGGTTGTGTCATTATCAATGCCGCGCGTGGGGGTATTGTCAATGAAGAAGCACTTCTTCACACCTCAAAACCACTAATCTATTGTACTGATGTCTACCTCAATGAACCTAACATTGACGCACGCATTATTGATAAGTCCACCATATGCACCCCGCATATTGCAGGCCATAGTCTCGAAGCAAAATACGCTGCGGTTGCGATGGTCAGCGCAGCATTACATCAAATCGCAGGACTCCCCCTTCCACAATTTGCAGCACCAGAATTGCCTAATAGCCTTAACTTGAAAAAAAACGAGTTATGGTACGAATCGGTCTTGAACATTTATGACCCCACTCAAGAAACATTATTCTTAAAGCAAGCTTTAGATAAAAAAACTGCTTTCTTAGATTTACGAAAACAGCATCAAATGCGCCATGATTTTTCTCGATATCCTACGGGATCTATTGTGAACAATGAAACCAAGTTAGTGCTTGGAATGTAAAAAAACAAGGCAATTCTTATCCTAATTATTTACTTTATGTACATGAATAAATCTAAAACCGTCCATTGTAAATTAGGAAATCAAATGATACTCTTTTTCCGATTTTAAAAAAAACAAAGGAGTATGTGTTATGTCTTTAGGAGTAAAATTATCTACTTTTGCAGCAGCATTAGTTCTTGCTGGTTCTGCTTTTGCAATTGATACAGGTTGTCCAGATCTGAGTGCTATTCAAGCAGAAGGGATCACAATGGCGGACCTTATTGGTAATGACTATTATATCAGTTATTCACTCAGTAACTTCGGTACTTCTTCGAACTGGGGCTTTGCTATTGGACCAGTGCAGGCAGATTCAGATGAAGATGCGCTAGATACTTCAAATCAAATTTTAAATAATATGACTACTCCTGGATTTCCTTTGGAGCTCGATAGAGACGTATTAGTGTGTTTATATGACACAGGTAATCCTTATATATATTCTATTGCCGTTAGAGATTATGCAATTAGTCCAATGAAGTTAAAACAATACTTACAAAAGGCCCACAAGTAAAAGCACAAAACTATGTACTTCTTCGGGTTGCATAGACAAATTCAACCCGGATTAATTTGGAATAATTGGATTTAACAAGGAGTGAAAATATGTCTGTAAGAGCAAAATTAACCACTTTAGCAGCTGTTTTAGTTTTTACTGGATCTGCATTTGCAAATGAGGCAGTTTGCCCCAAGCTCAATGACGTTCAGACAGTTGGAATCGAAATGGCATCGCAACTGGGTTATAATTATTATATTGGTTATTCAATCAATAATTACAACACCTCTGCAAGCTGGGGATTTGCTATTGGTCCTATAGAAGCAGAATCGGAAGAAGAGACCCTCGAGATAACAAACGATATTTTGGACCAGTTGACTGCCCAAGGAATTCCTGAACATGGTAGAAACGGGGAGTTAGTGTGTTTCTATGAAACAGGTGATCCCAATCTTTTTGCAGTTGCAATTAAAGACTTTGTTGATATATCACCGATGAGGTTTAAGCAATACATCCACAAACACTAAGAAAATGTAGCTGGGTTTTGTAGGCTGGGCTGCTAAGCCCAGCGTTTATTGAATTAATTCTTAAGCCCAATTAATAGGAAGTGTTGTTAAATGCTGGGCTTAACAGCCCAGCCTACGCATTTCTACAAAGCATCCATCCAACTTATGGTTTATCTTTAATTTTGGATTAATTTTTTCACTACATCCTGATCCGAAAAAGTATGTTTTACCTTACCAATTTGCTGATAAGCCTCATGCCCTTTCCCTGCAATCAAAATGACATCATGTTCATCTGCCTCATTTAAGGCATATGCAATTGCTTCTTCACGATTAAGGAGTTGAATGACATTAGATGGGTTCGAAATTCCATGTGCTATCTCATTGACTATTACCTGTGGATCCTCTGTGCGCGGGTTATCACTGGTAATTACAATGTGATCTGCAAGTTTACTGGCAACACTACCCATCACAGGTCTTTTAGTTTTATCCCTGTCTCCGCCGCAACCAAACACAACCCACAGACGTCCTTTTTTTAATTGATTTAAGGTAGTTAAAGCGTTCTCTAAGGCATCAGGAGTATGTGCATAATCCACAAGTACATAAGGCGCATTAGCGACAATTTCCATCCGCCCTGGGGCTGCTTTTAATTGCGCCATTACTTCGATAATCTGTGCAGGTGAATAATCACAAGCCAATAGGCTACTCCATATAGCTAAGCTATTATAGATATTAAATTCTCCTAGAGCTTTTATTCTTAAATGATGTCGCCCCCAAGGAGAGTGAACTTCAATTTCGGTACCATTAATGTCCATAGACCAACTTACAGCCTTTACATCACAATCTTGATGTATTCCATAAGTTAATTTTCTCACATGTGGCTTAACTACCGCTGCCATTTTTTCTTGATACGCATCATCTTTATTAATTATTGCCCATTGCAATGACTCCCGGGCAAACAACATTGCTTTTGCCATGGCATAATTTTCCATGCTCAGATGATAATCCAAATGATCAAGCGTGAGGTTAGTAAATATAGCTTGGTCAAATTCGACCGCATCTACCCGATGTTGTGCCAAAGCATGTGAAGATACTTCCATACATACTTGTCTTAGCCCTTGATTTTTGTATTGATGCAATAATTTTTGCAAAAATAGCGAATCAGGTGTGGTGTTATCTATAAGCTGCAGTTCATTTACATTGCCTTGGCCAATAGTGCCAATATATGCTGCACCCTGACCCAGTAGATGATGGGCTTGCGCCAATTGATAAGCAATCGTTGTTTTACCGTTAGTTCCCGTTACACCAGTTATAGTTAAAGAACAACCTGGAGCCTCATAAAATTGTTTCGCAATCACCGCGAGTTGTGTCGCTAAATCAGGGACAGGAACACATGGGATTGTCTCAGGTAAGATGCAATCCGACGGAAAATGAGAAGGATCATAGGCAACTGCAACGGCACCTGCAGATACTGCCTTATTTATAAATAATCGGCCATCAGCTGCGGCACCTGCATAAGCAATAAACAAATCACCAGGTTGAACACGACGACTGTCATTTTCCAGGCCGCTAATAGCGCAATCCGATTGTATATGATGCATCCATGGTTTTAATAATTGTGAGAGTTTCATCACTTGATTTCCAATAAGTTCTAAAAGTAGCCAACGCACTTTGTACCATTGTCGCCTGGGTGAGCGTAGCGAAACCTGGAAGTACTGTATTCCCAAACAAGGTTAGGGGTTGCGGTCCAACTAGTTTATTATCCTATGAACAAAATTTATCCCACCAGCTCATCAGTAGGTACATTAAATAATCGTAAGGCTCCTGACATCACTTTAGCAAACAAAGGAGCTGCAACCGCTGCCGCATAATAACTTTTACGAGAAGGCTCATGAATGATGACAATTACAACAAATTTTGGTTTTGAAACTGGTGCAATCCCTATAAAACTTGCAGTATATCTTCTATCTTTGTAGCCATCTTTTCCTGCTATACGCGCTGTTCCTGTTTTTCCTGCCACTCGATAACCAGGCACTCTTGCTGCTTTCCCAGTACCATCTTTACCCAAAACGGCTTCCATCATAGAGAGAACCTGCTGTGCTGTCTCGGGTTTCATTACCTGCACACCTGCAGTAGGTGGGTCATTATGCAATAAAGTGACTGGAATTAATTTACCTTGGTTTGCAAAAACCATATTGGCTTTAGCTAATTGTAACGCGGTAACTGATAAACCATAACCAAAACTCAAAGTAGCTAATACAAAAGGATTTGCATCCTTCACATTAACGATACCCCCTTCACTTTCACCAGGATAAGTACTTTCCGTTCGTTGTCCAAAACCACAACGTTGTAACAAGCCAATTAATTGTTCTGGGGGACTGGCTAAAACCATTTTCGTTACCCCAACGTTACTCGAGTGCTGCAATACACCCGTTACATCCAAGACACCATAATTATGAATATCTCGAACGGTATGGCCGTGGACAATCATCCAGCTTGGATTAGTATCAATAATCGTTGTCGGTGAATATAAACCTGTTTCCAAAGCACTGGCAATACTAAACATCTTAATCACCGAGCCGGGCTCAAACGTATCGGTGACCGCCCTATTCCTATAAGTATCTTTATCGTAACGTCCTCTTGAATTAGGGTTATACGAAGGGACATTAGCCATGGCTAAAATCTCACCGTTTTCCGTATCAACAACAACGACAGAGCCGGATTTTGCACCGAACTCCTCAACTGTTTTGTTTAATTCACTGTAGGCTAAATATTGTAAGCGTCTATCAATACTTAAAGCCATATCACGCCCAGGGCGTGGTTCTTTGATTACCCCTAACTCTTCGATAATTCGTCCTAAACGATCCTTAATTACTCTTTTTTTACCCTCAACACCTTTCAACCAATCTTGATAGGCAAGTTCGATTCCTTCCAAACCTTGATCGTCTACGTTAGTAAATCCAACCAACTGAGAAATACTATCAGAATCAGGATAATAACGTTTGAATTCTTTTTGGAAATTAACTCCTGGAATTTTTAGTGCCTTTATTTTTTTAGTTAAAGGTGGAGGTAATTGCCTTTGTAAATAGAGGAACTCTAATTCTTTATTTTCTGCATCTACTATTTTTCTGCTTAATTGTTTGGGTGTCAAATTCAGGTATTCAGCCAAAGACATAAATTGTTCTTTATCGGGTGAAAATTCTTTAGGATTCACCCAAACAGACTCCACAGGTGTACTAATTGCCAATGGCGTACCATTCCTGTCCATGATCATTCCTCTATGGGCAGGAATAGCTACAGCACGTAAACTCCGTGCATTACCTTGCCCCTGGAGAAATTGTCGATGCAGTACCGTTAAATCAACCATGCGCCAAATCAAAATAAGCAAGAGCAGGGAAAAAAAGGAAGATACGATAATAAGTCTATTTAAATGAGTTGAGTTTTTCATGGATATTATCCATCTGTAGCCAGGGTGGAGACAAAGCCGCACTGTCTTTAATGAAGAAAATTCCTTTCTTCCTCAGGGAAGAAGGTGCCCTTAGGACGAATGAGGTGCTGATTTCCCTCATCCCTACTCTCCCATTACTGGGAGCGGGGAATTCCTTTTAAGGATAGGCGATATATCATAACCCAGGTTTTTATTGCACTAGAATCCCAGGTTACGGCTTTGCCTCCACCTAGGCTACGTTATTCAAACTAAACGGCAATGGTACTCGTTTAAAACAAAAACTTCTACTGCTGTGCTTGCAACCAATAAGTATTTTTAGAGGTTGGTAAAACCATTTGTAATTTTTCGGCAGCCAATTCCTCCACTCGAGCAGGAGTAGCCAGACTTGCTTGTTCGAGAAGTAACTGTCCCCATTGCAACTGTAAATAGTGTGTTAGCTGTTCTTGTTGTTCAACCTTGTTCAAAGTCACTCGGTATGAATTGGTACTGTATACTACTGCCAAAGCACTCACTAATACAGCAACTAATAATATAACCAGCATGTATAATGATTTTGACATGTGCATATCTGCCAGTTGACCATTAAATAAAGTCCCTTGATTGATTACTTTCGCTGCAGCATTCATGCTAATTTCTCCCCTATTCTCAGTACCGCACTTCGAGCCCTGACGTTCTCTTTTACTTCACTTTCTTTCGGCATAATCGCCTTACCTATTCTTTTAAAATTTGTTGTTAATTCTTCATAACGAATGGGCACTTCTGGAGGTGGTTTAGCCCCCTGTTCTTTATCACGCATAAATTGTTTGACTATACGGTCTTCAAGGGAGTGAAAACTAATCACTGCCAGCCTACCTTTGGGCGCCAAGACATTAATGCATTGCTCCAAACAACTCTTTAAATCATTTAACTCTTGATTTATATGAATTCGTATAGCTTGGAACACCCGTGTTGCAGGATGTTTGTGCTTTTCCCATTTTGGATTTGCTTCTTTTACAATTTCCGCCAACTGCAAGGTAGTAGTGATAGGGGTAATGGTTCTCGCAGCAACAATTGCCTTTGCAATACGGCCTGCAAAACGCTCTTCCCCATACACCCTGAACACTGAAGCCATCTCTTCTGCTTCTGCTTCATTAACAAATCGAGCGGCGCTCAGAGGTTGAGACAAATCCATACGCATATCTAATGGACCTTGCTGCATAAAACTAAAACCGCGTTCAGGATTATCCAGCTGCGGCGAGGACACACCTAAGTCCAGTAAAATGCCATCTACTTTTCCCACCACACCGGCTTCGGTTGCAAACTCTTGAATTCGTGAAAATGAGCCTTGGAATATATGAAACCGTTTGTCTTCACCGAAATGTTCTCCGGCATACACAATTGCATCTATGTCTTTATCTATGGCATATAAACGACCTTGATCATTTAAATGGCGTAAAATTTCTCTGCTATGGCCACCTCGACCGAATGTACCATCAAAATAGATTCCACCATTTTTAATGGCCAAACCTTCTATTGATTCATGTAGTAATACTGACTGATGCATTGCCATTTTTGTTTCCATTACAAAGAAAACGTTTTCATTTCATCAGGTAACCCACTGGTTCCAGAGCTTTCCTCAGCCAACCATTGTTCACGTCGGGTTTCCCAAAGATCCTTATTCCATACTTCAAATTTATTTCCTTGGCCTATCATCACTACATCTTTTTCCAACTGCGCATAATTTCTTAAAACTGTAGGTAACAACACTCGTCCATTTGCATCGAGCTCAACGTCAGTCGCATGACCAATTAATAAACGCTGAATTCTTCGTGCCGCTGCATTAAAACTGGGTAATTTTTGCAAATTATCTTCAATTATTTGCCATTGAGCCGCTGTGTAGAGCAACAAACATGTTTCTTCCGTATCAATAGTCACCACCAGCGGCGTTTTTTCTTCAGCACCCAGCGCAGAACGATAACGCGTAGGGATGGCTAAGCGCCCTTTGGTATCGATGGTGATGGCATTTATTCCACGGAACATTGCTTTCTTTTATGTGGAAGTTTTAATCCCCCCACAATTCTCCACTTTTTTATTATTTTAACCCACTTTTATACACTATAGGAACACATTTCTCCATGCGTCAAGATAAAAACCCACTTTTTAATTAATTTATTTAGAGGTCATGAAATAGATGATTAAAAACAGATCTTTATACAAAAATTATGAGCAGTGCTCAATTAAAAAAGGAATTCATTAAAAGGCATAACCGGGGCATGGGATGTAGCGCGTGCTGATTCAGTATCTATTTTTCTTCTTGGCACCACGAGCCAGGGTAATTTAAAAGAAAATGCGTCTTGAAAAGATAATCAAAATGAACTTCAAACTTCAATAGAATATCCAAGGCCGAAATCAAAAAGTCATAACAATAATAATACACTCAACGCACTAAAAATCTGAAAAATGACCATATAAAGATTACATTGTAGAAAAATATAGCATACAATATAGCCTATAGGCATCATTTTAGTACTGTGCTGATGTTGCTAACGGTATTATAGTCATTGTCGTTGATAAACGGAGAGAAAAGTGAGTCAAAACACCAATACAACAAGGGTTAATCTCTTAATTGAACAATATGAACTATCAAAAGAATCTCTTGCTAAAGATGACCCATATGGAAACGCCAGTGAGATGACTCGTGTAAATGAAAGAATCCTACTTCACAGGGGCATTTTTAATAAGATGTTAAGTTTAGGGATGGATGACCTAAATGAGCAACAAAGGATATATAAAGACGAATTTTTACCAGCCTTTTCTCCATATAAAAATCATTTCATTCAGTCAGCACAAAAAATAATGCGGGTAGATAATGAAGAAAATAGACATCAATTTGAAATAGCTACAAAACAATATTATCAAGCCTTGGACCTTCTTTTAAAGTATCAACAAATAATGGCTGAAGCATTTCTTATGTATAATCGAGTAAATAGAAATGATTTTAATGAACGATTTGGGTATGTAGAAGCGCAGAATGAAATTCTTAAAGATGAAGTTGATTTTTTTAAAAAGAAAGTAAACGAGGTTTCTTTGCATTTAGCAGACAAGAAAATGAAGTCTCTGAAGGGTCACGAAATCTCTATTCAAGCAATTGCTGAACACTATGAAAAAGCATACGAGGATTCCTATGGTCGATTTTGGGGATGGGTTAAAAACATATTTCGGAAGAGCGACCGAGCCAAAGAAATTGAGTTTTTAAATACCATTTCAAAACATACAGACTGTGAGGAGCCTATTCGAGTTCAAGCTGCGGCTTTAGTACATAATAAAATTCTTGCATCAGAATTATTTGGTAAAGGAAGCCAGCTTGCTAAGGTCTTGGAAAACTTTTTAACAGGAAAAGATATGGAGCAGGGAAATTTAGTTCAATTTCTTGATGATCATGAGGAAATAAAAGGAATCATGCCAGAAAGCTTAACGGAATATTTTGAAGAGCACCAAGAAGATTATAATAAAGAAAGAACTAATACGATTAGCTTCCAATAATTTAGTTTTTGCAGATACTTTCTTTATGATTAAATGGATTATCTTTAAAAAAGTATCTGTGTAGTTTGCTCGAACAAAGAATTTTTAACATATTAAATTTAAGAATAAGTCAATTCTATTAGATACTTATTACTAATTAAATCAATTATTCATCAAAGCAGCGAGTCTTACCCCTTGCAGAACCAAATCAGGAACAAGATGATCATACAATTCTTGCTTTTCAAATAAGGAAGCAAATCCCCCCGTTGCTAATACCAACGCTTTTTCTGCTCCGAAGGCTTCCTGTTTCAAACGCTGAATCAATTCGCGACACGCACCAATAGCGCCGTAATAAACACCAGACTGTATGCTTTCTATTGTTGAGCGTCCAACCGCATTTTCAATTTTTATTATTTCTACAGCAGGTAATTTTGCTGTATTTTTTGATAAAGCATCTACTGAGAGTCGAACTCCAGGCAAAATAGCCCCGCCCATATACGCCTTTTGGGCACTAATAACACAGAAAGTAGTTGCAGTGCCAAAATCAATCACAATCACGTTTTGATTCGGGTAAATATGAGTTGCTGCAATCGCATTTGCAATTCGGTCGGCACCCACTTCTATAGGGTTACGATATTTGATATTCAGCCCCGTTTTAACCCCTGCTTGCAACAAAAATGGTTCTAAAGAAAAATATTTAACACATGCAGAGCGCAGTGAATAATCCACTTGAGGAACTACAGAACAGATGCCAATTTGTTTCACTGCTTCGGGAGAGCAATTATTCTCTCGTAAAACGGTTTTCAAAAAGATACCCAATTCATCCGAGGTAGCTACTTTAGACGTATGGCGAAAACGAAGCTTTATCTCTTCTCCATCAAAGACGCCTCCATAGATATGAGAATTTCCAACATCAATACAAAGAATCATAATGCCACATGCCCATTTTTAAAAAATATGATAGTAAATTGTGATTCTCTTATTAGCAAGTTGTTACATGAAAAAACGGCTGAATTCTTAGGCTCTATTTACATTACAATTCGCCATTTTGGCACAAGATAGTAGAATTCATAAAAAAAGCCCTGCTTATGCAGGGCTTTTGTGGAAATTGTCATGTTTTTATTAATGTGAATTTGACACCAGAAATAAAACACTCTTTCTGATGGCAAATTGATTAGTATGGTTTAACAATCACTGTAGTACCAATGTCTGCAAAATCTTCGTTTAACCATTTTGCTGCACTGGGTAAAACCCGGATACAACCATGGCTTGCGTTGTAGTTTGGTACTTCATATGCTGCATGGATAGAATAGCCTCCATGGAAATGCATACAGTACGGCATTCTTGCACCACCATGTGTTTCCAATGGATAAATACTGGAGGTACAATCTTCTCCTTTTTTAGAGTAAATGCTATATGTTCCAGTAACTGTATGACATGGCTTGCCTTCGTCCTCACAGAAATCTTTACCACCAGAGGCACTACCAGTATTTACCCGGTTACCCTCTTTATCGTACGCGGCCCATGCGGTTGCTTTAGGGTCAAATACAATCACTTTTTTCCCTGTCGCAGCTCTTTTCTTAGGAAAATAACTAGCCCCCTTATGATCAGATGCCATACTCATTGTGTAATGCGTATTCCCCGCATCATCAACTATAGGAACCGATCTATCCATGGAAGCACAGGATGTAGCTAAAGCACATACTGGAACTAACGCTAGATATTTTTTCACTTTTTTTCTCCCTCTTTTTTTCTTATTTATCGGGAGATTTGAAAATAGGTTTAGGTTTTTTTATAAATTTTTTTTACATTGTGTTTTTTTTATGATCTCAGAGAGCATTTAATGATTACTTTTTTGGTCGTTTTGGGAGCATATATTCAATAGCGTGCATTAACTGTTTATCAGTGCATTCGAAGCATCCACCTCTTGATGGCATTGCATTTAGACCTTCATTGGTATGTTCAAAAAGCACATTCATTCCTTGTTTTAATCGCCCTTTCCAATCAGATTCCTCTCCAATTCTTGGCGCACCTATGGGAATTAATGGCTTACTTGCATGGCAATTCACACAAAAATGATTATAAATTTGTTCCCCTTCATTTTTGCTGCCACTAATCGATTTTAAAAATTCTTGGGGACGATGGCTTTCTGCATAAACCGGTAATTGAAACATCAATAAAGCCATGGCATAAATACTAAAGCAAAAGTTCATGTCATACTCTCCAGAAAATTGGCACAATACTTGCTAATTACAACGAGTTACTCAAAGAGGGATTATTTGTGAAAAAGTGCATACTAAGTGTTTTACTATTTTTTGCAAGCACTGTATCGCATTCTGATGCAATACAGTCGCCTGAGGTATTAACAAATAAAGTAGAACAATACATACATAGCGAACTTGCTTCATATAATGAAGGGAAAGTTCGGGTAACAGCGGATAAAATTGACTCTCGCTTAAATCTGAAAGCTTGTGCTGAAGATCAATTAGTTGTTTTTAATCCTTATCAGTCTCCTATCTTAAACACAAACACAATGGGTATTAAATGCCAAGAAAATGACAATCGCTGGTCTTTGTATGTCCCTGTTAGAATAACCGTTTCGAAAACAATATATGTGGCCAAACGTACTCTTGTTAAAGGGACAAGGCTTAGCCGAGATGATATCTACCAAACAGAAATGGATGTACAAAGATTAAGTAATGGATACTTTACTGAAAAGGATCTGTTAATAGGACAAGTGTGCAAAAAAAATATTCCCGCAAACAGTCCATTTAATCCACATAATATTGAGGCTGCAAAATTAATTAACAAAGGAGAGCGTGTTTCTATTGTTGTCAATGATAACAATTTAACTGTAAGTATGGAGGGGGTGGCTATTGAGGAAGGCTCATTGGGCGAAACCATAAAAGTACGCAACTTATCCTCCAAAAAAATTATTGAAGCACAAATTGCTGGTATAAAGAAAGTAAATGTTATTATTTAACAAGCACGGGATGGCAGAGGGAGTGCAAGCATCAGATCGCGTAAAATATAAGCGGATCGCCAATATGTAGGAAACAAAAAACAGCTCTAATTAAAAATTTACTAAAGATTTTTTAAAAAAAGCCGATACATAAAGAAGTCGAACGTGATTGAGGATAAATTATGTTTAATCAAATCAGTGATGCAGTTCCTGTTAAAACTATGGATTCTGACAATCGTTTAAAAACGAAGCAACAAGATAAAATCAAAAGCTTGATTGAGGATCCCTCATCACTTGTCAGCATAAGTGATACCTCCAAACAGTTAGAAGCGATAAAAAACTCTCTTAAAGATGTTTCTGAAGTTAATGAAGCTCGTGTTTTATATTTCAAAACTGAAATTGCGCTTGGAAACTATCAGATTGATAGTGACAAAATTGCCATGAAAATGTTAAATGTAGAACCTGCTTAATTTCTAAGGGCAATGATATGGATAATAAGATCGGCATGTTAGGTAACCATTTGGAACAGGAAATTAATTGGATAGAGTCACTCAATTCCTTGTTGGTTGAAGAAAAAGAAGTATTATCATCTCGCCAATTCAATAGACTTGAAGAGTTTGCCAATAAAAAACAGGAGTTATCTAATAAACTGGAAGAAAGTGCTAAACAGCGCATGCAGCTTATTAATCATAATAATCCCGCTCAATCGATGAATCTGGCTTTATCAGAATTTCTTAAAGACTGTAGTGTGGACGAAGCAACTTTAATTAACCAATTAAATACGAAACTTGCTGAAACTCTGACTCGTTGCCGTGAGTTAAATGCAGTTAACGGACAAATAATTACCAGTAATCTTTATATACGTCAAGAAATTGTCAATACACTGTCAGGAAATAAAACAGATGCGATCAGTGTGTACACGTCGACTGGAAATATAAAATCATCTCAAGATAATACACATCATCAAGAAGCCTAAATACGGAGCATCTTCAATGACACATCCTCTTTTCCCATAAGAGAGAAAGTGTTGTCAGGATGAAACTTCTGATTTTCACTAATAAATGATAAAAATTTCCCCTCCCCCTCTTCCACCTGAGGGAGAGGGGCTTCAAAGGGTTCCCTCTCTCAACTGTAGGGAGATTTTTCAAATCACACTGTGTAAATTGCCAAACAGTACTTTATTTTTGCTCTAAATTAACGCAATCGTGTTAAATAAATGTATAATGGTCAAAATTTTTTTATCACATTATATGAAATTCTTTTCAAAAAAATATGATCAGACCGTTGTAGTTGAGTTTTACTCAGATAAATCAACACAGGATAGTGCAATCAAGGAAAACGCTAAAAACTTATTATCTGTTCATTTGCAAGAAAAAATCGCTTAATATATTCTTCCCGTCTTGAAAGTTATCCTGATCTAAGTCAATTAACAACACAATCTCGCCTCTATTTGGTTGGTCACGGCAGAGAAAAGAAACAAAAGTTTTCAGGCTGTGATGTTGACATGCTTGTAGAACGTCTAGTAGAGGATTGTTCATTGACAGCAGTTAAACGAATTACCCTCATCGCCTGTCATTTAGGCGCAATGAAAGAATTCATTGCCGCTCTGCATCTAAAATTAGCTGAAAAAGGTATCTATACTGAAGTGGCTGCCTATAAATCTTATTTAGTTGTTGACAGCTCAGGACACCGCTGGGTTGATCTAGGTGAAGAAGATGGGCTGGATGCAAGGACCTGAGGAGACCTCTCCCAAACAAGTTGTTTTAGTTGATACTCATGAAATAAATCCCTACTACAAAGACGCGTTGGATGGGGAAGGCGATGAAAGCGTCTTTTTTGACACAATCCATGCTTCAGAATCTCTTCCTAATCAAGATCCAGGCTTATTTCCTACCCCAACAGGACAGGAGCAAAGTTACTCAACTACGAAATTAACCATGTTCAATAGCTGCCTGCTTTCTGAAACGGTGAACAGTGATAGTCCCCTAAGCCAATTGTTGTTTAATCCAACTAAACCTCAATAGTTCATACTGGATGAAGTGAGCTCGATCCAATATTCTTTCTGTTGTTGCTACCTTTGTCAGCAACAACAGAGAAATTTTGACCGTTTAGGCAGACTCAATGGAGCTCTCGTTGATACATATTAGCGCATGCGCAGCGCACCATCCAAGCGTATCACTTCCCCGTTAATCATCCCATTTTCAATAATCTGTGCTACTAAAGAAGCAAATTCATCCGGTCTTCCAAAGCGTTTTGGAAAAGTCATAGTCGCCACTAAATTATCTTGTACCTCTTGTGGCATATTCAATAACATTGGCGTAGCGATTAATCCAGGTGCAATCGTATTAACGCGGATAGAAAACTGGGCTAACTCACGTGCAGCAGGAAGTGTCATCGCAACAACCCCCCCTTTAGACGCACTATATGCCGCTTGCCCGATTTGTCCTTCAAATGCAGCGATAGATGCGGTATTAATAATAACGCCACGTTCCTGGGAATGACCTTCCAACTCTAGGTGGCTCATCGCATGCGCAGCAACGCGCATGACATTGAAAGTGCCAATAAGATTTATATCAATTACTTGTTTAAACGCGGCCAAAGGCATAGCCCCATCTTTTCCAACGATACGCTTTGCAGGAGCAATTCCGGCACAATTGATACAAACTCGTGGAGTTCCTAATTGTTCGATTGTTTGTTGCATCGCTTTTTCTACCGATTCATCACTGGTTACATCACAATTGATAAATAAATCGGCTTCGCTTTGCTTGTCTTCCTGCTTATCCCAAGCTACAACCCGCATTCCCCGCTTCTGTAAGTATTGAACGGATGCTTTGCCCATACCTGAAGCACCACCGGTAATTAATGCGATTTGATTCGTAAAATTCACTATAACTCTCCATGATTTGTGGTTTGTGTGTCACGTAGCCCGGATCATTTGTAGCCCAGACTTAAACTAAAAAAACTCCTTGCTTAATTGTTTGAACTCAGGAGTTCCTGCCTTTCTTAACCATTCAAAAAATACCATTTCAGAGGTAATTAGGTGTACCCCTTCTTGTTTCATTCGCTTCAGTCCATATTTCATATTTTGTTCACCACGACAGCTCACTGCATCAGCAACAACAAAAACATCAAATCCTGCCTCTCGCATTTCTAAGGCTGTTTGTAAAACACAAACATGTGTCTCGATACCAATAAGAATTAATTGTTTTTTATGGAATTGCTTGAGTCGCGCAACATAACTTGGCTCACCCATACAGGAAAAATATACTTTATCAACACACTCTTGCTGATCAAAATAGGCTTGAAATTGGTTTAACGTTGAACCAAGACCTTGTGGATATTGTTCACTCACAAGAATGGGGACGCTCATGCGTTTGGCCAATTTTAAAAGCCATTCACATCGCGCGATAAATGCTTCACTATCTAATACGGCAGGTGTTAATTTTTCTTGTACATCAACTAATAATAAAAGTGAGTCCTCTTTATTCAGTAACATCCTTATTCTCCTTAAGCAGATATTTGCACGAACCTTGAAATTTAAATACTTATAAAAACTTATAGCCCGGATGAGGGGAACCTCATCTAGGCTATAAGCAATTTATTAGTGGAAGTTTAGTAAACGGCTAAACACCAGCTATATCAATTGTTCTCATTTTTACATCCATTTGTTTATTACCACGCTGGATGGAAACAGTTACTTGCTCGCCTACTTTTATTTCAGTAAGCATATTGTACAAAACATCATAGTTAGGCACTGCATGCCCATTAAGAGCTACAATAATATCACCTAATTCGATACGTCCCCAAGCATCTCTGTGAGTAGCTCGTAAATGAGCTTTATGCGCAGGTGTATTACGAATAATATCTGCGATTAATATTCCTTTACGTATACCTAATTGGCGGGCAATATTTGGAGGTACGCTTTGAATGCCTATTCCAGACAGTACCACTCTCCCATTTTTAATAATTTGTGTCACAATTCGATCAATATCATCCGCCGGAACAGCAAAACCAATTCCTGCAGAAGTGCCCGAATGAGAAAAAATCATGGTGTTCATACCAATTAACTGTCCGGCACTATTCAATAATGGACCACCTGAATTACCTGGATTAATTGGTGTATCTGTTTGGATCATATTGCGAATTGTAACCCCACCAATTCCAGGAACTTTTCTACCCAAAGCAGAAATCACACCCTTAGATAAACTATGATCAAGTCCAAAAGGATTACCAATCGCAATCGCTTTTTGTCCTACCATAAGATCATGAAGATGCACTACGTCAAACGGCTTGAACCCTTTGAGTAGAGCCAATGCTTGTGGTGATTCGATCTTTAGTACTGCAATGTCTTTACGTGGCTCCGCTCCAACTACTTTAACGGGTACTGTCAATTTACCCAATGTAATAGCCAGTTTATCAGCGCCTTTGATGACATGAAAATTAGTAACTACATAACCGTTATTACTCCAGATAATTCCAGAGCCAGCACCATCAGGTACTTGCTTTGTACGCGCAGCAGATCTATTTCTATTAGTAACTGTTGCTAACCTGTGAACATAAACTACTTTAGGTGATGCCTCGTGAAAAACTGTCACAGTATTTTGTTCATCAGGAAGAAGAGAGCTTACATTAGCGCTATGTCCTGGAAAAGCCAGAATAGAACACAGCATAAAAGTACTTAACCATAAAAAACGATGTCTTGCCATTCAATATATCTCCACCAATTAGCTCAAAACCTTGCATTCCCCCAAATGCAAGTGAATTGTAATATATACAATCAAAAATGTCACTAAATGGCTCAGAAGAATAATTTTCACGCAAATGTCGTTGCATTAATTGTCACATGTTCCTTTTCTTCCTCATCTTGCTCTGCATCTTGTGGTTTACCTTGATGGGCTTCCTGCGATGTCCGCTTTTTATTCTCTTTGTGCTCTACATCTTCTTGTTTCTCAGGTGCAGGATCATTTATTTCGTGTTGTACTTTATCTACTTCGGTACGCGCAATATTCTCGACGCGCGTTTGCACAAGCGAAATCCCAGGTGTTACTGATACTCCAAAAAATTGCATCAAAAATTGTATTGGAATCATAAACATATCTTTAAAGGTCATCGTTGATGCTTCCATACTTTTAACCGCTACAATTTCAGTATCATCAATATGACGTAGATATACTTTTTCTAACAAAGCAGAATGTTGTTTGTAGACGCTATCCAAACTGGCATTGCGTGACCTTTCTTGATTTAAGAGATATCGTTGAAAATCAGTATGCGCATCCCATAGAGAGCCTCTTCTTTCTTGTAATTCCTTGAGCTCGCTCTCATAAAATGCAATTTTCTTATCAATTTCATCTCTTAACCGCTCACAAGCAACTTTACGATCAACTGAAATTTCCCCACTGACGATAGAGCCGGACTCTTTAACAATAGCTAAAGCATAACGCTCAATCAATTCTGTTTTTTTACGTAAAATTTCTTCGATTTGTGTATCAATGTACCTAATCGCCTCTTTATTCGCACCAAGAACTTGATAATGAGAATCAAAACGCTTCTCACTTTGCATTTGCACACGCATTTGCTCCAATTCTTTGACTTCATGAGACAATGCCCTAGTTTGCGCATCGTCATTTAATTGTTTGTCTCGGCTTAGCAGGATTTGTCGGATAAATGCAGCTAAAACCACAACAGTTCCCAATACCGCGGCACAAATAAGCGCTATACTGACTGGCTCCATAGTCAACTCCTTGAATTAAGACAAATGAATCAATTGAGTATGTATTTCAATAGCAAAATAACGATTAAAGTCTTGAAAAGAATTAATTGATGGCCATTGATCGGGTTGGCTCGACATCCTGCTCATGGCAGCTGAATAAATGGGAATGTAATTTTCTTTAATGAAAGGTTTTATCTCAGTCAAATTAGAAAAATTCTTAACTAACACCGTTGCATTTTCTTCCAAATGAGATAATTCTACTTTTTCAATAACATCCACCAAATCATCCTGACCTTCCAAGCTTTCTTTGATCCAATTAAGTAAAGCTAGACGTGGCTTAATGAGTAACAATTGATGGCTTGTTTCTATGGAGGGTTCCATTAATAAAATATGATTGTGTAATTCAAATTTAAAACAACAAAGAAAATCAAGAAAATTGGTTTCTATTGCATTACGTGCCTTATCGCCCAGCCAACGACTAATTTCATGACGAAACATCCTTGAAAAATACTTCTCTATTTCATCTAGAGTCGCGTCATCTGAATTTTGTTTTTGTAAGACGTAAGCCGTGTTATCAATCTGTAATAATCTAAGATCCGGTAATTTAGTCTCAGGTAATTGTGAGGCAAGAAATGATAAAAAAACAGCCGTAGGTTTTAATACTACTATTTCGTGTTGGCTATGACGCATATCCCTCTCCTTGTTTTACCTAAATCCCTCACCAACAGATTTACTGCGTTCATTTAATGTATTGACGTGATACGCTTTTAAGATTTTTTGCCCTTTAGTATTTTCTTTTTTTCCTGAAAAAATCCTAAAAAAACTCACATCGTCAATGCAGTAAATGCATTCGCGACAATCTCTAGCAAAATGATTCAGCTTGATTTGACTCATCCTGAGTACAACAGGCCCCTATTTAAAACGATAGACCATATATCGCCATATCGCCACCGCGTATCGCTTTAATTTTTTCATGATTTTGATGCTCAAAACTAACAAGCAACAAACAACAAACATAGTGTTTAATTTAAAATCAAAATGAGGTATAATGATTCTAATTTATACAAATAGCAATGCACAATCATGTTTGAAAATTTAGAAATAACTCCAAGTGACAGAGCACAAAACAAACGACTTCAGCTTTTATCTAAAATCCGACAACTACCAACAGAGCAATTAAATGAATGCTTTGCATTTTGGTTAGGTAATGATCCTATTAAAAAGAAAGATCTGGAGCCGTATCAAACAGATAAACCTTTTGTCTTTGTAGGTACCTCTATCTTTGGCTCTATTGCTTTAGCCTCTCACTTAGGAGAAAAAGTAAGTAGTGTGCCTCAAATCATCATCGTTGATCTAAGTCCCCAAGTTGCAGACAGTTGGAAATTAATCAAAGCCTATTTTAGTTCGAGTTCCGAAACCAATCCCTTGTTATTCGTAGATGGTTTTATTAAATTTTTAAAAGCAAACAAGATAGAACAGTTTTCTATGGATATTTTTGACGAGGAATCATTTAAACAATTACATGATTTACTTGTGAGTCTAATGGAACAATATGGCTTTGCACGTGTTAAACAGATGGTCAATGATGCAGTAATTCTACAACAGAGCTGGTCTGACAAGGAAACTTTCCAACACATCCGTAATATTTATGCAGACGTTAACATTTATGCCTACCCTTCTAATATTATTCATAGCATTAGCGACTTAAAAACTCAAAAAGATGTCGCGCAGTGTGTTGAAACTCTAAAACCAGTCTTATCCATTCAGACTAACTTAGACAACGGAGAGCCTACAAAATTTCATTTAATCCCAAATAATACCGTCACTTCCATTATGAGAAATTTAGGTCCTGGGCCTTTTCTTAAAGAAGAGGATAAAACTCGATTTAATGATGAGTTTTATACCACTGAGCCCAACACATTTTTTTATTCACCAACCGTAGATTTGGAACTTAGCGCATATATAGCCTCTCTTAACATATTGTGACGATATCTCATTGACCTGGAGCATTACTTTTTTTACAGTACGCCAACAATAAAGCATCAAAGAAGTGGCGCGTGAACAAACAAAATTTATACAAACAATTTAGTCAACCTTTGCTACAGTGGTTTGCTCTTTATGGTCGTCACAATCTGCCGTGGCAATTACCTCGTAGCGCGTATAGAGTCTGGATTTCTGAAATTATGCTTCAGCAAACCCAAGTACAAACAGTTATCCCTTATTTCGAACGTTTTATGCAACGATTCCCAACGCTCAGTGATTTGGCTCGGGCACAGGAAGATGAGGTACTTTCTTTATGGTCAGGACTTGGTTATTACAGCCGCGCCAGAAATCTTCACCAAACAGCAAAAAGAGTAATGGAACATCATGAAGGTGTTTTACCTGATGATTATCAGTTATTAAAAGAACTCCCAGGAATTGGTCCATCTACGGCGGCAGCCATCGTGTCACAAGCTTTTAATCAACCTGTTGCTATTCTTGATGGCAATGTAAAACGCGTTTTAACTCGTTTTTTCATGGTCAAAGGATATCCAGAACAGGCTCAAGTAAAGAAAACACTGTGGGAATTAGCTAACTCATGCATGCCTAATGAACATTGTGCCGATTACACCCAAGCAATTATGGATTTGGGAGCAACGTGCTGTACCTCTAAAAATCCCAATTGCCTTAATTGCCCCGTGCAGAATAACTGCCTGGCATTGAAGCATAAGGAACAACATTTATACCCCACAAAAAAAGTAAAAAAAACCATACCGACGCAATTCCAGCAATTTCTGGTTTTGCACGATGCGCAAGGCCATATCTATTTAGAAAGAAGGCCCCCTACTGGATTATGGGGAGGCTTATGGTGTTTACCCAGTTTGGATGAAGGGGACTGCCCTCTTGATTTTATTCGTCTGAACTATGATTTATCAGGAGAAACCCCAAAAAAATTGATCGCATTTAAACATCGTTTTACTCATTTGCATTTGGAAATCAATGCGCTCAGTATAAAAACTAAAGCATTAGGTAACATCTTATCTGAGAAACAGGGACAGTGGTTTGCAAAAGAACAAATAAACGCCTTAGGATTAGCACAACCTACTACTAAAATATTGTCTTCTCATTACAGCATGTTTATTTAAAGCCCTCAAAGAATAATAGGGCTGCATTATTTTTGCCTTGTAGCCAGGGTGCAGCGAAGTGAAACGCGGGGATTAAGATACTTATCTATGTTCAGAATCCCATGTTCTGCCATGCTACACCCGGGCTACAAAATATCGAACTGTAGTTTTAACTCAATGAGCCACCACGAGCCAATATGCGAATAGCTTCTTTGGCATCAGGCTGTCCTAAATTTGCTGCAGCATTAATCCAAAACCACGCTTTCTTTCGATCTTCAACTACACCTTTGCCATAATAATACATATAGCCCACGGCATATTGAGCATCAGGCTGGCCTTTTTCAGCTATTGGTTTTAGGCGAATAAACGCCTTACGGTAATTTTCGAGTCTAAAGCTATCAATCCCTTCACGCAAATTGTTTGCACGGGTAACAACACAGGCAGAAAGAGTAGAAATAAAAATTACAACGATTAATACATTAAATATGCGTCTCATAAAATTTTTATTCCCCTTTCAAAGGCTTAGCCACTGGTTCAAAGATTAATTCATTTTTGGGTAAACTTAAACTCTCTAATGCGCCATTGCGTTCAACCAAAATCCCGGAAGTCATAATACGCTTGATCACGGCACCCCCAGGGATGGTATCGCCTAATTTATAAGTTCTTTCCTCCCCAGTTGCAGAACGAATGATTACTTGGGAATTATTGATCTTATGAGCACGTAAAATTCCTACTAAAGTAACATTCAGCATGGATTTTTTAATACTGGATAAATTATTAGAAACATACACCCCAAATAAAGAGGAATGTAAAATTGCATCGAAGGAATTCTGCTTGGGTATCACTGGCATCTCTTTTGTAGCTTCAGGTGCTGCGTGTATCTTTATAGGAGAAAAGATCAAAGTAGCGTATTCAGTAATAATCAGTATGGAAAACAGTGAAATAAAAGCAATAATAATCCATTGTGCGTATTTTGCTGAAAATAAAGCATGAAGATCAAATTTCATTATCAAAACGCCCCTGAAGTATCAAACTTCGCTGCATCCGCATTGCCATTAAGCCGCCCCCTGGCTACCCACAAAGTAGAACTTGCCTATAAATAGAACCCCCACTAGAATATCCTACATAAACCACTATGAAAAGATCACTCGTACACAAGTGGAAGAAAGATATCAACACAAAAATGTATCTATTCACAAGCGAAAAGTCAGATTTAACCTCCACCAAGATGGCTTTCAGTGAACATAGTGAACGATTGCATAAAAATTTACCGCCCTTAAGGATATCCAATGAAGAAGAATCACTTTGAAACTCGAGCCATTCATGCAGGTCAAAAACCATGCCCAAGTACCGGCGCAGTTATGACCCCTATTTATGCAACGTCAACTTACAAACAAATTGCTCCAGGCGAACATCTTGGATATGAATACTCACGCACACATAACCCTACTCGCGATGCTTATGAAGGGTGTATTGCCAGTTTGGAATCAGGTCAACGTGGTTTTGCTTTTGCTTCTGGAATGGCCGCGATTAATACAGTTGTTGATTTATTAGATGCAGGAGATCATGTAGTCGCCATGGATGATCTTTATGGAGGCACATTTCGTTTATTTGACAAAGTTAAAACCCGCACGTCAGAATTATCTTTTTCTTTTGTAGATATGTCTAATACTGACCATATTGAAGCAGCAATTACTCCTAAAACACGTATGCTCTGGGTAGAAACACCTTCTAATCCTATGTTAAAACTAGCCAATTTACGTGAAATAGCTAAGATAGCAAAACGCCATAATCTTATAGCCGTTGCAGACAATACATTTGCGACGCCTTGGATTCAAAGACCTATCGAGTTGGGATTCGACATCGTACTTCATTCTGCAACCAAATATCTTAATGGCCATTCAGATGTAGTCAGCGGCGTTGTGGTTGTTGGTGACAATCCTAATCTAGCTGACAAAATTGCTTTTCTGCAAAATTCTTGTGGTGGTGTTGCAGGTCCTTTTGACAGTTTCCTAGTTTTAAGAAGTTTGAAAACCCTGTCGTTGCGCATGGAGCGACATTGTGAGAATGCAAATCACCTGGCAAATTGGCTAAGTAAGCAACCTAAAGTAAAGAAAGTAATCTATCCAGGCCTTGCAAGCCACCCTCAACATGATTTGGCCAAAGAACAAATGCATGGTTTTGGTGGTATGATTTCCATGGTACTTGATGGCGGTATTGATGCAGCCAAACGCTTCCTTGCTCGCTGCGAGCTATTTACCTTAGCCGAAAGCCTAGGTGGAGTAGAAAGCTTAATTGAGCATCCAGCGATTATGACACATGCTTCTGTGCCACCAGAAAAACGTAAAATTTTAGGGATAGAAGATGGGTTTATTCGTCTTTCAGTAGGTATAGAGCACGTGGATGATTTACAAGCGGATCTGGAATATGCACTTGCATATTAATTATTGTAGCCTGGGTGCAGCGCTGCGGAGCCCAGGTTTAACTGTTTTAGAACTCCCCGGGTTTCGCTGCGCTGCACCCAGGCTACAAAATGATACGGGAAAAACAGATGCATACATTACAATCTACAATTGAACAAGCTTTTGAAGAACGTCAAACGCTCTCCATTGAAACAGCTTCTCCTGAGCTCATCACTGCAGTGAATGAGGTTCTTTCTTGCCTTGATAGCGGCCAATACCGTGTTGCAGAAAAAATAAATGAGCAATGGGTAGTTCATCAATGGATAAAAAAGGCAGTTCTTTTGTCTTTTAGACTTTATCCTAACCAAGTTATTGATTCAGGTTTTTGTCAGTTTTATGACAAGGTTCCTCTCAAATACAATAACTATACAGAAGAACAATTTAAGCAAACGGGTGTACGGGTAGTGCCACATGCCATGGTTCGCAAAGGGGCATACATTGCCAACAACTGCGTTTTAATGCCATCTTATGTCAACATAGGCGCCTATATTGATGAAGGAGTCATGGTTGATACTTGGGCAACTGTCGGCTCTTGTGCGCAAATTGGTAAAAACGTGCACCTTTCAGGTGGAGTAGGTATTGGAGGTGTTCTGGAGCCATTACAAGCTAATCCCACAATAATCGAAGACAATTGCTTTATTGGCGCTCGTTCGGAAGTAGTTGAAGGAGTGATTGTGGAACGCAATTCGGTCTTATCCATGGGTGTATATTTAGGGCAAAGCACCAAAATATACAATCGCCTAACTGGCGAAATTACCTACGGTCGAATTCCCGCTGGTTCTGTAGTCGTTGCTGGAAGTTTACCCAGTGAAGATAAAAGCTACAGTTTGTATTGTGCTGTCATTGTAAAACAGGTGGACGAAAAGACTAGAGCAAAAGTGAGTATTAATGAATTATTGAGAGCAGGATAAAATGACTGAATCAGTAACACCACATTCTGAATTACAAGAAATATTAAACAAACTGGTTCGCTTTCCATCTATTACCCCTGAAGATGCAGGTTGTCAGGAGTTTATGATCCAATTTTTGGAGCGTATAGGATTTAGTTGCCAACGCATGAATAAGGAGCCCGTTTCTAACTTCTTCGCATCTTATGGAGAATCAGGCCCGCTTCTGGTCTTTG
Source organism: Legionella sp. 39-23 (assembly GCF_001897665.1). Taxonomy (NCBI): domain Bacteria; kingdom Pseudomonadati; phylum Pseudomonadota; class Gammaproteobacteria; order Legionellales; family Legionellaceae; genus Legionella; species Legionella sp. 39-23. The sequence goes on along the minus strand of NZ_MKTO01000009.1, from coordinate 272,627 downwards.
CTGGCCATACCGATGTAGTTCCTGTCGGTGATGCAACAAAATGGTTATCCGATCCGTTTATCATGGAACATAAAAACGGAATGCTTTTTGGGCGTGGTGTTGCTGATATGAAAGGAAGCCTTGCATGTATGCTGCTTATGGCACAACGATTTGTTAAAACCTATCCCAAGTTTCAGGGAAGATTGGGATTCCTTATTACCAGTGGCGAGGAAGGTAATGATTATGATATGGGCACACCTTATGTCATGCAGCTTTTAAAAAATCAAGGGATTCACATTGATTATTGTATTGTAGGTGAACCTTCAAGTACACATCGAGTTGGCGATGTGCTTAAAATTGGCCGACGCGGTTCCTTGAGTGCGAAAATTACCTTACATGGGAAACAAGGTCATGTTGCCTATCCTCACTTGGCAGATAATCCAATACACAAAATTAGTCCCGTATTAGCCGAGCTAAGTACAACGCTTTGGGATCAGGGAAACCATCATTTTCCGCCAACATCCATGCAAATTACCCATCTTCAATCTGGAGGCCAAGCGCTCAATATAATTCCTGGGGATCTGGTTTTACACTTAAATTTTAGATATTCGACAGAGCAAACACATAGTGTGCTAAAAGAAAAAATGACCACTATTTTTCAAAATCACGATCTGAATCCTATCATGGAATGGCGTCTCAGTGGCGAACCTTTCCTGACAGCCCAAGGTGCCTTACTGGAGAGCTGTAAAGAAGCAATCATCGAGCTCACAAAAAATTCTCCTGAGCTTTCTACAAGTGGTGGGACATCTGATGGTCGTTTCATAGCCCCCTATGGTGTTGAAGTTGTAGAACTTGGACCGGTTAATGCCACCATTCATCAAGTGAATGAATGCGTTTCTTTAAGTGATTTACATCAATTAGAAACTTTATATTTTTCAATTTGCGAGAAATTGTTAATTAATTAATACCTTAGTCTATACTTTGAGAAAGGCAGTTGATTTTATTCTAGTTTTGCTGTTTTCGTAGCCTGGGCACAGCGAAACCCAGGTTTTGTTGCTATCTCCTGGGTTTCGCTGCGCTGCACCCAGGCTACAAGATACTTAAGGAGAGATGAACATGAAAGGTTGCAAATTAAGCCCTGTGGCTCTAGGTCTTGCATTTGGAGTACTCTGGGGTGTGTCTATCTTGGTGATAGGATTACTCGCATACTTTTATACATATGGGCATGGTTTTGTAATCGCTGTAGGTTCTTTATATCCAGGATATACTCCTTCAATTAAAGGAAGTATTTTGGGAGGTATTATAGGGTTTATTGATGCCTTCATCATGGGTTTTATTATTGCCTGGCTGTATAACCTATTTTGTTGCTGTAAATGTATATGCTGTGACAAAAAAAAGGATGAAGAAGTTAAATAACATTTAATTGCGTAGCCTGGGTTCACCCAGGCTACATGGATAACATGAATTGTTTTTAATTTACAACATGCCAAGTACCATCTGGCTGGCGACATGCGCTACCACGTAATGTCTGTGGACGTCCATCGATGATTGCCTTAGTTAAGTACTCACGACAAGGTAAACGCTCACGATAATAAGTACGAGTAGGTTGTACAGTATAACTATTTCCAGTGTCTGGATTTGACCAATGTACGGATCTGCCAGTGGGTGCAGTTTCTAAGGCACGTTGCATTTCCATTCTATCTACCTTATCCATATATTTACCAATTTGACCACCTAAATAAGCACCTGCAATAGCACCACCTGCTGTTGCAGCCAATCTAGCTGCTGGGCCACCACCAAATTGGCTTCCAATTAATCCACCAATAACCCCACCTGAGAGCGTACCTACATCTTGATGATTCATTGGCGCACAACCAACCAATAATAAAGACAACGACAATGATGTAACTGCTATTTTTTTCATAACATCTCACCCAATTAAAAGGTTATAAATCGGTTTCGATTCTAACATCACGTTCAGTTATTATCCATACCCCGTTCATCCCCATCGTAGCGATAGATACTAAGGCATGGTTACTTAATCGTGGCGTACTCGCTCGGAAATCTGACATAATAACTCATAGCCCGAGGTCCCTGCTGCTTGTGCGATTCGCTCAACTAAAACATGCGTACCCCAAAGCTCAACGGGTGCTCCAGGCTTAACCTCTGGATGATTGGTTAAATCCACAGCCAGCATATCCATTGAGACACGTCCTACAATAGGAACCTCTTTACCCTGAACCCAAACCGGTGTATTTTCAGCAATATGCCGTGGATAACCATCACCATAACCTGCAGCAACAATACCAATGATTGACGGTTTTTCACTTTTCCAAATACCACTATACCCAACTTGAGCCAATGGTGGGTTATAATGAACTGCACTAATTGCAGAAACAAAACGCATTACAGGAAGCAAGCCCAAATCAAATGCAGTCTGATTGGCAAAAGGAGATACACCATAAAGCATAATCCCAGGTCTGACCACATCAGCATGAGTTTGGGGAAAAGCAATAATAGCGGCTGAATTAGCAATACTGCGTTGACTAAATCCTGCAACAGAAATACTATCAAACAAAGCCATTTGTTGAACATTTTCTATGCGATCTGGCTCATCGGCACATGCTAGATGTGTCATCAAACCAATATCATTGTCCACCCACGGGCAGGTTTTCAATGCATCCATCACCCCTGGCAGTTCATGGGTTTTAAAACCCAAACGATGCATACCCGTATTCGCTTTAACCCATAGTTTAAGAGGCGTATCAAGCGGAGTATTTAAAAGCCACTGAACTTGATGAGGTTGATGGATGACACAACCAAATTGATGCTGTGCAACCACCTTAAATTCATCAGGACTAAATACACCCTGAAAAAGAATACAATGAGTGCGAATCCCTATTTTACGAAGAACTAGCGCTTCTTCAATACAAGCCACACCAAAAGCGTCTACATGTCCTTCCAATATTGGTGCTACGACATGCACACCACAGCCATAGGCATTTGCCTTGACCATAGCAATTATTTTTTTGCCAGGAGCAAAACGTCTTATTTGTGCTAAATTATGGTGTAAAGCATTTGGCTCTATCACCAATCTGGTAGGTCTGGACACCTTAGTCTACCCCTTGATAACCATTATAAGCTAAATCTTCAAAACGCGTGTATTTACCTATGAAGGCAACACGCACTTTACCAATAGGGCCATTTCTTTGCTTGGCAACTATAATTTCTGCCGTACCTTTGTCGGGACTATCTTCGTTATAAACTTCATCCCTATAAATAAAACAAATTAAGTCGGCGTCTTGCTCAATCGCTCCCGATTCACGTAAGTCAGACATGACTGGTCGTTTATCTGCCCGTTGCTCCAAACTCCGGTTCAACTGAGATAAGGCAATAACGGGTACTTGCAACTCTTTCGCAAGCGACTTAAGACTGCGTGAAATTTCAGATATCTCTGCCGTTCTATTATCCGCAGAAAATCCAGGTACTTTCATTAACTGCAAATAATCCACCACGATGAGACCCAAGTTAGTACCCTGATCTTTTGCCAATCTTCGCGCACGTGCACGCATTTCACCTGGGCTTAAAGCTGGAGTATCATCTATAAATAAAGGCGCTTCGGAAAGCATATGTACTGCAGAGGTAACACGAGGCCAATCATCATCATCCAGTTTACCAGTTCTAATCTTATGCTGATCAATACGCCCTAAAGAAGACATCATCCTCATTGCCAAAGAATCTGCCGGCATTTCCATAGAAAAAACAAGAACGGGTTTTCCAGACTTAATTGCGCCATGCTCTGCCATGTTCATCACTAAGGTGGTTTTACCCATGGAAGGACGGCCTGCAACAATAATCAGATCGGAAGGCTGCAACCCGGAAGTCATTTCATCCAAGTCGGATAAGCCTGTAGCAAGCCCAGTAAGTGCATCGCCATTATGATAGAGCGCATCAATTTTTTCGACTGCACGCACCAAAATTGATTTTATATTTTCAGGACCACCATCCCCACCAGTTTGTTCACCTATAGCAAAAACTTTGGTTTCGGCCATATCAAGTAGCTCTGGAACTTGTCTGCCTCCGGGGTTATATGCTGAATCCGCAATTTCGGTAGCTACATGAATCAGTTGTCTCTGAACTGATTTTTCACGAACGATATCAGCATAAGCCGACACGTTAGCAACACTAGGAGTATTATTAGCCAGTTCAAATAAATAGGCCTCACCACCCGCATCATCTAATTCATTATGCGACTTTAATGCATCAAGCAAAGTCACTACATCAAAAGGCTGATCTTTTTTTACCAAATTAGCAATAGAGCGGAATAGAATTCGATGCTCGGTGCGGTAAAAATCTGCTTCACATAATTTATTACTGACTTTGTCCCAAACCTGATTGTCCAACATTAATCCGCCGATAATGGACTGCTCCGCCTCCACTGAATGAGGTGGGCGTTTTAATGGATCAACCGTCTTTTTGGGGTTTTGCAGATCATACATAGTAATAGCACAGTGACAATTTGGAACTGGATATTGTAATGTGCTTTTGAAAAGATGTCATTAGATTGACAATTTGGAACAGGAAATTGTGTGATATTTAAACAACATCATCCCGAACAAAGCAGTTCGGGATGTATTGATGAATTATTGTTTTTGCCAAACTTGAGTACGACCTAATAAAGAAATCCCCACATATCCTCTGACTAAGAGTTTATTTCCTTGGACTGTGACTTTTGCGCGATAGATTTTACCTGACTTAGGATCTAAAATAGAGCCACCGCTCCATTCATTCTCACCTTCACTCTTTAATCCCCACATAAATTGCAATCCTTGGATTTTTTTACCTTTAAAACCCCCAGGGCATTTCTCACAAATCCCGGTATCACCAGGTTGTGGATAGACCTTATCAATGACCGCACTTAGTTGTCCGCCAGATTCACTAATGGTGACAACTGCTCTCTTTTTACCTGTTTTATCATCAATTGTGACCCATCTACCTACCGGTGCTTGAGATGCGGCTAGTGCTGTAGGTAAATAGCAAACAGCAATAAAAAAACCACAAGCGAGCTTCCATAAGTTCATAATTTTCTCCATGTTTACAATCATTTAATAGCTTATGCCATGATTGATAACTATGCCAGTTTTAATGCAATAAATTTTAAAAAATGAATTATCTAGTGTTGTAGCCTGAAACCCGGGAACTTTGCCAATACACTCCCTGGTTCCGCCGCCCTATACTCAAGCTACGATATTGTCAATGGCATAAAAAATTGTTCTATATCTTCTTCACTTAAAGTCAGTGCCTTAGCGGGATCTGCCGATAAAACCCCTTCAACTAATTGTCTCTTTTTATCTTGCATTCCTAAAATGGCTTCCTCTACCGTACCTGAGGTAATGAGCTTATAGACAAAAACAGGGTTTTCCTGACCTATTCGATGACTTCGATCAGTTGCTTGATCTTCAACAGCTGGATTCCACCAAGGATCATAATGAATTACAGTGTCAGCACGTGTTAAGTTAAGTCCAGTACCACCCGCTTTCAAGCTAATGAGAAAAACAGGGGTGTTTCCTTCCTGAAATTTTTCTACCATGGCTTGTCGATGCACTGTTTGGCCTGTTAACTTTAAATAATCATAGTTTCGCGCACGCAATTCTTCTTCAATTAATTGCAGCATAGAAGTAAATTGTGAGAAAACCAATACTCTCCTACCTTCACCCACTAAATTGTCCAATAAATCCATTAACGCTTCGAGCTTTGCCGAGGTCCCATGTGCAATTGATGCTTCAGACAAAGACAAAAGTCTGGGATCACAACACACTTGGCGTAATTTCAGCAGTGCATCCAGAAGAAGAATATGACTTTTACCCAATCCTTGTTTTGCAATAGCATCACGAACTTTTTTCTCCATACTCATGCGAATCGCTTCGTACAAGTCACGTTGTGGACCAATAATTTCTATAGTCCGAGTCATTTCCGTTTTGGGTGGTAATTCACGAACTACCTGATTTTTTGTTCTTCTTAATATAAAAGGCTGAATCCTTTTTATGAGTACTTCCCTTCTGTTCAAATCTGCGTATTTTTCAATGGGGGTTCTGAACCATAGTCTAAATTGTTTTGCATCACCTAATAATCCTGGCATCAAAAAATGAAATAGAGACCATAACTCCCCTAAGTGATTTTCCAAAGGTGTGCCTGTCAAGCATAAACGATGAGTTGCATGCAATTGTTGAATAATTTGTGTGGTTTTGGTGCGCGCGTTTTTAATAAACTGTGCTTCATCTAAAATCAAATAATAGAAAGGATAGGTAATAAATTTGTCTTTATCGCGATGAATCAATCCATAAGTAGACACCACAATGTCATAGTCATCAAAATTATCCTGATGACGTTCAGAACCATGATAAATTAAGACTTTCAATTGAGGGGTAAAGCGCTTTGCTTCTGCCTGCCAATTCCCCACAAGACTGGTCGGCGCAACAATTAAGCTTGCAGTTTTAATACGCCCTTGTTCCTTTTCATACTGTAAATGAGCTAAAGTCTGCACCGTTTTACCTAGCCCCATATCATCAGCGAGAATACCGCTAAAATGGCTCACTCTCAAAAATTGCAGCCAATTCAACCCATAACGTTGATAATCCCTTAGCTGAGCATGTAAACCTAGTGGCAGCTCTATTTCAGGAATAAGGGTTAATTGTGAAAGTGTTCTTATTTGTTCTCTTAAAGTTTCAGCCCCTTGCCAACGGGTTTTGGTAGCTGCAATAGCCAATTCCGCTTCACGCATCAAAATCACTTGATATTTGTTCATTTGCACCTGTTGATTTTCGTCAACATGGCGTATGCCAAACTGTAGCAGCAATCGAACTAATGGCTTAATTCGCCCCATTTCTAACTGCAGTGCACGCCCATCATGCAAGGGTAACTTAACTAATTGTGTATCGGGAAGAGCATCTAAGTCATTACCATGATAACGTTGAATTAAATCTGCTACCAAAGGAACGACACTGACAGGTTTACCTTCAACTAAAATCCCCAATTGATAGGAGAAAAAGTCTGTTGTACTTTCAGATAGATTCGAATACCACTCTACTTCATCGGCGCTAATCACTTCTTGATATAAAGAGCTGATACGCTCAACCCGCCAACCTCGACTTTCTAACTCAGGTATTAATTGACTATAAAGATATTCTAAATCCGCCAAGACATTAATATTTTGCAGAACGAAATCAGCTCGCTTTACTTTTTCCCATTGTTCATTTTCCCAAGCCCTTGGTACTCTTAGCTCCAGGATTTCCTGCACTTCATCCCATTTTGATTTCTCAAAATCCTTATGACGCATGTATTCAACTAAAACCCCATCCTGTTGGCAAACAACGGTTTCACACGCCTCAGAACCCGCAATCATTAAACCCTCATAATCAAAAACAATGCGCGCAATAAATAACACATGTAGTTCTTCTTCAGCGTCATACAGCCAAGAAGCATCTTCATCAAATTCGCTAATCGCATCGAGAACGATCACAGGGACTGGCATCACATTGCGAATTTCTCGTTGTGCAAAAACTTGCGGCACAGGAAATTCAGGGCATGTTTTAGCCATTTTATTTGCTAATAACTCGGCTTGTTCCATGGGTATTGGAGGCGCCTCCAAGAGATAGCCCAGCTGTTTTATTGGATATGCAGTAATTAAATGCCCCATTTTGCTTTCTAAATGATTAAAATACCAACTATCATCCAATAGCAAAGGTTCAAGAACCTCACTTTGATGCATTAATAATAAATTTTGACTGCCGTTCAGAGATAGCTTCCATTCACAAGTTCCTTGGATGGGCTCACCTAAGTGGATTGGCTCGTGCTGATTCTGTATAAAAAAAGCCCTGCCAGTTGCAATGATTCGTTCTAATAATTCGCTATTCCGTATGACTAAAGTATCAAACCAGCCAGAAACACCACATTTAAACAACAGCAAGGCGACCAAATCATTATCATCACCCACAAAATGCTGTTTTTTAGAATCGGAAAGACTATTAAAAGTGATCATTTTTCCATAACCACCCCGTTTTAATAACTTGGCTAAAGCCAACTTAATCGCGACTCGATGCTCATGTCCAGCAAGCCTTAACTCTACGAGATAGACTAAATGGTGGGTGCTTTCCGGAGCCTTTACTACCGCTGCTTCTTGCGCTCGTAAATTTTTCAACCAGCTATCGAGTCTTTTATCTAATTTATTGACAAATACAGACGGTAGGTTTTCCTTTTCTCGATCACGTAAAGCGAACAAGCACGCAGCCGCATGCTTGCAATTATATTGATAATTACAAGTGCAGTGCGCCAGTTTTTTTGGCCAAACCTTCAAATCCATATGTACATCATAAATCTGACTTGAGCTGCCTTTTACTCGACCTTTTAGTAAACCATCACTAAAACGAATATTGAGCACATGTCCATTCTGAAAATATTCTTGGCCACGCAATAATATTTTGGCCTCAAAGACCTCTGGCATTTTTGAGAGTGCTTCATTTAACATAAATGTGCTTTTTATCGGACAAAGGGTTTATTTTAGACAATTTTTAAATTAATTAACAATTTTATCTTTAAATTAAGGATTTATTTTTTGTATTAGGGTCTGTTGACAATTCTCTAGATTAAGACAAAATGATGAGATTTTAGCGCATCGAAGCAATGCATACATGAAACGCGCTAAAATCTCATCATCTTAGCTAAGATAGTAGAATTATCAACAAATCCTGTTTGTCGCATCTTGGGGTTCTTTAATAGAGTATATATCATGCAGAATAAGCTTACTGTACTTATGGCACAAATTAATCCTACTGTAGGGGCTTTGGCCTCCAACAGGGATAAAATTATTGACGTGATAGAAAGCGAGCAAGCAAATCACCATATCATACTCTTTCCTGAACTGGCATTAACGGGTTACCCCCCCGAGGACTTGCTCTATCGCAAGGAGTTTGAACAAGCAATTACTGAGCATTTAAAACAAATTCAAGATGCAACAAAAGATTGCTACGTTCTTGTAGGACATCCAAGCCGAGAGAAACAACGATTGTATAATAGCGCGAGTATTTTTTATCAAGGACAAAAGATAGCAGAATATCACAAGCAAAATTTACCAAACTATGACATTTTTGATGAAGCACGCTACTTTACTCCAGGGAAAAAAAATCCATGCATCATTGAGATAAATCACAGTAAAATAGGGGTAATTATTTGTGAAGATTTATGGCATCCAGGTCCTGCTGAAGATTTAATTGAAAATGGGATTTCTATACTCCTCGTTTTAAATGCGTCTCCATTTGATTACAGCAAATACCAGAAAAGAGAGACCCTCTTAAAAGCTTATGCAAAACGCGGAATTTCGATAATCTATGTGAATCAAATTGGCGGTCAAGACGAGCTCTTATTCGATGGCCAATCACTCGCAATTGATTCACATGGTACAATTTGCGCACGCGCTCCTGCATTTAAAGAGGATTTGCGCACTGTTGAGATCCAAGCAAATCAAGTTAAGGGAGAAGTCACCCCTCTTCTTGATTTTGAACCATTAATCTATCAAGCATTAGTTTGCGGCACTCGAGATTACGTCAACAAAAACCACTTCCCTGGAGTTTTAGTTGGACTCTCAGGAGGAGTAGATTCGGCATTAACTTTGACTGTGGCAGTCGATGCATTAGGAGCAGAGCGAGTGCATGCTGTACTTATGCCTTCACGATATACAGCACAAATGAGCAATGAAGACGCTTTAAGGCAAATAGAAAAATTAAATGTATCGCACGCCATTCTCTCAATTGAACCCGCGTTTAATACTCTGATAACGACTCTCGAGCCAGTTTTCAAAGGATTAACCCCAGATACTACAGAAGAAAACATTCAAGCACGAATTCGTGGTTTGTTGATTATGGCATTGTCTAATAAAACAGGCAAAATGGTACTTACAACCTCCAATAAAAGTGAATCCGCCGTTGGTTACGCCACCTTATATGGCGACATGGCAGGAGGATTTTCGGTATTAAAAGATGTGCTTAAAACCCAGGTTTATGCCCTAGCACGCTACCGCAATAGCCTTTCTGAAATTATTCCTGAACGCGTTCTTACGCGTGCCCCATCCGCTGAGTTACGGGCAGATCAAACCGATCAGGACAGTTTACCTGATTATGCAATATTGGATGCAATCATTGTTGCCTATATGGAGAAGTGCTTAAGTCCTGAAGAGATAATTCAGCAAGGTTTTGCGCAAGAGACAGTCACTAAAGTAATTCAATTAATCAAACGCAATGAATACAAACGTCGCCAATCTCCACCAGGAATAAAAATAAGCCCAATTGCCTTTGGTAAAGACTGGCGTTATCCAATCACAAATGGCTTTTGATCTGTAAGATGCTATCATCCAGAGCATCTCTGTCATCCCGGTATGTGTTAGGACAAATAACCGTAGGCTGGGCTGCTAAGCCCAGCATATAACAACGCCAATGTATTTCTTTCTCTAAGAACAATGGATAAGTATTTGTTAATTGGGTTTATAGTGATGGATTTCGTGAATAGACGTTTTGGAGCGTAAAAATTAATTCAGCAAATGCTGGGCTTAACAGCCCAGCCTACACTTGCTTTCGCTAGACCCGGCCTAAACAAAGATTAAGGATGGCTCGAATTTTTTATTTCATTGTCCACTGTGCCTTCCACTACTCTTTTACGTTGTTGCCAAAAGGTAGATAGCTGTGAAAGCGCTGTATACCTACTTGCCTCTAGCTTTGCTGGCAGTTCAGAGACTGCTTCTTCCGTAGTTAGTTTCGGAGAGGTAGTGTCTACACCCTGTTCTAGTTTTGGTGCGGGCTTAGAAACCACTTCTGTAGATGATTTCTTAGAGACCACTTTTTCAATTTGATCTTTCATATGCTGCTCAAGAAAGGCAAATTGCTTCAGGTTTATTTTAGGTTGCGGTGCCTTATCTTTATGAGTCTCTTCTTTAGCTACCTCATCCTTCTTTTGTAATACTTTAGCAAACATAGCATTCATTTTATCTATTTTTGCGGAAGCAATTTTTGATTGGGTGATATTCACTTGCAACAAATAAGCTTTCAATTGCAGGGTATCTGCTTCGTTAAATGGCCCCTCATGAGTAGCCAACCAAGAAGACAGTTTGGGAGAATTAGCTAAAGAAATCTCCTGGGAAACACCCCGGGTATTTATCCAACAAAGACTTGCCACTTTTTCTTTATGCTGTAAAACAAAAGCTGAGGTAGTGCCCTTTTCAATCAGCTCACTAAGATAGACATTGGCCTGTTCAGCATTAGTATCTTTTGGATTAATATGTACTTGCACCTTAGCAATATATTGTTCTCTTGCTTTGAGGCACTCCCTCTTAATTCCTCTTAACCGTACTTGACTTAATTTTTCTATGTCTTTATCTTCTAACGTTGCTAGTTTCTTCACCAACTCATCGCCCGCTATAAGCGGATAAACTTCACCCGTCGTATCAACCCAAGAAAGATGCCATTGTTCATTTTCATAATTTAGTGAAAAAGTAATTTTGTCCTGTTTATTGGATTGATAATCTTTCGCCGCGTCCAAATTATTAAGTACTGCGACCGTTTCAGCCAATAGGCGTGCACTTTCGCGTGCCGCTTCACGCTCTATTTCTCGAGCCTTTATCTCTGCTAATACAGTTTTATAATGAGCCATAAAATCATTAATCTGCATCATTACTTGTTCTTTAAGCTCTATAACAAATGGCTGAATAAGAACGTCTGGCAAAGTTTGGTAATCAGGAACAGCATCGATTAATTCAAGAAAGAGATAATAATTATAGGAGCCAACTTCCCACTTGCCTTCGCTGATCATCAATTTAAATTCTTGTAAGCGCGTATAAGCATCAGGAAAGTTTTCCATTACATTAATGGATTGCTCTACTTTTTCACCGCGAGTTCTGGTGTATTGATAAACCCAACCTGTTATCCATGATTTGACTGGCTGTTCATATTTCTCTTCAGCTCTGCGAGCAATAGCAACTATTTTTTTGCGTCCTTCCTCTGTCTCATTTGCAATGATAGCGAGTACTTGCTCAACAAATTCTTTAGATACTTCCAATGGTTTTTTTTTATTCTTTGGCATTTATTGAAACTCCTTTTCATAATGCAAAATTTATCATTGCATTAATATTAAATTTATACAAGTAGAAAATTATTATGCTAAATTGCTCGTCAAATGTAGTCATGTTAATTTTCTACACCACACGAAATACTAATAATTATCACCATCTAAACATCATCCTTTCCGTTAGATAAGAGGCTGGATTTTCATCTTCCTAAGATAAAAATTGGATTCATTTCAGCTTGAAAAGCAGTGCGTGAGCACAATATGGGCTGCGGTGTTTTTAATCACGGAATACATTATTTACGGCATTATTTTATTGAAATGCATCTCTAGAATATAAGATGCCAATTGGAAGTATAGTCCCTGTTCTAGATCCTGCCACAAAAATTGATCTATGCAAATTTACATCAATGCCATGTTTGATAATGCTACTATCCAGGAGTACTTCGTGAGGACGAATGGAACACCTTTTAAGCAAAAAAACAACTTTATTATCAACAAAATTGCATTAACACTTCCCTTTTCCAAAAATATGCATTTCCAATACTTGCAAATTTAAAGTAACACGTTAACATGATTCCACAAAAAAAATAATAACTACAAAGGGATGTTATGAAATTTGCATTTTTCTCTGCTTCTTTATTAGCAAGTAGTATTGCTGCAGCTGCAACTCCAGTTAATGGGTGGTATGGCAGTGTATTTGGTGGTTATGCTTATTTACCAAATAATGTATCGATACACTTCCTTGGAGATCTCATAGAGCTCACCGATGCTTCATACCACAATGGTTTTAACGCAGGGGTTCGTTTAGGTTATCAAAGTAATCCAATACGTTATGAACTGGAATATACTTATATTCAGGCTAAAACTAGAAGGTTCAAGTTTGATGATGTCCTACAATCTGGAATATCTGGAGAAGCTCGATCTAATGTGGGCATGATAAATCTCTATTACGATTTCTCTGATGCCATTCTACCAACCATTTCACCATTTTTGGGGGTAGGTATAGGCGCTGCAACGACCAAAATTACTTTAAACAGTACTGGTCCATTTGACGGAATTTCATTTAATGCAAAAGCCAATTCTTTTGCTTATCAAGGAACGGCTGGACTGACCTTCAACTTTGAAGAAAACTGGGCATTGAACGCTTCTTATCGTTATTTGGCAACAAGCGGATCAGACGATTTTGGACGTAAATTCCAGGCTCACTTAGGTGATGTAGGTGTTGTTTATCGCTTCGATCGCTGCAATTATAAGTAATGGTTGTAACGATACATCGTCCCTAACGACATGAGGGATCTCCGGTATCAGGAAGATCCTTCATCGTAAACTCCCCAGAATGACTGTAATTTGAGAGGTTGGACTCTTATGAATGACCTATTTTGGAAGTAGCCAGAACTTGCGGCTCTTGCCATAAAGTCATAAAGAGGACCATAACTAAAGGCCCAACAAATAAACCAAGCAATCCTATAGTTTCCACGCCACCGAGAATTCCAAATAACACAGCTAAAAAGGGCAACTCGATCGCACCACCAATCAGTGCGGGCTTGATAAAATGATCCGCAACAAACATGACTATAGTTCCCCAAACCAAAACAATGATTGCGCTAACCATACTGCCTAATGACAACAGAATAATCGCAACGGTAATAAAAACGATGGGAACAACAAATGGGATCATTGCCGCAAGCGCAGTGATAAATCCAACTAAAGTAGGTGCGGGAAAACCAACTAAGCCATAACAAATCCCCATTAAAATACCCACACCAAGACCTACAACAATAGTTCCATTCACTGTGGCTCTCAATGCTCGAGGAAGTCGGTCGGCATAACGAAACCATCTTTTACCCAAACAATACTCCCCTACCTGGTAAATCTGTGCTAATAATCGATCCCCATCACGATAAAAGAAAAATAGACTTAAAAGTGTAAAGCCCAATTGAACGCTTCGATGTGCCAAACTAGAGCCAATTTGTTTTACGTAATAGCTCGTTGGGGTTAATGATAAATGAACATTCGATAAAATCCCCTTTATCATTCCTGGCTTTCCAAGATGATTATCCCAATAAGTTACCAAATCATTTCCCACTAAAGGGAATTCCTTTAAAAAACCGGGAGCAGCCCCCCCTTGTTGGTTTAAGGATTGCAAAAAATTAACAAATATTTGCGATTCTTTAATCAAAAGGCTTAGTATCCAGCTTAAGGGAAGGATAAACAGCAATCCAATTAAAGTAGTAAACAGCAAGGAAGAGAGATTCTCTTTATTGCCAAAAAAACGACGCCATTTTTTATACAAAGGATAAGTTGCAATAACAATGATAGAAGCCCATATCAGTGACGGGATAAAACGATGAATAATAAATAAACTAAGCGCTACAATTCCAATAGTCAAACCCATACTAATGAGTTCTTTATGATTCTCATTCATTAAGTAAGACTCCATGCTAATAGTTGCATCAATAACCAAGCGGGCACCGCAGCTAACACATCATCCAACATAATTCCAAAACCACCTCGTACCTTTTGATCGATGTAATCAATGGGCTGAGGTTTCCAAATATCAAAAATTCGGAACAAAATAAAACCACAAATCATCCAGGACACCCCTTGAGGTGCCATAAACATAGTCAATAAATACCCTACAACTTCATCCCAAACAATTCCTTTATAATCATGCACCCCTAAGTCTTGAGTCACCTTATCACAAACCCAGACACCCAATATAAATGCGATGAGTGTAAAAAAAAGATATACGCCCCAATGGGTGCCGACCAATAGTAAATAAAGAGGTATTGCTGCCAATGTTCCCCATGTTCCAGGTGCCGTAGGCATTAAACCCGTGCCAAAACCAAAGGCGATAAAGTAAATAGGATCCTGGAAAACACTTTTTGCTAAATTTATTTGTTTCATTTTATTCTTTCTCTATGCTTAGCTAATCGTAAAGGTTGGATCAAAATGTTCTAACTTACAATAGGGTCTATTGACAATTTAACTATCCTGGTCAAGTCCTTAAATTTTGTTTTGCTGATAGACTGCAATCAAAAATGTGAGTACCCAGCAGGTGTTAGCTTATGATATTGATTGTTCGCATCTTTTATTCTTAACCCAGGGGTCTCCTCAATTACGCCAATAGGATAACAAAGTAAATTAGCTTTTTTAAACTCGTTCATCAATGAGGCGAATCGATATTCCGCAACAGTAAAACATAACTCATAATCATCGCCGCCAGTCAAAGCTAAGTCAACAGCATCAGCCCAATATTGATTTACCAAAGCATGTATAGGAATTGCGTCTTCATTGAGGCAAGCCCCAACGCCACTTGCAACACAAATATGATTTAAGTCAGCACTAAGTCCATCCGAAATATCGATTGCTGCAGTGGCATAATTTCGCAAAAAACCAATTAAATCAATACGCGGCTTGGGATGGAGCAATTTATTCATTAACTCTGCATGTTCGTGGGGAGGAAGATCAGGATTTTCGAGAAATTTAACGGCCAAAGCTGCAGCACCCAACTTACCTGAAAGGACAATGATATCTCCAGCTCTTGCGCCACTACGCAATACTGCGTGTCCGTCTGGAGCAGTACCCAAAATAGTTAGCGTGATTGATAAAGGACCTTGTGTGGTATCACCACCAATTAAAGTCAAATTATATCGACTTAACGAATCTTTTAGTCCACGAGCAAACGAAGTAAGCCATTGTTCATCGAGTTTAGGTAAAGTCAAAGCCAGTGTGAGCCAACGAGGCTCTGCTGCCATGGCAGCCATGTCACTTACATTTACCATAACTGCTCTACACGCAATGTCATACGCATCCCACTGCGGAAGAAAATGAACATCAGAAACTAAAGTATCTGTACTTACCAACATGTTCATTCCTTGAGGAATACGTACACACGCGGCGTCATCACCAATTCCTAACAGTACATCATCACGCTTTAGATCAAGTGGTTTGAAAAAATTCTCAACAAGTGAAAACTCATCCATAGTTATGAATTGATTTCAATTGAACGTACCTGTTGTGCCAAATTATTTAATACACCATTGACATAACGGTATCCATCCTGAGAACCAAATTCTTTAGTCAAGGAGATTGATTCATCAAGAACAACTTTATAAGGAATTTCAGGGCAATGGAATAATTCAAAAGCACCAATACGTAATACAGTCAATTCAATTGGGTTGAGTCCAGCGATTTCTCTATCAAGAAAAGGAGTAATACTCGCTTCTAAGTTTTCAACATGGGCTGGAACACCGTGTAAAATACGGCAAAAATAATCTACATCAACTTTATCCATATTATTAATGACTCGAAATTGTGCTTCGATTTCATGTAATTCACTTCCAGACATTAACCATTGATAAAGAGCCTGAAGTGCTAATTTTCTGGCTTTTCTTTTACCGCTTATCGACTGCTTTTCCACCTTAACCTCATGAACTCTTCGTAACATCTATAAAGCCCCTTTTCGCCTGAAAAGGGGAAAAAAAATCTGACAAAGCGTAACAAACCAGGCACAGACACACAAACTTTACGTGAATGTGTGTGCCCACTCTCTTACACCTTGCACATACTAATCTAAATTAAACACTAATCTTTATTCATTTGATCGATTGTTTGCCTAAAATCGCTGACATCTTTAAAACGTTTATATACCGATGCAAACCGCACATAAGCAACATGATCCAAACTATATAATTCCTTCATCACCAATTCACCAATGATCTGCGAATCGATTTCTCGCTCTCCTCGACGGCGAATTTCTTGGGTAATTGCAATAACCGATGCCTCTAATGCATCAACACTCACCGGCCTCTTTTCCAAGGCACGTAACATGCCTGACCGTAAATTATCAATGTTAAATGCTTCACGTCGGCTGTCACGCTTAACAACTAACGGCATGATTAATTCGGCTGTCTCAAAAGTAGTAAAACGTTCATGGCATATAAGGCATTCGCGCCTTCTACGCACCTGAGCACCATCAGCAACTAGGCGTGAGTCGACTACTTTTGTTTCCTCTGCATGACAAAACGGGCAAAACATAATTATTTATAAACCGGAAACTCACGACACAACAGCAATACTTGCTCTTTAACTTTTGCGATGGTCGTTTCATTGTTAATATCATCAAGAATATCAGCTATCCAATTAGATAGAAGCGTAATTTCTTTTTCTTTAAATCCTCTGGTGGTAACTGCCGGAGTTCCTAAACGTAAGCCGCTGGTCACAAAAGGAGAACGAGGATCATTAGGTACCGTATTTTTATTCACTGTAATATTTGCTTTATCTAAAGCGGCATCCGCATCTTTACCTGTGATGTTTTTATCAATTAAGTCCACCAATAATAAGTGGTTATCCGTGCCACCAGAAACAATTTTATAACCACGACTCATAAGCACAGAGGCCATGGTCTTAGCATTCAATAATACTTGTTGTTGATAGTCTTTAAATTCGGGTAACAACGCTTCAGCAAAAGAAACAGCTTTCGCTGCAATGACATGCATTAATGGTCCACCTTGGCTGCCAGGGAAAACAGAAGAATTCAATTTTTTTTCTACTTCTTCATTAGCACGACATAAAATCATTCCCCCTCTCGGTCCTCTGAGTGTCTTATGAGTAGTGGTGGTCACTACATCAGCATAAGGTACCGGGGAAGGATAAAGACCAACAGCAATTAAACCAGCAACATGAGCAACATCCGCCATCAAGTAAGCGCCTACTTTATCTGCGATTGCTCTGAATCGTGGCCAATCAAGAACACGTGAATAGGCAGAAAATCCGGCAATAATCAATTTAGGCTTATGTTCAAGGGCCAGCTGCTCCAAAACATCATAATCAATTAAACCAGTTTCTACATCGACACCATAAGGGACTGCTTGATAAAGCTTACCCGAAAAATTAACTTTAGAACCATGAGTTAAATGACCTCCATGGGGTAATGCCATACCTAAAACGACATCTCCAGGGGCTAATAGAGCCATCATTACCGCCGCATTAGCTTGAGAACCAGAATGAGGTTGCACATTAACATAATCAGCAGAGAACAGTTTTTTTGCACGAGCGATTGCTAATTCTTCAGCAACATCAACATACTCACATCCACCATAGTAGCGCTTTCCAGGATATCCTTCTGCATATTTATTCGTTAATACAGAGCCTTGAGCCTGCAAAACACGAGGACTCACATAATTTTCCGATGCAATAAGTTCGATATGCTCTTCTTGTCGACGTTGTTCATCAACAATAGCTTGAAATAATTCATCATCAAAGTTTTCTATGGTATCGCTTTGGTCAAACATGAGTAATCCTCGGGAAAATGGTTAAGGTCTAACGATGATGTCATTACGCACTTTTCTAACACCATCTACGTTCGCAGCGATGATCTCTGCTCTTTGCTTCAATCGAGGAGTAGCAACAAAACCACTGAGTTGTACTTCATCTTTAAAGGTCTTAACTTGTACTGCTAAACCTGTACGCCCTAATTGATTCACTAATGTTGCTTTTACCTTAGTAGTGGTGGTCGAACTGTCCAAAAACTCCCCAGTACTCTCAGTACCAGGAGAAGCAACACATGCTATGATAAGTATAGATAAAAGTCCCACAAACAACATTTTCAGTGAGTTACACATCCAAAAACTCCCTAAAGAAAAAACGCCATAAGATTACCACAAAATTTAACTGGTTACGAATTGTGAATATGAACCTATAGACTGTTTACTGGATTCACCATCCAATTTTTTTCTTTATCATACGGACCTTATCATGTTTGTGCGTTTTGTTTTTATTTTTATCAGTCACAACCGCTTGCTCATGATGTTTTTTATGGCCACGCTCCTGATGACCATGTCCATGCTCATGCGTCTTAGGTTGATTTGGAACTACGTACGTTTCATTGTGACCGCGATGATGACGAGAATGAGGACGATAATCATGTGGACGCTCATCGTAACCATAAATTTCAGCTCGTGGCGGAACAGAATGATAATAACCAGCATCATAATATTCGGGATCGCTAATATCACATGAAGTTAGAAAAGGAACTAATATAAGACAAGGGATTAAACGCTTCATGAACTACTCCTGAAACATAAAAAAAGGGAAGGTGCATTACATGCAACTTCCCTATCAACAAATAAACTATCGCTTATTTTTTATAAATTACTTATTTCTTTGCAGTAACTTCAACTTTCTCACTCTTAATACCTTTATTCAGGTAATTAACAATGCGAACAGTGCTATTTACATTAGTCCAACCAGAATAAATAGTTCCGTAAGGACCTTGGATCATAAGGTTCATACCAGAATGACAGTAACCATAGTAGTACAAGCTAATGTAATGAGGTGCATCATAATAAAATATTGTAAAAGGCTCTAATGGAGTAGAATCATCAAAAGAACCGTATACGCGAACGTTGTCAATACTGTTGTTGATGATTTCTATTTCACAATAACCTGGAAACATCATTGATTTACCAGCAGGCTTTTTATCAGCTTCAGTAGCTTTTGGATGCAAATGAGCATTTGCAGCAAAAGTTTGGCCAATTAAGCAAAAACAAAGAGCAAATAACAAGGACTTCAACTTCATGGTTTCTCCTTTGACTTTATTGAAAGTCTGCATAGTAACAAAGTGTTGTATTTAGTCAATAGGATATTTTTATAACCATGAAATAAATAAAAATGAAGCTTATAAGCACAATAAGGGTAATAATATTCATCTTTCATGTTATATTTGGCGGACTTTAAAAATTACCTTTTTTTTGTAGTATTCAGGGGAGCATAATGAAAAAGAGAATGACCATCATGGCAATAGCCTTACTAATTGTTTTTGGTGGGATCATTGCCTTTAACTTGATCAAATCCATCTTGATTAAGCGCTTCTTTGCAAGCTATCAACCACCCGCCGTTTCTGTTGCTTCTACTGTTGCTCAAGCCGTAGATTGGCAACCAACTATAAATGCAGTAGGTAATTTCGTTGCCCTAAATGGAGTCGATGTAAGTGCCCAAGCATCTGGCAATGTCGTAAAAATTGATTTTGAGTCAGGACAATATGTTGATAAAGATGCCCCGTTAATTACCATCGATGACAGCGTGGATCAAGCGATATTAAAGTTTAATCAGGCCGAATTAACGTTAAAGACCCTAAGTTATCAACGTCAAAATGATTTATTTAAACGAGGGGCCTCCCCTATTTCAAATGTTGATGAAGCTAAAGCAAATCTTGGACAAGCCCAAGCAAAACTAGAGCAAACGCAAGCACAAATCAATCAAAAGCATATTACTGCACCTTTTGCCGGAAAATTAGGTATAAGACAAATTAACTTGGGACAATTTATTAGCCCAGGGCAAACAACAATTGTTTCATTACAGTCATTAGATCCATTGTATTTGGAGTTTTATCTTCCGGAACAACTTTATAAACGGATTCGCCCTGATCAAACCATTACATTTTCCGTTGAAGGATTCCCTAACGCGCTTTTTGAGGCCAAAGTCACTGCAATTAACTCCAAGGTAGATCTCAATACCCACAATATGTTGGTTCAGGGTACTCTCGCTAATTGTCCTACATCAGCCATTAAGGATCCCGAAAACTCACCCTTAGTGAAAATACGAAAAGAACCCATGGGAAATAAGCGAATTATCACCTGCGATACCGACTTAAATGGTAAAAATAAAGTTCGCAGCTTTACGTTTGTACCAGGAATGTTTGCTTCAATTGAAATCAGCCAACCTCCTGTACCCAATACAGTTATTGTTCCTTCCACTGCGATTTCCTATAGCTTATACGGTAATGCGGTATACATTATTGAGAAAAATGCTGAGGGTAAGAAAAATCCAGACGGTTCTGATTTGCTTACTGTTAAACGTGTCTTTGTCAGCACGGGTGAGCAGCATGGAAATTATACAGTCATCAAAAAAGGTGTTAAAGCAGGACAATTAGTTGTGAGTGCTGGAGAAATAAAATTACAAAATGGTACGCCTGTTGTAATCAATAATGAGGTCAAACTAAATGAAGTCAGTAATCCGGATATCTTAGGACAATAAAAAACCAAGTTGAATCGTAGCCTGGGTGCAGCACAACGTAACCCCGGAGCTTTCTACTATAGATACCCTGGGTTACGGCTATGCCTCCACCCAGGCTACAACGCACTCAAGTTACATTTTTAATCAGGAAAAGTTATGAAATTTACCGATCTTTTTATCAAACGGCCCGTACTTGCCATGGTAATAAGTTTGCTCATTTTTCTTTTTGGTATTAACTCCATCTATAAAATGCAAATTCGTCAATACCCGCGTATGGATAATACAGTAATTACCATTATGACAGGTTATCCAGGAGCAGATGCTGATCTTATCGCCGGATTCATTACCTCACCTCTAGAAAAAGCGGTCGCCAGTGCGGAGGGGATTGATTATATGACCTCTTCAAGTACACAAGGTTTAAGCACGATTACTCTAAACATTAAACTAAACTTTGACCCACAAGTAGCCTTTACTGATGTGATGAGTAAAGTACAACAAACCCTAAATCAACTACCCAAAGAATCCCAACAACCAGTTATATTAAAAGCATCCGATAGCTCAACTGCATTGATGTACATCAGTTTGGACAGTACAGAAATGACACCGCAACAAATTACCGATTACGCAACCCGTGTTGTGCAACCGCAACTGCAAACAGTAGATGGTGTGGCTAAAGCGGACATTTTAGGTGGTGCAACCTATTCGATGCGAATTTTCCTCGACCCAATAAAAATGGCAGCATTAGGTGTATCTCCCTCGGATGTATCGGTTGTACTTGCTAAAAATAATTTCCTAACTGCAGCAGGCAATACTAAAGGTGAATACGTCGCCATCAGCATCACCGCAAAAACAGACCTTAACGATGCGACACAATTTAGTAATTTGATTGTTAAAAGTGATAAAGGGTCAATAGTTCGTTTACGCGATGTTGGTAAAATTGAATTAGGCTCACAAGACTATGATACTTCTGTTACATTTAATGGAAGAAAGGCGGTGTTCCTCTCCATTACCCCAACCCCCACGGCCAACCCACTCACAGTAATCAGTGATGTAAGAAAAATACTTCCTTCAATAATTAAGGAATTTCCACCATCCTTAACGGGAACAATAGTTTACGATGCAACAGCTTTCATTAGAGCGTCTCTAGATGAAGTAACTCATACTATTATTGAAGCAGGCCTCATTGTTATTGTCGTTATTTTCTTATTTTTAGGCTCCATGCGCTCGGTGCTTATTCCAATTGTCACCATCCCTCTCTCCTTAGTTGGTGTATGCACCCTAATGCTGACGTTAGGATATAGCATTAATCTGCTGACCTTACTGGCTTTTGTCTTGGCTATTGGTTTAGTAGTCGATGACGCCATTGTGGTTGTCGAAAACGTCCATCGACACATTGAGGAAGGAAAAACTCCGTTTGATGCCGCATTAATTGGTGCTCGTGAAATAGCCACACCAGTCATTGCAATGACCATTACTCTCGCTGCGGTATACGCACCTATTGGATTTATGGGCGGACTGACAGGAGCATTATTCAAGGAGTTTGCTTTTACGCTAGCCAGTGCAGTAATCATTTCTGGGATCATTGCATTAACATTATCTCCTATGATGTGCTCAAAGGTATTATCTAAAGAGATTAGTAGTGGCAAGTTTGTTCATTTTCTCGATACTTTTTTCAATAAACTTAAATTGAAATATCAAAAAGCCTTGCATAGCCTGTTGAATACTCGAGTCATTATGTTGTTTTTTTCGGCAGTTGTTATCCTGATGCTACCTTATCTTTACCTACATACTTCAGCAGAAACAGCGCCTGATGAGGATCAGGGTTTCTTTTTCGTCATGGCCATGATCCCGCAATTTGCAACACTGAATTATATTGAGTCTTTCACCAAACCATTTGATGAAATTTATAAAAGTTTTCCTGAAACAGAAAATTATTTTACTGTAAACAACAGCAGCCAAACCATCTCAGGAATGGTATTGAAACCATGGAATCAACGCAGTAAAAGTCAGTTTGCTTTAAAACAACCACTGCAAGATAAATTATCACAAATTGCAGGTTTAAATGCCTTTGCAATTGTTCCTCCTCCGTTGCCAGGCGGCGGAGGCGGTACCCCTGTACAATTCGTTATCAAAACGACAAATGACTTTCAGAGTCTATTAGACGTTTCCAATAAGCTTACCGATAAAGCCCGTAAGAGTGGTCTATTTATTTATGTAGATAATTCACTCAAATTTAATAAACCACAAATTATATTGGATATTAATCGTTCTAAAGCCTCCGAAATGGGGTTAGATATGCAAGCGGTAGGAAGCAGCTTAACCAGCGCTTTATCCGGTAATTATGTCAATTACTTTAACCTTGAAGGTCGTAGTTACCAAGTTATTCCGCAATTAAGCCGTTCATTTCGTATGGCGCCTGAACAATTAGGACAAATCTATGTGAAAACCATCAACGGGACCATGGTTCCTCTTTCAACTGTAGTTACTGCTGTGG
This sequence comes from Legionella sp. 39-23, assembly GCF_001897665.1. Taxonomy (NCBI): domain Bacteria; kingdom Pseudomonadati; phylum Pseudomonadota; class Gammaproteobacteria; order Legionellales; family Legionellaceae; genus Legionella; species Legionella sp. 39-23. The sequence continues at coordinate 249,028 of NZ_MKTO01000009.1, read as the reverse complement.
AAAAAACTGCACCTAATGCAGCCTCGCATTTTCAACAAATGAATTCAGCAACCATTCAAGCAGTAATGATGCCTGGAAAAACGCTTGGAGAAGGTCTGCAGTTTTTACAAGATGCGGCGAACGATACATTACCTAAAGGCTTCGCATACGACTATGGTGGTGAATCAAGGCAGTTTATGCAAGAAGGAAACGCTTTGTTATTTGCATTCGTCTTTGCAATCATTATTATCTTTTTGGTACTTTCTGCTCAATATGAAAGTTTCCGTGATCCTTTAATTGTTTTAATTAGTGTGCCCATGTCCATCTGCGGCGCATTAATTCCTCTGAATTTAGGACTAGCAAGCATCAATATTTACACCCAAGTCGGTTTGATTACTCTTATTGGCTTAATCTCCAAGCATGGAATTTTGATCGTTGATTTCGCCAATCATTTGCAACGTGAAAAAAATCTCGATAAACGCGCTGCAGTAGAAGAGTCAGCTGGAATTCGATTAAGACCGATTCTCATGACAACCGCTGCAATGGTATTTGGTGTACTCCCCTTACTCATTGCCAGTGGTGCGGGGGCAGTGAGCCGCTTTGATATAGGGCTAGTTATTGCCACAGGCTTATTGATTGGAACAGGGTTCACTTTGTTTGTAGTACCCACGTTGTATACATACATCGCAGAAGATCATCGTTCAAAAAAACCTGAGCCACAGTTTGATGAAGCAAAAATTCCTGATGTACAGGTACCTGAGCAAAAACATTAAAATTTGAAAAAATTCCCATCGTAGGCTGGGCTGTTAAGCCCAGCATGTAACACTGCGCTATAGTATTTCCTTCTTAGAAACACCATGGATAAGATACGTGTTAATTTGACTTCATAATGGAATTTTGGAAAGTACGAATTAACTCAACAGACGCTGGGCAAAATGAATTTTTTAAAAATAATGACAAAAAACCATAAATACGGCCGTATTTACAATAGACAGCAAAACATCTGCTCTGTGACACAGTGGGAAGAATAGAAAAGAGGCCTTACACATTGGTACTGGTAACTGCCCAGCCTACGTTTATAGAGCTTTTTGGGCAACGAATTACCTAACACTTACAATGGTTCTCCCTTTGTACGCTGTGCTACACCGTGGAGATTCTTCATTGTACAGCTGTGCTTCATTCCAAGCTACAATTAATTTTAGACGTATATTTTCTAACTCAACTTATCACTGAATTTATGGTAGTATCTCGCTTTTATCAGTACAGGTTTAATCATGGATAAAATCTATTCTCCCGAAGCAATTGAAAAAGCATGCTATAAAAATTGGGAAAATCATCATTATTTCCAACCTCAGGGTGACGGTAAAAAATACTGTATTATGCTCCCTCCTCCTAACGTCACGGGCAGCCTGCATATGGGGCATGGTTTTCAGCATACTATTATGGATGCGTTAACCCGCTATCACCGCATGTTAGGTGATAAAACTTTATGGCAACCTGGCACTGATCATGCCGGTATTTCAACGCAACTTGTTGTTGAACGTCAGCTTGAAGCTTCAGGTATTTCTAGAAAAGATCTGACCCGTGAGCAATTTTTAGAACGGGTTTGGCAATGGAAAAGTGAATCAGGGAATACCATAACCCAACAAATGCGACGCTTGGGTGCTTCAGTAGACTGGAATCGCGAACGATTTACTATGGATGAAGGACTATCAGCTGCCGTACAAAAAGTATTTGTACAACTTTATGATGAAGGCCTTATCTATCGTGGGACCCGTTTAGTGAATTGGGATCCTAAGTTAGGTACTGCTGTATCTGATCTTGAAGTGCTTTCTGAAGAAGAAGATGGTTTTCTCTGGCATATTCGCTATCCAGTTGTAAACTCAACTGAGTCGCTTATTGTTGCAACTACTCGACCTGAAACCATGTTAGGCGACACTGCAGTTGCTGTACATCCCGAAGATCCACGTTTCCAACATCTTATTGGACAACAAGTTTATCTCCCACTTTGTGAGCGAACCATCCCCATTATCGCTGATGAGTACGTTGATAAAGAATTTGGCAGTGGCTGCGTTAAAATTACTCCGGCCCATGACTTCAACGACCATGAAGTTGGCAAACGCCATAAGCTTCCAGTTATCAATATCTTAACTAAAAAAGCTTCGATCAATAAAAATGCGCCTTTAAAATACCAAGGTATGGACCGATTTGTAGCCCGAGAGCAAATTGTTAAAGATCTTGATGAGGCAGGGTTATTAGTTAAAACAGAACCGCATAAGTTAAAAGTACCTCGTGGTGAAAAATCGAATGTGATTATAGAACCACTGTTAACCGATCAATGGTATGTCAAAACCCAACCGTTGGCTGAACCAGCAATAGCTGCAGTGAAAAGTGGTGAAATTCGATTTATTCCAGAGAACTGGAGTAAAACCTATTTTCAATGGATGGATAACATTGAAGACTGGTGTATTAGTCGCCAATTATGGTGGGGACATCGCATACCTGCATGGTATGACAATAATGGCAATGTCTATGTAGGCTATAGTGAAAATGATGTTCGTTTTAAATATAAAATTAAAGATTCAACTGTATTAAAACAAGATGAAGACGTTCTGGATACTTGGTTTTCTTCGGCGCTTTGGCCTTTTTCCACTCTAGGTTGGCCCGACAGAACCCCAGAATTAGAGCAATTCTACCCCACATCGGTTCTGGTTACGGGTTTTGATATTATCTTTTTCTGGGTTGCTCGCATGATCATGATGGGCTTGAAATTTACTGGAAAAATCCCCTTTAAAGAAATCTTTATCACTGGCTTAATCCGCGACAGTGAAGGGCATAAAATGTCCAAATCTAAAGGCAATGTGCTTGATCCTCTGGATATAGTTGATGGTATTGATCTCGAATCCTTAATTGCAAAAAGAACTTCAAATTTAATGTTGCCATCAGTTCGCGACCGCATCATTAAAAACACCCGTAAAGAATTCCCTGAAGGGATTAACGCTTATGGGACAGATGCTCTTCGCTTTACATATTGCTCTCTTGCATCTACAGGACGCAATGTACGCTTTGATATAGGGCGAGTTGAGGGTTATCGCAATTTTTGTAACAAATTATGGAATGCTGCTCGTTATGTATTGCTTAACCTGGACGAAGAACATATGGATTTCGATGATGGGGCATTTCAGTATACTCCAGCAGATCAGTGGATTTTATCGCGCTTACAACACACGATCAGCAAAGTACATCATTATTTTGAAACCTACAGATTCGACTTATTAGCAAACACAATCTATGAGTTTGTATGGCATGAATATTGTGACTGGTATTTGGAGTTATCCAAGCCTGTATTACAAGACGAACAGGCATTGAGTGCTTTGAAACGAGGGACACGCAGAACCTTAATTCATGTTCTCGACCAAATTCTGAAACTACTGCATCCTTTAATGCCGTTTATTACAGAAGAAATCTGGCAACGTACAGCAAAGCTTACAAGTGAGAATGGTGCAAGCATTATGACCAGCGCTTATCCACAAGTGAATTCTGAGTTTATCAATACTGTAGTTGAAGAAGAATTAGAATGGTTAAAATCAGCAATTCAAGCCGTACGCACCATACGCAGTGAAATGTCCATTTCTCCAGCGAAGTTGATTCCACTTTATATTCGTAACGTGACACCAGAACTCAAGGATAGAGTAGAGAAATATCAACATACGTTAAAGGCACTAAGTAAATTAACCCATGTTCAGTTCTTAGGCTCAGATGAAAAGGTTCCTGTCTCAGCGACTGCTGTATTAGGTGAAATCGAGTTACTCATTCCAATGGCTGATTTAATTGATAAAGAAGCCGAACTGGCACGTTTAACTAAAGAATTAGCCAAACTGGATAAAGACATTAGTCTTGCTGAAGGCAAACTAAATAATCCTAAATTTACCGATAAGGCTCCCGCAGAAATTATCGCTAAAGAACAGGAAAAATTGGCACAAGCTCAGCAAACTAAAGAGAAACTGTTACAGCATAAGGCTAGAGTTGAGTCACTGTAATCAATACTCACATTTCTCCCCTCTCCCACTGGAGAGGGGGCGACACTAAGCGTAGCCTGGGTGAAGCACAGCGTAACCCGGGATTTTCTTAAACATACTATAGCCGGGTTCCGCTACGCTTCATCCAGGCTACGAAATTACGCGGTTGTATCACTTCCTTTCCCAACAACCCTATGGTTGATCCACCACGCAAGTAATAAAGTAGTTAAAACACCTAAATAAACGCCGGCATTTTTCCAATCTGGGCCGACTATTTGTAACGCATTGGGGCTTTGAAAAATCGAAAAAGGAATTGCAAGCATTACATCTATAATTGCGGAACCTGCAACTAACCCACAGGCAATAAGAGTCCCTTTTTGTTTGCAGAGAGTTGCTTCTTCTTTAACAGGCACCGCCCGTTTTAAACGTATTTTTACAAACAACGCAATCATGCCACCAATAAACAGTGGGAACGAAGAAGAAAGTGGTAAATACATTCCTATAGCAACGCCTAAAATGGATAAATTTAAAAAGCGTCTTAATCGGAAAAAATAATTGAGGAACACGATAAGCAAAATAATTGCAGAACCAATGAGCATCATAGTCCAGGGTAATGAATTTCTAAACACTGCCTCTGTAATCGCTGCCATTAACGCTGCGGTTGGCGCAGGTAAAGACTGACTTATATCCATGCCCTCATGCGGCATCACTCCTGCAATTCCATACACATTAAACAACAATTGCATTACAGGTGGGATAACCAATGAAGAAATCAGGACCCCAAGCAACAACATCAATTGTTGTTTCCACGGAGTCGCCCCAACCAGTTGCCCCACTTTGAGATCTTGAGTGTTATCATTGGCAATCGCCGCAATACCGGTTACAACTGCTCCAATCATAATGGTTATCGCCTCTGCTGCCTGGATTTGTTCCGTTTTTAAAGGTAAAGGCAAAAGATGATCAATAGCGACCAATAACAACCATGCAGCAAAAAGCATCCCTGAAATAACAACGGAACTACCAGGGCTGGCTGTAACACCAACCATACCCGAAAAATAGGCTGTAATAACCGAGAAAATGAACCCTATAAACAAGACATAAACCACAGCAAGGAAAACTAGGGTTGGTGAATATTGGTTGTTTAATCCTACTTGCTGTAAAGGTAGAACAAGCTGGAAAAAAAGAAACAAAATTGCAGCTAATGCAGCAACACCCATCAAAATATAAGGTAACGGTATGTCCTTATCGGTCCGCAGAGGTTGAATTTCGTTTTTACCTTTAGACATAAAGGATTTCAAGGACGCTTGAATATTTCTAGATAGTGGCTTAACTAATTTTAAAAAAGTCCATACACCAGCAAACAACATAGCCCCTATTCCCAGGTAACGCATCTCGCTGTTCCATAGAAAAGTTGCAGCTTGCTCAGCAGGATATTGATTAACAAATTCAGGATAGAATTGACTAACTACAGGTAAGGCAATGAGCCAGGATATCACTGCACCCGAAAAAATACTGATTGCCATATCATGGCCAACTAGATAACCAGCGCCTATCATCGTAGCAGAAAAGCCAGCACCAAGACCGAAGAGAGAGCGCTTTATCACAAACCAATAACCCCAGCTATTCGCTATGACTTTAAATCCAGTTTGGAATAATTCGATAAGCCCTCCTACGGCTCCTCCAATTAAAATGTCTTTAATGCCTGTTTTTTCAACAGAAGATTTTAATACCTCTGCTATGGCGCGACCTTCTGGAAACTTTAAAGATTGGTCGTGGACCAAAATACGACGAAGTGGAATGGAAAATAATACCCCTAGAATCCCTCCACTAACTGCAATAAAGAAATTAGTTATGTAATCAAAATGATTCCAATAACCAATAATAATCAATGCCGGAATAGTATAAACAATCCCACCAGCCACAGCCTCACCAGCAGAAGCTGCAGTTTGTACTGCATTATTTTCGAGAATGGTGGAGTTTTTAAAAAATCGTAAAATCCCCATAGAAATAATAGCGGCCGGAATTGATGCTGAAGTTAATATCCCTAACTTCAATGCAAGATATGCATTAGACATTGCCAACAAGATGGTCAATATTATGGCAAGTAGAACAACTCGAAAAGTAAGCTCAGCCACCTTTTTATCGGCAGCTATTAAAGGTATATCAACCATTAACGACCCCAAACACTGCGCATTATTTCAGGTTTAATTAAAGAAGAAATTTGCGATAAAGGTATTTTTACAGTCTGTGGTCCATATACATATGCAGCGACCTGATACGTATCAAAAATAATATTTATTCCTTGGGGTGAAAAAGACCAAATCTTATAGTTTTTGTCTATGGGCTTTGTTCCATCTTCAATCCATTTTTTGTCCGAAAAATCTTTCTCATTGATTTTTTTATTACTGAAACTGGCAATAGGATTTAAATAATTTACTTCGGGACGAAATAAATCAGACAATTGAACCTGGCGACCATTGATAAAATTCAATACGGCTATAGTATTTGAGGGATGTGCAGCACCTCGATGGTAAATAGAAATATTAAAAGAGACGCTGATGGCATTTTTTGTTTTATAAGGCAGGGTATATGTGACATTTAAACCTGTTTTTCCTGGTGCATCAGCGGGAATATCCGCATCATCAGCAATTTCTTTTAGAAAGCTTTTTTTCGTTTTTTCAATAAACGCTTGCACTGCAGCATTGATACGAGGATCATTAAATCCCTGTGGATATTTAACATCAATAATATAAGCAGGTGTTTCCTTTTTTACTGATACAGGATTCACTGCCCAAACAGCAGAAGAACAGGCAATAATGCCTAAAGCCAGAATTGTTTTTAGTGATTTCAGCATATACATTCCTAATAGTTATCCTTTGGAGAAACCCACTCCCCTGCAATCATCATCCGATGAGGTAAGGGATAAGCAAAATAATAACAAAGAGCGGTACTGTCTCCAACAGACCACCATACCAAATCGGCCTTCATGCCTTTATCAATTGAGCCAAGTTCGTTTTGTAGACCTAATGCTCTTGCAGCATGGCTTGTCACCGCCATTAATGCTTCAGGAACAGTTAATGAAAAAAATTGGCACGCCATACTCATCATCAACCGTAATGAAGTTGTTGGCGATGAGCCAGGATTACAATCAGTAGCAATTGCCATTCTTACGCCTGAGTGACGCAATAAGTCTATGGGAGGCTTTTGCTTTTCACGCAGAAAGTAATAAGCACCAGGAAGCAAGACAGCAACTGTATTTGCTTTGGCCATAGCATTTGCCCCTTCCTCATCTAGGAACTCCAAATGATCACAAGACAAGGCACCAAGCTCTGCTGCAAGCTGACTTGCTCCGAGGCTGGATAATTGTTCGGCATGACATTTTATAGGTAAATTGAATTGACGCGCAGTAATAAAAATTTGTTCTGTTTGCTTCAGTGAAAAAGCAATCGACTCACAAAATACATCCACTGCATCTACTAAATTTTCTTCACATAATGCAGGTAGCATTTCTTGGCAAAGAACATCAACATATGCCTGGCTGTTTCCTTTAAACTCAGGACCTATTGCATGCGCACCAAGAAAAGTTTTTCTAACCCTTAAACCAGTCAGCTCACCCAAACGTTTGGCTACGCGCAACATTTTCAACTCAGTCGCCAAATCCAATCCATAACCTGATTTTATCTCTACAGTGCTCACTCCATCTGCACATAAAGCAAGAATTCTTGGCAAGGATTGTTTGAGTAACTCTTCTTCTGAAGCAGCGCGAGTTTGCTGTACCGTAGATAATATACCGCCACCCGCCTTAGCAATTTCAGCATAGCTGACTCCAGCCAATTTCATTTGAAATTCGGTGGATCGATTTCCTGCATAGACCAAATGCGTATGGCAATCGATAAGACCTGGAGTAATCAATTGCCCTTGACAGTCTTCTTTGTATCCTGACTCATGAAATTGTGTAGGGAGTTGTGTTTGCGGGCCACACCAAGCAATGAGACCATTTTTAATTGCAATTGCTTGCTGCTGCAATTGATTTCCCTGTGCATCAATAATTGTTGCATTTAATAATAATTTGTCACAAGCGAACATTAAAAATCCCAATGAAGAACTTGATGAGGGGGTTTGAGCCACTCTTTATGATGTTTGGTGTCATAAATATCCCATTCTTTAGAGACATAAGTTTTCTTATCCACATCTAATAAAAGCCAGGTCAAGAATTCTGCGACTGTATCTGGTGACACCAAGCGATGTTCCTCTTTTAAACGTTTATAAAAATTAATCCGTTCATAATCAGGATTATCATTACTGCGAGCAATAGCTTGCATATTGGTATCAATGATTCCTGGCATGACATTAGCAAACGCAATTGTATCCGATTCTAATTGCCAACATTTGGTCAACATGGATAAAGCAGCTTTGGTCACACAATATGCAGTCCAGCCCCTGATTGCGTAATGAGCAGCTCCGGAACCTATATTTAAAACACGGCCGTTAGCCAATTTGTCGTACATTTTTTGCGGGAGGAAAAGAGCCGCATTTAAATTTGTATTGAGCGCATGATGCCAGTCTTTAGAATCAATATCTTTCATCGGAGTCAAGGGATTCAAAGTTCCTGCATTATTAACTAACGCGCGAACATGGCTCACATCATGTAAATGATTTTTAATGGCCTCTAAACCTTCGAGGGTTGAGACATCAGCACAAAAATATTGGATGTTTGAAGAAAAAGCGGCTGTTTCTTGTAATAACTTCTCTCTTCTACCTACGATTAAGACAGTTTGCGCTCGTTTTGCCAAAGACAAAGCTAATGATCTTCCTATCCCACTACCTCCACCGGTAATAACAATCACAATACCCTCTTATTCTTTTTATTGCCATGCGCTGATAATACCAGACATTGAACAAACTTGGCATAATTTTATGCGTATTTGATGCTGAGTAAAGAAGTCAATGGAGGTAAAAAGAACTTTATCAATTTATTGTCTTGAATAAGTGATGCCGGATATGGACTGGTTTCTTGCAATGCATATAGAAAAAAATCATTTCTTTAAAAAAGCATTGCTCGATGAACAGACTCTATTATAGATTGTAGGCAATAGAACTGAGTAGGCTCGGATCTCAAACCCTTAGAAACTCTGGAGATCCTCATAACCTACCAACCGTGAGGATTTTCTATGCACCAATTAAGCACATTACTCGCTCAATCAGCGAAACAGTTTCCAGATAAAATTGCATTAATTATCGAACAACAGAGTTACAGTTATAAGAAATTGTATGAATTAACGCAGCATTTGGCTACTTCATTTTTAGAAAAAGGGATTTCGCAAGGAGACCGCGTTGCGTTTCTTTTGCCCAACAGCATTGAAATCGTTTTATGCTACTACGCCTGTTTTATGATAGGAGCTATAGCCGTTCCTGTTAACATTCAATTTAACAATGAACTGATTCACTATGTACTGGAACAAAGTAATGCCCGTATTTTTATAACTACAGGTAATTACTATAAACAATTCTTAGACGATAAGAAAATATTAAAAGAAATTAATGAATGTTATCTTACCTCAGAATCGGCCAACTATTCCGAAGTTAAGAACTTCCAAGAGTTACTCATACCTAGAGTAGTTTCCACAACGCCCAATGAGACAATTGCATCGAAAGAACCCGCCTTGATCTTTTTTACATCTGGAACCACTGGACTACCTAAGGTAGTTGTCCATAGTCATTATAGTCTCATGCAAGGCACAAAAAATCAGCTACGGCAAATCCAAATAAATCATACCGATCAAACACTTGTGATGTTTCCAATATGTTATTTGATTGGTTTAGGTTCACAAATATTACCTTTTCACGCGGTAGGTGCTACTGTCGTGCTCTTACCTGGTTTTTCTCCAGAACATGCGTTGGCAAAACTACACTCGTATGGAATTACAAAAATCTATGGATTTCCTAAGCTTTATCTTGAGCTTATTAATCATGCTGAATCTTTAGGATATGAAATCAACACACTTGATTTTTGTTTTTCCGCTGGAGATGCAACACCAATTTCGCTGCAGAAAAAATTTAATCTATTGTTTCATACAGAAATTACTGAAGGCTGCGGCATGTCTGAATTACAAATCTATTCTATGAATCCTCCTTATGGAAAAAAGAAAACTGGTTCGATTGGATTTCCTATAGAAGGTATGAAAATGCGCTTAATCGATGAACATGGCGAGCTCATTTTAAATGCACATAAAACGGGAGAAATTATTGTTCATGGAGAGAGCATGTGTTCCGGTTATTGGCAAGACCCTGCTTTAACAGCAAAAACAATCCAAAGCGGTTGGTTACATACAGGCGATTTGGCTTATCGAGATGAAGAGGGATATTACTGGTTCGTAAGTCGAAAGGTAGATATTATTCGTCGCGGCGAAGAGCTCATTTCTCCTATGGAGATAGAAAACATTTTTTATCAGCATTATGCAGTTAAGGAGGCTGCTGCAATTGCATTACCCAATAAAAACACCGTCAATGATGACAAAATTATCGTTTACGTCGTACTTAAAATTAAAGACAAGCAGGTGACCTCGCAAAAATTAATGGATTTTGCAGCGTCACTCCCCATCAGCAAACGTCCATATCAAATCATTATTATAGGCCAGCTCCCTTATGGTTTTACTGGAAAGATTGACCGCAACACATTACGGCAGATGGCACAAAGGCAATTGGGCTAGAAGTGGCGATCTTTGGGCACAAAAATCATCATGTTATACTAAGTAAAATATCTGAGGAGCATGAATGAGCGTTTTTATTCGTATCAACTTCTTTTTAGGGTTTGTGGTCTTGTGTGGTTCAGTATCTGCAACTGAAATACACTGTCCCGAGACCATTCAAACAAATCAGTCGTTACAACAGGAAATAAAAACATGGGATGTATTCCAGGATGATTGGAATAGTACCCATCATTTTGATCGCATCACATTTTATTCAGGACCTCCTAAAGAACATGCAAGCCTAGCCCCTGACAATGAAACATCAAAAGTAAAAAAACTAACTTGGTCATTTGATAAACAAGAAACTTGGATAGCCTGTGAGTATACACATACTAAAATTCAATTGATTCAAAAAATTCCTAATGGAACAAAAAGCTGTACTGTGAGTTATGATAAAGATTTTTCTAAAGTACTTGGCATCAATTGTGTTTAAGTCGATGTTAGCACGGTACTTCAACATACTCACTTGAAACGCATCGCCAATAGGAACATAGGGAGAATTTAATGTTTGAACATCTTTCCAATTACCAACGTGCTAATCCCTCAATCTGGCAGGGTAGAAAAGATACGGTTAATGCAGAACGGTTTTTTCAAAAAATTATTTTTCCTGTGCAACAAACTGAGCTTATCACTAAAGAGAAAAAAACAGTTTTTCTGGGTTTTGCCAGTGATGCCGGAGTACGTCGAAATATGGGAAGGCCGGGTGCAAAATTAGGACCTGATCAAATCAAAACACAATTAGCCAAACTACCTTGTTCTATAGATAAGCAACTTTTTGACCTGGGTACCATTTTTTGTAATGAAGATGAGTTGGAAACAGCCCAAGCTCAATTTGCGAATTTAATTAGTTTTTGTCATCAGCAAGGTCATCAAACTGTTGCCTTGGGAGGCGGACATGAAATTGCTTGGGCACATTATCAAGGTTTGGCACCTCATTATAGCAAATTGGGTATTATTAATTTTGATGCACATTTCGACTTAAGACCACATCAAAAAAATCAACCGGGCACATCAGGGACTCCTTTTTCACAAATTGCAGCATATTGTAAAGAAAACAATCAACCCTTTAATTACTGCTGCCTCGGAATCCAAAAAATGGGAAATACTTCCTCTCTTTTTGAGCGCGCCAATGAGCTTAATGTTAATTATCTAACCGCTGAAGAGTTGTACACAAACAGTTTGGCATGGCATTTAGCTTTTCTCGATGATTTTATGCTGAATTTGGATCACATTTATTTGACTCTTTGCCTAGATGTTTTGGCAGAATCTTTTGCCCCTGGCGTCAGTGCACCACAACCACTAGGGCTAACACCTTGGCAAATTTTACCACTCTTGAAATACATTATTCAAAGTGGCAAAGTAGTTAGTTTTGACGTTGCTGAACTGTCGCCGCCTTTGGATCAAGAGCAAAAAACTGCTAGACTAGCAGCTTTGATTATCGCAGAATTGCTACATACTATTTAAGGAGCCAATTTCATGAAGAACACATTACTATGGAGTACCCTTTTTGCTGTACTTGGTACTCAAGTTCATGCTGAAAATACTCAGCCAGTAACACCACCTCAAACTCCAAGTGCTCTGAAACAAGTTCCTGCTACACCAACACCACCCGGACAAAATATACCATCGGTACATCCAGCCGCAGCAGCACCAGCAGCCCCCATCAACTGTGAATACAAAATCTCACCTGAAACCAAAACAATCGATCAAACATTGGTAATGAAATGGGCTACAAAAGCTGTTACCCAAGCTTTTGACTTTAATCCCAACAACTTAGACACCCAATTGCAAAAATTACAAGCTTGTTTTACTGAGCAAGGCTGGACTGGTTTTAATACTGCATTGCAGAAGTCAGGTAATTTGGAAGCCATTAAATCTCAAAAACTCACTGTGAGCAGTCAAGTAGATGGACAAGTTGTAATCACCGAAGCAAAAGACAATCAATGGAAAATTAATTTACCACTGCAAGTTGTTTATCAAAATGATAAAGAAAAAGTAACACAATTACTCAGTGTTGACTTAACTATAGGCCGTAAGATGACTGGAGATTTAGGAATTACACAAATGATTGCTGCGCCAAGAGGCACGGTCACCCAAGAAAAACCACAAAGTACTAATCCTAATCCAAGTACCGGAGCTGCTGAAAATCCAACCAATGCACCGACGACTACGACCACACCAACAGCGACACCGGCAACAACACCACCAACTACAACTACGTCGCCAACGACAACAACACAGCCAACTTTCCCAGCAAAGCCTGCAGCAACTCCAACTCCAGCAACTCCTGGACAGCCTACTTTGCCTGAAAATCGCTCTACACAACCTTCACTACCAAACAATAATCCTTAATCGCTTGTTGTAACCTGGGTGGCGCGTAAGCAAAACCCGGGTTAAAATAAAAATTAGATTAAAAACGGTAACCGTTCAAGGGGCATACTTGAGTCTTGGAGAACAGTTGGATTTTCACGCAAGATGCGCCAAATACAACTGTTCAGCGAATAAAGCGCGAACGCTTTCACCCTAATTTATTGGGTTCAGTGGGTTTATTGACACCCGATTCATTAGGATATTCCAATACAATCACCTTTGTACCTATATGGAAAAAGTTTTCACTTAACCATTTAGCAGCACTTGGGAAAATACGCACGCAGCCATGGCTTGAGGGATGCTCAGGAACCTCATAGGCGGCATGAATAGTATATCCTTGGTAGAAGTAGGTACAATAAGGCATTTTTGCGCCACCTTTAGTATCTACAGGATATTCTCCTGATTTACAGTCAAACCCTCTTCGATTATAAACTTTAAACGTTCCAGTAACGGTTCTGCATGATTGATTTGAATTTTCTTCACATGCATCAATACCTGCTGACCCACCGCCAGTCAATAAACGGTTCCCTTCCTCATCATAAGCAGCCCATGCAGAAACCTTAGGATCAAAAATAAAGCGCTTCTCGCCTGTTGCTTGAATCTTCTGAGGATAATAATCACGACCACGTTTGTCTTTTGTATAGTGAATTGTTCGATGCACATAGCCTGCATCATCAGTAATTAAAGTAGATGGATCATTCTCAACACAGGATGTTAACCCTCCAACACACAATAACAAACCTGCCCAAAACAACTTATTCATTTAAATTTTATCTCCGCTTAATTAAACGTTTTTATAACTGCTCACGTATTCCTTAACCTTCTATTCCTTTAACTGATTCACTCATGTACTGCAGGATTCAAAAATCCTGCAACATATTCAGTGTACATTGATACCTTATGACTCTAGTTTTCGATATTTAATACGAGATGGCCTATCTGCTGCATCTCCTAAACGACGTTTTCTATCTGCTTCATAGTCGCTGTAATTTCCTTCAATGAAGGTTATTTGTGAGTCGCCTTCAAAAGCCATCAGATGCGTACAAATTCTATCTAAAAACCAGCGATCATGCGAAATCACAATCACACATCCCGGGAAATTGAGAACAGCATCTTCCAAAGCACGTAAAGTTTCTACATCCAAATCATTACTGGGCTCGTCAAGTAACAACACATTCCCGCCACTTTTGAGTAATTTTGCCAGATGGACACGATTACGCTCTCCTCCAGAAAGTTGTCCCATTTTCTTTTGTTGATCGGAGCCTTTAAAATTAAAACGTCCTACATAAGCGCGTGAAGGCATTTGAAAACTACCTACTTGCATGATGTCATGGCCATCGGAAATCTCTTGCCATACTGTCTTATTAGAGTCTAATTCATCACGCATCTGGTCTACGTATGCCAATTGCACAGTTTCACCAACACGAATAACACCATCATCAGGCTCTTCCTGACCAGTAATCATTTTCAAAAATGTAGACTTACCTGCTCCGTTGGGACCAATAATTCCTAAAATACCTCCTTTAGGAAGTTTAAAATCTAAATTATCAATCAGGATTCGATCACCAAATGATTTTTTGATTTTTTCGCCTTCAAGAACCAAGTCACCTAAGCGCTCACCTGGTGGAATGTATATTTCATTCGTCTCATTGCGCTTTTGGAATTCCTTCGAATTCATTTCTTCGAATCGAGCCAGACGTGCCTTATTTTTAGCATGACGCCCTTTAGGTGAAGTGCGTACCCACTCTAGTTCTGCTTTAATCGCACGTTGATGTGCATCTTCTTGTTTCTGCTCCATCTCCAAGCGTTCTTCTTTCTGCTCAAGCCATGAAGTGTAGTTTCCTTTGTAAGGAATTCCTTCGCCACGATCCAGTTCTAATATCCATTCCGCAGCGTTGTCCAAGAAATAGCGATCGTGAGTAATCGCAACTACTGTACCAGGAAAACCTTCAAGATAATGTTCTAACCATGCAACAGATTCTGCATCTAAATGGTTTGTTGGTTCATCAAGCAACAACATATCAGGATTAGAGAGTAGCAAACGGCATAAAGCGACTCGGCGTCGTTCTCCTCCTGATAATTTGCCCACAATTGCATCCCAATCAGGTAAGCGCAATGCATCAGCAGCCACATCCAGTTTCCTGTCAAGATCCCAGCCACCGCCAGCTTCGATAGCGTTTTGTAATTCACCCTGCTCGGCAAGTAACGTATTCATTTCATCATCGCTCATTGGCTCTGCAAAACGCATACTAATTTCGTCAAAGTGCGCGAGTTTTTCTTTCATTTCCTTCACGCCTTCTTCGACAACTTCGCGTACGGTTTTATTGAGATCCAATTGGGGTTCTTGCTCGAGATAACCGATTTTAATTCCTGGTTGTGGTCTTGCTTCCCCTTCATAGTGAGTATCAACACCCGCCATGATACGTAATAAAGTGGACTTACCTGATCCATTCAATCCTAAAACACCGATTTTGGCACCAGGGAAAAAACTCAATGAAATGTCTTTTAAAATAAACCGCTGATTCTCAACAATTTTGCTGACACGATTCATGGTAAAAATATATTGTGACATAACTACTCCGTCTTTTTAAAACTGTTTTTTGTGGCTTGGGTAGAAACAGTCGCACTGTCATTAAATATTCCCCTCACCCCTCCCCTCTCCCATAAATGGGAGGGGATTTTTTACCAATCAAGAATTACTTTGCCTGATTGACCTGATGCCATAATTTGAAATGCATGTTGGTAGTCATCAACTGGAAAACGATGTGTTATTACCGGTGAAATATCTAATCCACTTTGTAACATGGCGATCATTTTATACCATGTTTCAAACATTTCACGACCATAAATACCTTTAATCACTAATCCCTTAAAAATAACCTGATTCCAATCAATCGATGTTTCGTTAGGAGGAATACCTAACATGGCCACATGCCCACCATGATTCATTGCTTTCATCATGTCATTTAAGGCTGTAGGATTTCCGGACATTTCCAGACCTACGTCAAAACCTTCGAGCATCCCTAACTCCGCAGCGACATCGGACAACTTTTCAGACTTAATATTTACGGTACGAATGCCCCCCATTTTGCGAGCCAAATCCAAACGGTAATCATTCACATCGGTGATGACAACATGACGCGCACCTATATGTTTGACTATAGCCGCTGCCATGATACCAATAGGCCCTGCACCAGTAATCAACACATCTTCCCCGACGACATCAAAAGCCAAAGCACAGTGGGTTGCATTCCCAAAAGGGTCAAAAATTGAAGCTTGTTCTTCGGTAATGTTATCAGGAAGCGCTATAACGTTGCTGGCAGGTATCGCTAAATACTCTGCAAAACATCCAGGTCTATTGACACCTACACCCAAAGTATTGCGGCAAAGATGGCGTTTACCAGCACGACAGTTTCGGCAAACCCCACACGTTATATGCCCTTCGCCAGAAACTCGCTGTCCTACATGAAATCCTTGTACTTCCTGCCCTACTGCAACAATTTCACCACAAAACTCGTGGCCTACCGTCATGGGGACAGGGATAGTCGCTTGCGCCCATTCATCCCAAGAATAAATATGAATGTCAGTACCACAAATCGCTGTTTTTTTAATTTTAATTAATACATCATTGACGCCATATTCAGGTATAGCGACCTCTTCCATCCAGATTCCAGGTTCCTTTTTCGCTTTGACTAATGATTTCATAAAAGTACCTCTAAATAAGATCATCTCTGTAACGTTCAGAGATAATGGCTTTGCTTTAAATAACAGAAAATTCCTTACCTACCGTTTCAAATGCCTCAATGGCTTTATCCAAATGGTGCAATTCATGTGCTGCGGACATTTGAGTACGAATTCGAGCTAAACCCTTAGGTACCACAGGGTACGAAAAACCCACTACATAGATACCTAGCTCGAGTAAACGGTTCGCCATACGTCCTGCAAGGCTTGCATCCCCTAACATAACTGGAATAATTGGATGTTCTCCAGGAATTAATTTGAATCCAAGTTTGGTCATACCTTCACGGAAATAACGGCTGTTACGCTTTAATTTTTCTGCCAAATGATTATTTTTCATCAAATTATCGAGAACAACGCAAGAAGTATGTGCGATCACTGGAGCCAAGGTATTTGAGAATAAGTAAGGTCTGGACCGTTGGCGCAACCATTCAACGACAGTCTGATTTGATGCCGTATAACCACCTGAGGCCCCTCCTAGAGCCTTACCTAGAGTGCCTGTAATGATATCAATACGATCACTGACACCAAAATGCTCAGGCGTTCCACGACCAGTTTCTCCCATAAAACCAACAGCATGGGAGTCATCAACCATAACCATAGCATCATATTTATCAGCTAATTCGCAAATTGCTGGAAGATTTGCCAAAATTCCATCCATTGAAAAAACACCATCCGTAGCAATCAAACGAAAACGCGCGTTTTTAGCAGCAATCAATTGCTCTTCTAAAGCCTTCATATCGTTATTTGCATATCGATAACGTGCCGCTTTACAAAGTCGTACCCCATCAATAATACTGGCATGATTTAATGCATCGCTAATAATCGCATCTTCTTCACCCAATAAAGTTTCAAAAAGACCTGTATTCGCATCAAAACATGAAGAATATAATATAGTATCTTCTTTGCTTAAAAATTGACTGATTTTCTGCTCAAGTTGTTTATGAGGTGTTTGTGTACCACAAATAAAGCGTACTGAAGCCATACCATAGCCGTATTCATCGAGTGCTTTTTGCCCTTCCGCAATTAATTGCTGATCATTCGCTAAACCTAAGTAATTGTTAGCACAAAGATTAATGACCTCTTTATGATTTACTGTGACAGCAGCTTGTTGCTGGCTGGAAATAACACGTTCGCCTTTATATAAGCCTTCACTCTTAAGCGTCGCTATTTCAGTTTGCAAATATTCAGTATATTGCTCAAGCACTGTATTCTCCTATAAGTTACAATTGGAACAATATCTCGGCACGCTCTTTAAGTGCGACATCGAAATATGGGCCAATCTATTTTAAAAAACCATTCAACCTAAAAAGTCAGTTGGTCGCTTTAACTGACTCTATGGTCGCAACTGCTTTCTCTAGGTTAAAAATTGCAGATCATAACAAACTTTAAACAGAGTCACCATGAAATTCCGGATTCAAACATTATTTCTTAGCACATGCGCTATTTTTTTGCTAAGATTGTGCCAAAGTTTTAAAAGTGTGTTGACAATTCGCTTCTGCCACCTCGTTTCGCAGCATGTCTGTGGAATTCTAAAATCTCCAAATGTGGATCACCGCGAATAAGTCGCGAAGCAACGGCTTTAGCAAATGAATCGTCAATCTTAACCTAAAACAATCAACACGGTAGAACAAATGAGTTATCAAAGCGCGCGTATTAATATGGTCAAGCAACAACTTCGAACTGGCGATGTTTTAAACGAATCCATACTTAATTTGTATGATACGATATTCAGACATGAATTCGTTCCCGAACAATTTACACATTTTGCTTATTCAGATATGCAAATACCGCTCAATCATGGTCAACGCATGCTGACTCCTTTGGAAGAAGGACAAATTTTGCAAGCGCTTGATTTGCAAGGTCATGAAACCGTTTTGGAAATAGGCACAGGCAGTGGATTTTTTACCGCTTTGTTAAGTAAATTATGTAAAAAAGTAATCAGTGTCGATTATTATGCCGATTTTACAGCTCATGCAGCCCATCAATTAAAAAAACATCATTGTAACAATGTAGAGTTAATAACCGGCGATGCCAGCCAAGGTTGGTTAGAGAGTGCTCCTTACGATGTGGTCATATTCACTGGTGCAATAGAAAAAATAAATGAGACTCAAAGATTACAGATTCTTCCTGGAGGCAAGCTATTTGTTATTGAAGGAAACTCTCCTGTGATGCAAGGTCGACTCTATGAATTGGACCATGGAGAGCATTGGCACAATGAACTCATTTTTGAAACAGATGTCCCACTACTGATCGATAAATCAAAACCCAAAGAATTTGTATTTTAGGAATTAGTTTAATGAAAAAATTGTTGGTCTGCTATCTCATGACTTTGGGTCTGTCTTCGCACGTCTTTGCGGCAACAGACCTTATGGATATCTATCATCAAGCCCTTGAAAATGACCCTATCTTCAAGAATGCATATGATACGTACATGGCCAACACAGAAGCACTTCCCCAAGCACGTGCCGCGTTGCTTCCTCAAGTTGGTCTTACCGCTCAGGCAACTCGAAACGTTTTGCACGTTAACGATGGTCTTTTTACTATTCAAGATAGCTATTACAACTCGAGAACCTGGCAAGTTTCAGCATCGCAAGCTATTTTCAATTACCAAGCCTGGGCAAAAGTGCAACAAGCAAAAGCATCCGTTAAAGCAGCGCAAGCAACATTCAACGATGCAGCCCAGGATTTAATTCTTAGGACAGCCAAGGCCTATTTTGACATATTGTTTGCTCAAGATACTTTAAATTTCGCTGAAGCAAAAAAACGCGCAAACATGCGCCAGTATGAACAAGCCAAACAACGCTTTGAAGTAGGTCTTGATCCAATTACGTCTGTTTATGAAGCAAAAGCTGCATATGATCAATCTGTTGCTACCGTTATTGCATCGCGTAATAACCAAATCAATCAAAGTGAAAATTTAAGAAAGCTGACCAATCATGTTTATGAAGTAATAGCTCCTCTACGTGAAGGCAAAATTCCCTTAATCAAGCCAGAACCTAATATTGTAGATCAATGGATAGATACCGGCCTGAAACAAAATTTCAAGTTACTGTCTGCAAAATTCAATCTTGAAGTCGCACGTCAAAACATGAAAGCACTTTCTGCTGGGAATTGGCCTACTCTTGCGCTTCAGGGCAACTCAACAGAAACAACAAACCAATTAAATAGCTCGAATCCCTTACTCCCGGCCAATCAAAAACTATCGACGGTTGGTGTGGCCTTGAATTTTCCTGCATTCCAAGGAGGATTAGTACGTTCACAAACACGACAAGCCCAACATAATTTTCAGGCTACTAGTGAGCGAATGGAGCAGTCATACAGAGATGTAGTGGTAAATAGCCGCATTGCTTTTAATACAATCACCGATGGAATTAGCAAAGTAAAGGCAGACAGACAAACTGTTATTTCACAACAAAACTCATTAGAAAGTACAGAGGCGCAATTTGAGGTAGGTACTCGCACCATGGTAGACGTGGTCAATGCCCAACAGCGTTTGTTTGAAGCCCAGAATCAATTGGCTAATGACCAATACAGTTTGATTAATGCTGTTTTAACTCTAAAATATTTGGCTGGCACATTGAATGCAAACGATCTCGAGTTAATCAATTCATGGTTAGAAACAACCAGGGTCAACGGATTACCCCAAGCTGCCAAAAAAACCACTACATAACAACTTTTTATTAGGTTTTAATAATGTCCAATCCTTCTCAAGTTGAAAAAAAACTACTGCATTACACCGGTAAGGCCATCGCGGATTTTAATATGATCCAGCGTGGAGACCGTGTTATGGTCTGTTTATCAGGCGGTAAAGACTCTTTTACCCTCTTAACCATTCTGAATCAATTACGTCGACGCTCCGGCAATAAATTTGAACTTTTTTCATTTACCCTGGATCAAGCACAACCAGGATGGAATGATGCCGCACTACGTCAATGGCTTGCGGATCGCTCCATTCCTCATGAAATACTAACTCGTGATACCTATAGTATCGTTAAAGAAAAAATACCCGAGGGTAAAACATATTGTTCTTTATGCTCGCGTCTACGACGCGGCATTATTTATCGGTATGCAGAGGAGCACGGTTTTAATAAAATCGCCCTTGGGCATCATCGTGACGATCTGGTTCGTACTCTGATGATGTCTATCTTATACAATGGTGATATCCGCTCAATGCCACCGAAGTTACTTAGCGATAATAAAAAGCATATAGTCATCCGACCATTATGTTATGTTCAAGAAAAAGATATTATTACCTTTGCTCAAGAACAATCTTATCCTATCATTCCATGCACTCTTTGTGGTTCTCAGGAAAATTTAATGCGCAAAAAAATAACGCATTTAATTAATCAACTTGCTGACGAAAACCCCAAAGTACCAAGTAATATCCTGCATGCGCTGCAAAGTATAAAACCCAGCCAACTGATGGATCAAAGTATGTGGAATTTTAAAAATCTTGAGCATGACTTAGTCACGAATCAGGCAACTGATAGGGACGAAGTGTTCCATGCCGAAGAATTTGACCCCATTGAAGCCTAACCCACCGTTCTATGTTATAGGTGAAAAGTTGCATTCGTGCGTAAATTGAGAATTATTTTTACTCAAAATGCCCAATGTGACTTTTCGCGCTGAGTTTAATTTCTCTACCTTGAAATTAGAATCTAGCTCCCCTCATCTTTATAATGAATAACGCCCTAAGTCATTTTTAAATACCAAAAAACGCACACAATGAATTGAATTTCATCAATTAGAGTGACGAAAGCACAGCATCTTAACTAAACCGTAACATTTTTATAACATTTTGTTACAGTGGTGTTTTAATAAACAGCACTTTAGTCTAAAATTAGGGGTAATTTCGCTTAACACTTTTATTTACTTTGTTAATATAGGAACAACTCCATGTTTACAAATGCACCAGTTGACTCACGTAAGTTTCGAATTTATACCAAACGCTATCTTAAGTTTGATTTTGTTGCAGCCATAGTTGTATTTCTTGTAGCCATCCCATTATGTCTCGGGATCGCCTTAGCTTCAGGCGCCCCTCTTTTTTCTGGGATTTTAAGTGGGGTTATTGGCGGCGTTGTTGTTGGGTTTTTAAGTGGCTCTCACGTCAGTGTCAGCGGACCTGCGGCAGGTATGGCAGCTGTAGTTGTTGCGGCGATTACCCATCTTGGAGATTTCAACACCTTTTTAGTTGCACTGTTACTTGCGGGGCTTCTGCAGGTGATAATAGGAAGCCTAAGAGCCGGCTTTGTCGCAGACTATGTCCCATCAAATGTAGTGCAAGGTCTGCTCTGTGCAATCGGTATTTTGTTAATAATCAAACAATTACCATTAGCATTCACACTGTCTGCAGATTTTAACGAGCTAAAAACGCATTTATTAGAGACGACTGAAGAAATCACTCTAAGCCCTATTCTTGCTTTGTACCATCACCTCAATACAGGTGCCATACTGATTACGGTACTGTCAGTATCGACTTTAATTTATTTTGATTTAACGAAAAATAAAATATTAAAAGAAATTCCTGCACCAATTATCGTCGTGATTTTGGGTGTACTGCTTAATGAGTTTTTTTTATGGACCGATTCAAGCCTGGTTCAGAATTCCCCCCAACTTGTTAATATTCCGCAAACAGATGATATTCATGAGCTATTAAGCAAACTGGAATACCCAAATTGGTCCGCGCTGTCGAACCCCAAAGTTTATTTATATGCGTTTATCATCGGGATTGTTGCCTCCCTTGAAACCTTATTAAACTTCAAAGCAGGGGAAAGACTGGACAAAAAACGCCGACATCCGTCATCAAACCGAGAGTTATTGGCGCAAGGAGTTGGCAACATGACAGCAGGTTTAATTGGTGGAATTCCCATTACTTCAGTAATCGTAAGAACATCCATTAATATTCAGGCAGGATCGGCAAGTAAATTATCTACTATTTTACATGGAGTTTTTATTTTCTTTGCAGTCATGTTAATTCCGGGCACTTTGAATAAAATACCCTTATCATCACTCGCTGCTATTCTGATCTATACTGGTTATAAGCTTAATAAACCTTCCATTTATCGTACCATTTATGCTCAAGGCAGCGATCGTTTTATTCCATTCATCTCCACCGTAATTGGAATTATTGTCTTTAACTTATTGACTGGTATTTTAATTGGATTAGCCGTCAGTTTGTTCTATATTTTAAAATCGAACAGTCAGGCGCGAATTAATATTCTGAAGGAAATTCATCCAACTGGTGAGGTTAATCGTCTGATACTTCCCCAACAAATGACTTTTCTTAATAAAGCCGCACTAATTGCTGAGCTTGATTCCATACCCAAAGAATCACACCTAATTATTGATGCACGTTATACTCAATATATTGATAAAGAAATTTCAGAGTTTTTAAAAGAATTTAAAGAAGAACAAGCCCCCAATAAAAAAATCGCCATAAATTTTATTGGTTTCAAAGAACATTACAAGATTCATAATTATATTGAATTTATCAACGTTACTACATACGATGTGCAATCTAATCTGTCACCGGCACAAGTATTAAATATTTTATATGAAGGAAATCAACGTTTCCTAAATGACAACTTAATTCATCGTTCTAACCAACAAGACATAAAACTTACAGCCAAAGGACAACATCCCATTGCCATAGTTCTTGGCTGTATTGATTCACGCGTACCTGTTGAAACCATTTTCGACGTAAGTTTTGGTGATGTTTTTTGCGTTCGTGTTGCGGGGAATGTTGTGAACAATGATGTTTTGGCTAGTGTTGAATATGCGTGCCATGTCGTTGGCGTCAAGCTAATTATCATTCTTGGTCACACCCGTTGTGGTGCCATTTTATCTGCATGTGACGGAGTTGAAACAGGACATATTACAGAATTGTTAGACAAAATAAAGCCAGCAATCAATGCTGAGAACGAAACGGAAACGAACCGTCACAGTAAAAATACTACCTTCGTGAACAATGTCACTGACTTGAATGTTGCCAATACCATGCAAAAAATTTATGAACGTAGTCCTATTCTGCATCAAATGATAGAGAAAAATGACATTGCTATGGTTGGTGCCGTTTATAATGTACAAACAGGCAAAGTGCATTTTAATAATTACGCACATGAATTAAGTCAACTTGAAGGGGAAAATAATGCGCATTTAGCTTCTAAATTAAATGCACTATTAGAAGAATCCAAAATTAAAATATAACATCCTACCAGACATAACCTGGTTGCTTGCAACCAGGATTTTCTACCGTTTCTAAACTCAAATTATTTCATCTGTTTTTGAACAAAAACTTCTGTATAATGCTTTCCAATCAAGAACAATACTACTTCAGGAGTTGAAATGCGTGCATCTCAATGGTTTTTAGTAACTCTTAAAGAAACTCCAAGTGATGCGGAGATCGTTTCTCATAAATTAATGCTAAGAGCAGGAATGATCCGTAAACTGGGCTCAGGCCTTTATACCTGGATGCCTCTGGGTTTAAAAGTATTACGTAAAGTAGAGCAAATCGTCCGCGAAGAAATGAATCGCATTCATGCGATGGAAGTGCTCATGCCCGCAGTACAACCTGCTGAGCTATGGCAAGAAACGGGACGCTGGGATACCTTTGGTGGACTGCTTCTCACTATGAAAGACTCTAATGATAGAGAATATTGCTTTGGGCCTACTCATGAAGAAGTCATCACTGACATTATGCGTAATGAATTGCAATCCTATAAGCAACTTCCTGCAAGTTTTTATCAAATTCAGACTAAATTTCGTGACGAAATAAGACCTCGTTTTGGTGTCATGCGCGCACGTGAATTTATTATGAAAGATGCTTATTCCTTTCATTTAAACTTAGAAAGTCTGCAAATGACCTATAAAGACATGTATCAGGCCTATTGCCGAATCTTCGATCGCCTAGGGCTTAAATATCGTGCAGTTGAAGCAGATACAGGCGCTATTGGCGGCTCTGCATCACATGAGTTTCAAGTATTGGCTGACTCCGGCGAAGATTTAATTTTCTACAGTGATAAAGGGGAATATGCAGCAAATATTGAACAAGCGACCAGCTTAAGACCTGAAAAAGCAACGCCGACCCAACAAAAAATGATGCTGGTAGATACGCCAAATCAAAAAACCATAGCTGAAGTAGCAAAATTTATGGGTGTAGCAAGCAATCAAACCGTCAAAACTTTGATTGTAAAAGGAAGAGAACAGCCCATGGTTGCTTTGGTTTTAAGAGGTGATGATGAACTGAATGAAGTCAAAGCAACAAAACATCCTTTAGTCCATTCTCCCTTACAATTTATAGATGAGGAAACAGTCTTAAAAAGCTTGAATGTACCGACTGGATCATTAGGACCAATCCATTTATCGATTCCTGTAATCGCAGATTATCATGCACTGGCTATGGATTCTTTTATCTGTGGTGCCAATCAAGCCGATAAGCATTATCAACATGCTGCTTGGGATAAGGACATTAGTGATTACCTTGCCTATGACTTACGTAACGTTAAAGAAGGTGATATTAGTCCAGATGGTCAAGGAACTCTGCGCTCCTGCCGCGGTATTGAAGTGGGCCATGTTTTTCAGTTAGGTGATAAGTATGCCAAAGCCATGAATGCCGCGGTAATTAATGAGCAAGGCCAACTAGAAACCATGATGATGGGCTGTTACGGTTTAGGGATAACACGCGTAGTTGCTGCTGCTATTGAACAACATCATGATGAGCAAGGGATCATCTGGCCGCAAAACATCGCTCCATTCCAAATCGTCATCATTCCTTTAAATGGACACCGCTCACAAACAGTCACAACGCAAGCGAATGCTTTATATGAACGTTTAAATGAGTTGGGAGTTGATGTCTTAATTGATGATCGTAATGAGCGCGCAGGCGTATTGTTTGCAGATCATGATTTAATTGGCATCCCACACCGAATCATCGTCAGTGAGCGAAATATGGAGCAAAATTGCGTAGAGTATAAAAATCGTGCTACTGGAGAAATGCAGCAATTAAACTTAGATTACGCAATTGATACTCTGGTTCAAATGGTTTCAAAATAAATATCTAGCTCATCATCCCGAGCGCAACAAGGGTCTCCACTGTAGCACTGTGTTACGATAGAGATCTCTGGTTGTACTCGGGATGACGACAAAAAAAACCAAATTACGCTTCGCCAATCTGGGCGACACAATGATTACACCCCATCGCCTGTATCTCCCCCCTGACAAGAAAAAACAAAAACAGGAAGTGTAATTAAAGAATTAAATCAAGCAAAAAAAATCGAGAGATGCGATATTAGCGAGATAAATATCCGCTTTTTTATAAATCAGGATGATGTATATCAATACTTGTCTCAATTCATTTTTCATGTAGAATCGACCAACTTTAGACCCTCCTCATAATGAATCAATTATAAAAATAAAGATAACTTGGAGAACAAATATGCTGCATAAGGAAAAAGCTGCCTCTGGATTTAAAAACGACCAAAATGGGAAAGTATTGGGTATTTTTAAACCTATAAAACCTGTTTTTCTTTCGATGACTTCGTTACACGAACCTCCTAAAATTATAATAGAAACGCCTAAATGGATTGCCAGGAATACCAGCGAACTGATTGATTTACTTAATGATTCTGATTGTTCCAGATGTAATCTGACTACTGATTTCAAAAATGTAAAAATGGTAAAGTTTTTATTAACAATACAAAATGAACTGGTTTTTGGTCCATGCGGAAATTCACATCCAGAGAATAATATCCCTGCTTATCCACATTTAGCAGCAGAAGAAGATTTTTATAATGCTCAATGTATCACTGCTGGAAATGCCTATTTCACAGACAGTAATGAGTTAATTGCTCTAGGTAGCCATTGCATGGAGTTTCCTACATCCTTTCATTCATTGCAGTTTGCACTCCCTCACTTTTTATGCCTTGAGCTTCCCATATCTGACTCATTTAGGCTCTGTGAAACGAATCTTAGTGGTGTTTTTTTAAGGTGGCATTTCATTGAACGCAGCACTCTAGAGAAATATGCTCGAGAAAACCTATGTCATAAGGAAGATATAAACTCATTCTCGTCCTTAGAAAAAAAAGAGGTAGAAGAACAAAAAAAATTCACTGCAAATGATATTCTTTTTTTTGCAAGCAAACAAACTCCGCAAAAATCGGAACAACCACATGAACCAATCAATTCACCGGAAAAGCAATCCTCGCTTGTTTTATAAAGTTTAAAATAAGTATTTAGTTCAAAATCAAATTTCTCCAATAGCCTTCGATCATGTGCACGGTCGAAGGCTATTCATCCCCAGGATTCCCTAAAGTATTCAAATAAGTCAGAATTTCATTGTTTCTTAATGCTTCTACTCCGATTGCACTGATTTGATTAAATCCCACGTCTAAAGTATACAGAGTCGTAGTTTCAGCTAAAGCTAAGGCGCCATCATCGCCAATATTATTATGACTCAAACTCAAATTGTGCAGCTGTAGCACGCTTGCTAAAGTTTTTGCTCCCTCGTCACCAATATGATTATTATTGGCATATAAGTTATTCAGAGAACTCATTTTCGTCAAAGCAATAATGCCTTCATCACCAATTAAATTATTGTCGATATTCAACATGGTGAGATGATTCAATGCAGATAAAGCATGAGCACCCTCCACACCCACACCACAGCCAACAATTGACAGCCACTCCAGAACGCTCGCTTGCGCTAAAAAAGCAGCCCCTTCATTTTGCAAAGGGTTTTTATCAAGATTGAGATAAAACAAATTAGGTTTTCTTGCTATGATTTTGACGCCATCCTTATCAATATTATTGTTCTCCAAATCAATAAAATTGATGGATTGATTTCTATCAAGAAACTCCAGCCCATCATTTCCTAATCGATTATTGCCTAGATATAAACTTTTCAATGTTTCATTTGCATACAATGCCTTCGCACCGGCCACACCAATTTGACTTTTTCTTAGCGAAAGATGCGTTAACGTCTTATTTTTTGCTAGTGCTT
Organism: Legionella sp. 39-23; assembly: GCF_001897665.1. NCBI lineage: Bacteria > Pseudomonadati > Pseudomonadota > Gammaproteobacteria > Legionellales > Legionellaceae > Legionella > Legionella sp. 39-23. The sequence goes on along the minus strand of NZ_MKTO01000009.1, from coordinate 221,174 downwards.
TTGCGCCTGAAGTACCTATAGGGTTGCCATCAAGAGAAAGAAAAATCAGGGTACTATTTTTGGCCAAAGCCTCAGCCCCATAGGGACCAACATGATTCTCTCCTAAAAGAAGATAAACCAAAGAAGTATTTTTAGCTAAGGCTTCAGCTCCTAGTGAACCAATGCGATTTCCAGTAAGGAACAAATAACGAATATGGGTATTCGTAGCAATCAATTCTGTACCTTGATAACCGATCTGATTGTCAGAGATGCTCAAGCGGGTAATTTCTGGATGTGCATTGAGAAAGGAAAGGATTTGCGGTACATCACGATCATGTATGTGGCATTGATCCAAAAATAAACCACCATCAGCGACACGTGATGCAATGGTATCGACACATTCATTATTTTGTAGCTCAGGATTTTTAATGTATTCCTTTGCAAATAAAGGGGAAATTATTATGCTCAATATAAGCGAAAGACTAAAGACCACTTTTCTCATCATGCACAATCCTTTTGTTTTAAATCTGCAGGTCCCGCGATCAGAAATAACAAATTGGGGCTATGGGGATTTGTATCATGAAGGTCAATAAAAACCAACACGAAAAACTGGTCGGATATTCTTTTCTCACGACCAGATAAAAAAATATTAGGGTGAATCACGCTAATTGGAGTGTGCGCGTCTCGGGATCACTGGTAATTCTAAAATGCTCAAAATCACGAATGAAATTTGCAACATGATACGCTAATGAAAAATGAGTATGCTCCCCAAAAATATCATGATAAACCATTTCTGAAGTTTCCTCTAAATCAGCACAAGAAGTTTTTAGTAGCGCGTCAGCATATTTTTTATTTATTTCTCCCCATTTATTCAAGATTACCTGTGCTTGAGAAAGCTTAATGTCCTCTGTAAAAACACTTAACTTATTGTAATGAAATAAATTACCTATAAGATAAAGTACAAACACACGTGTTTCCATGTATTGGCTTGGCAGAGCATTCAACACTGAGGGGATTAGGAGTTTAATAGGCAAGAATTTGCTATCTAAGTTCTGAACAACAAAAAACAAGTTCCAGCTATTATATAAATACATCCATTCCTTACTAACATAAAATTGGCTCACTCGCTTACGTGATTGATTCACTGTTAAATCAGGAAGCAAGCTGTATCGGCCACTTGCAGTGATTGAACTGTCATCAGGCAAGACCAGATTTTGAAAGATATAAGCATGCAGAGGTCGAAGATGCTCTAACATCCGGATAAGAGCAGCACCAGCATAAGCATTATCACCAGGCGCCCCACTCTCCTTTTGCTGTTCTTCCCATGTTGCCTCTAAGATATTTAAACTCACATTTTTAACTGAATCATCAGACATTTCACCTAATGGAGGAGGACAAATTTGTGCATTCCAAAGTGCTAGTCCATATTTCTTAATAAACTCTTTTGACTTTGCCTCAATTTCTGCCTTATCCAGTTGCTCACTGCCTAATGAGCGCAGAAATGCACCCGCAGCAATGACAGGATCAACAGAAATTAACTTTAAATTTTTAAAAAGAGAAAAATTGTTACTATTAGAACCAAAAAAGAAATTGAAAAGAGGATTTCCTGGATAAGCCGTATTTCTTTGTTTTTTTGTGAAGCAATAAACATCCTCATTAAATGTGAAACTGTTTACCATCGTCACTGCGAACGCTTCGAATAAACATAATAAATTCAGTTGGATTTGCAACTGTTTTGACATAGCCTGCAACTCTTCATCTGAAATTAACTGGTTTCTTTCTATAAAAGCAAGTAAATCACAGAAGAGCGTGTTGCTGAGCAAACCTTTTTGCATGGCGTTGATAAGCCCATCCAAATCAATTGGTTCTTTTGTAAATTTAGCCAAAAATTCTTTGAAGTCTACATCACGAATTTCAGCGGAACCTAACCTTAAATCTGCTACAATTTTTTTAGCAATGGATGGATCAGATTGTTTCTGAAGATACTTAATAACACGGCTTAAAAATTGTTTCGCTAACAGTTTGCGTGACATAAAAACCTCCCCCTATAATTTAATTGGAGCAAATCTATGACAGCTAGCCCCTAAACTTTATCTATGTTTTTTACTCTTTTGCAGTTGTCGCCATAGATTGGAGTTGTATTATAAACTCTTCTTCAATTTTATAGTGAAGGCAATTATTTTTTAACTTTTCAATATAACCCAACTCTTCTAATCGATTTAAGGCGGGAAGAATCTCGGTGGACAATTCATATCGAAATCGAGGAACAAACGAATTCAAGATTGCCTCTTTATCGACTACAAAAAACTCCCTTACATCTTTATGGCTAGGGTTATTAATGTCATTTTTAATAATACTCATAAAATGAGGGAAATCATGAAAAAGCCGGTCTAAATCTAATATTTTTTTATTCTTTATGCGTGCAACATTTTTCCTATTATTCATGAATTTTTGTATTTGCAACCCACTTAGAGCAGTAGTAAGACCGCCAGCTAAAAAACCAAATAAAAATGAGATGTCCATGGATGTTTATTCTAAATTAAAATGATTATTGAACAGCTGATCGTATGAGCGATCATAAATTGGTTAATTATATATCAAAATAAAAATAAACGTAATAATGACTTTTTGATTACCCTAGCGATGTAATCTACCCTAAAAACTCTATAAATTTCTTACTATCAGGTCTATGTAGAGGCATCAAGCGCATCTTATACCAGATGAACTTGACGTGAACACGAGTAATTCTCTTGTTTTTTGGCTGATCCACATGAAATATTTTGCTAATATATACAAATAAATCATTTTTTATACACAAATGGTTTTGTTCATTTGGAGAAAATCAATGACTAAAAAGACACCCAAAAATTTTGGAAAGTCGATTGACTGGAGCGTAACTTCAGACAAAAAACAAATAAATTCGCTGAATAAAAACACCCGGACAATTGCCGAGCAATTGGACAAAAATCCATTCCCGGATAAAGATCAATTAAATCCAAAGAAAAAACAATAACATACACTTTAATTGATCAACAAAAAATAAAACTTGCGTATTTTTTATAAAAACTTATCATAACTAATACGCTTTTTATTGAAAAAGGATTTTATAAATGATGTTATTTAGAAGATTTGTTACCTCCTCTGCCCCTAAAGCAATTAAGCCTACTCCTGCTACCAACCGTTTTTTCAAAGATATAAATTGGACAAGAGTCAAAGAAAATGAGGCAAAATCAGAATTAAGCAAATCGGTTCAAACTATTGTGAAAGAGCTTGAGAATACTTCGTCAACAGATGCTTCAGGGCCTGCGAGAAAATTTAAATAATTTTGATGCAAAAAGAGCAGAATTCTTGCCAGTAATCCTGCTCTTATTGTCATGATAAGTTCAGCCGATTTTGCAATACCAAACTATCTAATGCCTCAAAATGCTCGGGAGCAGCAGATTTTAATTCCTCAAAATCAGCTTCAGCTTGAACATCAAGCACACCGTCTTGAACCGTGGCGACGATATTTTCCTCAAGATTATTAATTGAAGTTGACGTAATTCCTTGTCGCACAAATGCAATTTTAGCCGATCCAAATTTACTTGGATCAATGACTCTTGCCATACTCGTGGCAATCGAAATATCTGCCCCCTTAAAAAGCTCCTCTTCAGATGTCGCATTGCTATTGAGTTGGCTTTGATTAATGAAGTCTACATATTGCAAAAGATTGACAACATAAATTGTATTGGTTTCACAATCTACTACTACCGCTGGCTTATTATCTTCTGGCTGCCCTGACTCTTGCTCTTTCCCTTTACTGAATTTTTTCTCAATCGCCAACTCATTATTTACCACACTAATAATTACCTTTTTAGATTGATTTTCTTGAATAACTGATGGAAACCGTTCACTCACACTACGATAAGAATCCAATACATACTTAGGGGGAGTAATAAAATCATTATTAGAAATACCCCTTTGGATTACCCCATCAACCGCTTTCTCAGGTTTTCTTGTCGAGACAGTTATTAGATAAGTCCCATCCTTTTCTAAACCGATATCCAGCCATTTAGGCCATATATTACACATCTCTTTGAATACATTAGGAACGCGCTTATGTTGATCCATTCGACGTGTCAGAAAATCACCGCTCATATTGTAAGTCACTACTGCTTCTGCATGCGTCAATGTACCAATGTGTTTTTTATGAGCTCCCTTCACACATTCATCCTCATAAAAAATTGTTCTTTTTCTATCAACGGTAAGAAGCGCAAGCTCATCTAATGCATATCCTGTTTGCTGTTGCAATTGCAACGCAAAACTCTCTGTTGTAATAGATTTACCACTGCCAGGTCCCCCTGCCATCAATACAGTGAAACGGTCAGGATAACTTTTAGGGGCTTTTTCTTGAACACCAACAAACGTATTCGCATCCATTGCTGAAACTAATGGTAATGCTTCATATTGAGACTGTTTAAGAAGTCTCTCGATTATACGCTCTGTAAGAGTATACATTCGCTCATCGACTTCACTTCTAAGTAATTTATCTGCTATGTGCGTCATCGCTAACTCGCTTAACATAGAATCAGATCCATCTATTATTCCCTTTTCTTTTCGTTTTAAAAGCTCTGCTTTAAATCTCTTAAAATGCTTATGGACTTGATGATGCTCCTGTTTACTTGGATCCTTAAAAGCATCATATACCCAACTCAAATATTTCTGTCGTTGAGATAACATGCATATTTCTGGAAGCACTGGCAAAACATGCTGTGTGTGAAAACTACGGACGAATGCCCCAAAATCATTATTTTGAGGAGGAGTTTTTAACAATAAAGGAATTAAAGCGCCAGTGATTTGTAAGGAGCGACGAAACGTTTCAAACAACATTAAATCACCAACAGATTCACCATGTTGACCTTTGTAACGCCCAAAACCTTTTACCTTCAATGACAATTCATCTGTTCTTTGCACTGAATTTTTTAATGCAGTAAATTCGACAGAAGCATCTCGAAACACCTCTGGAAATGATTCTTTCCCGGACTCAAGAACTGACTCAATATCACAAGAACCTTCATTGTACTTGCCCCAATTGTGTTGAGAATAGAAACGCACAATATGTGTATTGCCACCTAGAGCAATATGTCTATTAGCTACCCGAGAAGAAGTTCTTGAATACATAAGCGTTCTAGCCAACATCGTTTCATCTCCTAACTTAACATACATAACTTGGGCTAATTTTACATAAAACATCTTAACTAAATATTAAGCATGCAGATTATTTTTAAATCATAACCTTTATTGATTCGGCTCCGGTTTTGTTGTTAAAGCCACACAATGTCACAAACATTAGCCAATATGATCATTTTATAAGGCAATTGTTGCTTTATTAACGAGAAATTCGATGTAAGAGTAATATCTTGTGTAGACTGCCAAGGTCTTTTTTATACAATTTAATGAATTTAAAATTATGAATTTTTTTAAGAACAACGAAACCAAATCGGCCGCATGAGAATAATCAACTTTTAAACGCCGGGGTAATACGTTTTTAATTTGTAGCATAGCGGCGAGTTTCATGCTTGATTTTTCAACTAAGCGTTACTAAACTACCCCGGTCTGCTCTGGACCGTATCACGGCCAAAATTCCAGAACAATTGCATCCCTATAACTCATAAAAGAGGATCATATGCTAAAAAAGTTTTTTATTTTTTCAATTATGGTTCTAGCGAGCATGCTAAGCGCCTGTGGTCCTATTTATAATACCGAATACAATTTTGTTCCGCCTAAATCAGATGTTGCAAAAATGTGTACTGCCCAGTGTATTCAAGGCAGAAATGATTGCGAACAAAGTTGTAGGGTAGACAATGACCATTGTCGTATGAGAGCCCAACAAAATGCTTTATTTGAATACAAACAATATAAAGAAGAGCGAAGAAGAATGGGTTTACCTATCGATAAATCAGTAACTGATTTTGATCGAAGCAGTAGCTGCAACCATTCTTGTCGATGTGAGTCGACCTATAGAGCATGTTATTCTGCCTGTGGCGGTGAAGTCATAGAACATAAAGTATGTGTCGCTTTTTGTGATAAACGCCAATAATAATGTGACATCAAAGCCATAGGGTCTGTTTATATTGAGCAAGTTTGAGCCTAAATGTAAACAGACCCTATGTTGACATAAAAAAAACGTCAAGTTGCATAATTTAAACCATTAGACCTATTATTTTACAATTCAAGAAATTTTTGCCACACTTTAACATGATCTATTGTGTTGCGCAGAATAATAATGAAGAAAATCATCCTTTATTTTTTAGCTTTTATTGGCACACTCGCAATATTATTTTTTATCTCCGAATGGTTTACTACAACTGGAACAACAATGTATGGAGGGGGAAGTCCTCTACCCGTACCAGCAGGAGTTGGAAATCCTAATTACGCGAGCGGTCCCATAGCCATGATGCGTAATCAAGACCAGTCCAATACAAACCAAGCTCCAGAACATGTGATGCGAGGTATGATTATTCGCAATGCGGATATTGCTTTGCAAGTCGATGACATTAATTCGGCAATGGAAAAAATCACTCATTTGGCAGAGAGTTCTGGAGGATACGTAGTCAATTCCAATCTATATCAAGATAACAATATTGCGGGGAATACTACTGCAAATATCAGTATCAGAGTACCTGCTCAGGGCTTGAATAATGCATTAAGTACCTTGAAATCACTTGCAACACACGTTGTACAAGAATCGGTAACTGGCGAAGACATTACACAACAATTTGTCGATTTACAAAGTCAACTAAGTAACTTACAAACCGCCAAAGAACAATTATCAAAAATTATGGCCAGCGCAACAAAAACAACGGATGTTCTTAACGTATTCAAACAATTAAACGAGATACAAGGACAAATCGATGTCCTTCAAGGACAGATAAAATATTACAAAGAATCAGTAGCTTATTCATTAATCAATATTAATTTAAGCATGAATCCAATCATTCAAACCGAACAACAAAAACAATGGAACATTTCTGCTACATTTATTGATGCCTACCATTCTTTAGTCGATGAGTTGCGTCATTTTACCTATGGTTTAATTACATTTTTCGTGTATTTCTTACCCTTAATTTTAATATGGATTTGTATCTTCTTGGTTGTTTATTGGATAGGGAAAAAAATTTGGCATGGTTTTAAATAAAGCCTGACTTATTTATAAATTGAAGTGAGATAACCTGTGATTCATCATTTTAGGTCAAAACAGTTTATTGGTTTTTTAATGGTAGGATTAATATCATTAATAATAAATTTCTTTAGCAGAATTATCTATAACTATTCATTCAGTTTTTCAACATCCATTATTTTAGCCTATGTTACTGGGATGATTGCCGCTTTTACTCTTGGAAAATTATTTGTATTTAAGAACAGCAAACAAACGCTCACCCGTTCCATTATTTTTTTTATTTTAGTCAACTTGGTAGGGATGCTGCAAACTTGGTTTTTCAGTTTACTGCTTGCTTATTATGTTTTACCTGCACTCGATGTGCAATCACACACTCGAGTAATAGCGCATCTATTGGGGTTAACCTCCCCTATGTTTACAAGTTTTCTGGGACACAAATTTTTCACTTTTCGAGAAAGCAGCTAATCCATATTCTTTCTTACAAAGATGCCGCCGCAGTAGCGCTTCGAAAGGCCTCCATTATCTGCAACCCATTTCATGACCTATACTTATTGAATAATAACACTGCACCTTTGTGAGATTTAAAAATGGAAAACTCATGGAAAGATCAGTTAGATCAAGCACTAATCAAGCAGTTGGGTACGAAAAAAGGGAAACAATTAGCCAAAAAATATCTCCCTGCATTGTCAATGAGCTATTGTGAGCAACATACTGTTGAGGAGGCAATAGCTGATCTCGTACAAATTGACAAACTATCGCCAGACAATCCATTAGCGATTGTTTTTTACGAATCTCCTCGTGGGGAACATCCATTACATATTACGCTGTATCGATACGGGAGTTCCATTCCCTTATCGGACATCTTACCTATGATTGAAAACATGGGATTAAGAACTTATACCGAGAGACCGTATCGCATCGCTATCGATCCCAATCAATTTATTTGGATTGGTGATTTTAATGTGTCCTATGCTCATTCCAATTTATTCACTTTGGACCAGGTAAAAGACATTTTTAATGAAGCTTTAATCAAAATACATGTTGGGGATTGTGAAAATGACGGCTTTAATAAGCTGGTTTTAGGGGCAGGATTATCCTGGCGCGAAATAACCATCATTCGAGCTTATGCTAAGTACATGCAACAAATTGGCTTTCGCTTTAGCCAACAGTATATAGAAAAAACGATCGCAGCCTATGCGGTGATTGCCAAAAAACTAATTCAGCTGTTCTATTTAAAATTTGGTCTAAAACAAAATACCGCCAGCAAAAATAAAATGGCGGATTTGGCGCTTGAAATTCAAGCTGATATCGATGCCATTACCAGTCTGGACGAAGATCATATCATCCGCTATTTCTGGTCTTTAATTAAAGCGACACTGCGCACCAATTATTTTCAATTAGATTCCCATGGTGAGCCCAAAAAATATTTATCACTTAAGCTTCATACAACCAAAGTGCCTGATTTACCTCCAGGACAACCCCTGTACGAAATTTTTGTTTATTCAACACAGTTTGAAGGCATCCATTTACGTAGCGCCAAGGTAGCACGTGGCGGTATTCGCTGGTCTGATCGCCCAGAAGATTTCCGTACGGAAATTCTTGGCCTTATGAAAGCGCAAAAAGTAAAAAACTCAGTGATTGTACCTTCTGGAGCTAAAGGTGGTTTTATTTTAAAAAAATCACTCAACCTGCTTGATCGTGAGCAAATAAAACAAGAAGTAACCCATTGTTATCAATCATTTATCAGAGGGTTACTTGATCTTACAGATAATTTTGAAAACGACCGTGTTATTTCTCCCCCGAAAACCGTGTGTTACGACGATGCCGATCCTTATCTTGTTGTAGCAGCTGATAAAGGAACAGCAACCTTTTCTGATATTGCGAATGCGATTTCTAAAGAATTCAAGTTCTGGCTTGGAGATGCTTTTGCCTCTGGAGGATCTGCGGGCTATGATCATAAAAAAATGGGTATTACTGCGCGTGGTGCATGGGAATCAATTAAACGTCATTTCCGCGAATTGGATATCAATATCGAGCAACAAGATTTTACAGTCGTTGGTGTTGGCGATATGAGCGGGGATGTATTTGGTAATGGCCTAACCTATACCCCCCACGGTCTTTTGCTCGCAGCATTTGATCATCGTCACATATTTCTTGATCCTAATCCTGACGGGCGTAAATCCTTTGAAGAACGTCAGCGCTTATTTAATTTACCCACCTCATCATGGGAGGATTTTAACCCTCAACTCATTTCCAAAGGTGGCGGCATTTACAAACGCGCAAGTAAATCCATTGCCATCACCCCAGAAGTAAAAAAAATACTGGCAATTACCGACAATTCATTAACTCCAAACGAATTGATTCGAGCAATCTTAAAAGCCCCCGTAGATTTGTTATTTAATGGCGGAATTGGCACTTATGTTAAAGCATCAACTGAATCGCATGCAGATGTTGGCGACAAAACCAATGAATTTTGCCGTATTAACGGCAATGAATTGCGTTGCAAAATAGTTGGTGAAGGTGGCAATCTCGGATTTACGCAACTTGGAAGAATAGAATATGCCTTAGAAGGTGGTCTGATTAATACTGATTCAATCGACAACTCAGCAGGTGTAAATTGCTCTGACCATGAAGTAAATATCAAAATTCTGCTCAACAAGGAAATAAATCAAGGAACACTTACTGAGAAAAAACGCAATCAATTGCTGACCAAAATGACCGAGGAAGTTGCGCAGCTGGTGTTACAAGATAATTACAATCAAGCGTTAGTTTTAGGCTTTTCTGCCATGAATTCCCTAAGCTATAGCGGTTTATATCAAACGTATATTAAGGAACTGGAAACAGTAGCCGATTTAGATAGAAGTGTTGAGTTTCTTCCTGATGATAAGCATCTTTTAGAACGTCAAGCAGCAAGCCAGGGACTGACGCGCCCCGAATTGTCTATTATTATGGCTTATACAAAAATTTATATCACTGGAGAGTTATTAAAATCGGATTTACCCGATGATCCCTATTTTGCAACCATACTCGATACCGGATTTCCTTCATTACTCATAAAGTCTTATGCCAATGCAATGCAGGCACACCGATTACGACGGGAAATCATCGCAACACAGCTTAGTAATCAAATCGTTAATAGTATGGGCATCACCTTCATGTATCGTATGCAAATCGAAACCGGACAGCCAGTGGCCGATATTGCTCGTGCCTATACTATTGCAGCAAAGGCTTATCAAATAGATGATTTACATCAACTAATTGACTCGCTGAACTATAAAGTAACCGTACAAACTCAATATGAGTTGTTGCATCACGTCAGACAACTAATGAACTTAGCAACACGTTGGTTTTTACATCATCGACGTCTGGAAGGTGACATTGCGAAGAACATTGCCCATTACAGTCAATCGATAAGCAAACTTGAAAAATCAATTCCTGATCTCATGGCGGGTGTGACTAAAGAATACCTTGATAAGATAGTCACACAGTTTGTAGGAATCGGTTTATCCGAAAAAGCCGCAAAAAAAATTGCCGCAACTCGCGCTATGTATACCGTGTTAAATGTAGTAGAAGTGGCGACACAAAATAAATTTGACCTAGGAAGAACAGCAGAAGTTTACTTTAAAGTAGGCAGTACTTTTAGTTTGGTTTGGTTCCGTGATCAAATTGGTAACGACTCTCGAGAAGGACATTGGAACAGTTTGGCACGGCTATCTTTACGTGATGAACTGGACAACTTACAACGCCGCTTAACTATAGTCATTTTAATGAATGATCAAAAAAAATTGGAGTCTGATAAACTGATTGCCTATTGGTTCGCAAAAAACAGTTTTATCCAGCAGCGTTGGGAAAAGTTAATGGAAATGCTCCTGAGCAGCTCCAGCATCGATTACACTATTTTCTTTATTGCACTACGCGAATTATCGACATTGATTACAGTGGAATAATTGAACAATTATAAGAGTTTTTACAAATTGTCCTATATCATTTTAGGGAAAAAGACTTTTATAGTGTTCAGCAATTGCTCCAGGATGAGTTATCCAGATTTGATCACGATGCTTTGCAATATAGGTTAACGCGCGTCGTAGATGCTTTAAGCGAAAAGGTTGACCAATAATATAAGGATGGAGGGCAACCCCAAAAACTAACGGCCTTAACTTAGATTGTTCGAGCATTTCATCAAAGTGGTCTATCATCATATCGGCGAACACTGAGGCGCTCATTCGATTAGGGACAATCGCTGGGATATCATCGATTTCTTGTGAATAAGGAATCGATAAAATTTTCCCGCTTTCTGTTTTAAGCCAAGTGGGTTGATCATCATGCGCCCAATCGAGTACATATTCATAGCCTGCAGCATGCAAAAGATCAGGCGTAGCCAGACTTTCTGAGATCCATGGACCTAACCAACCTTGAGGAAGCTTTCCTTCTTCTTGTTTGATTTTCTTTGTAACTTCTTGAATCATTATTTTTTCATCTTCTTTATTTAAGCTGCCTTGTCGAATGGAGTTAGAATGACCATGCGCAACTACCTCATCATTGCGTTGACGAAAAGCGGTAACGACTTGCGGGCAGTAATCATATATTGATGTATTCACCAGTAATGCCGTAGGTAAATTAAGTTGATTAAATAACTCAAGTAAATACCACACACCCACACGGTTGCCATAATCACGCCAGCTGTAATTTAAAATATCAGGTTGTGGTCTTGGCCCAGGCGCTAACTCAGCTCCCAAACCTTCACCAAAAGAAAAATGTTCTAGATTAAGACCGATATAAAATGCCAAACGCGTTTTGTTAGGCCAATCAAAGACAGGTCTATCAATAATGGGTGAATAATTATAACGATAATGATGTTGTAACATAGTCGTTCCTTCTTTTGCTTACCCAAAAAATTGATTCCAAACCGGGCTCCATTTATATATTTATAGCCTATTTCTTCTAATGCTTAAGCCTTTTTGCTCGTTTTATGAAAATTAAGCTGATTTATCAAAAGAGGCTTATTAACCCAGGCTCTATGGAAATCATTTAGAATTAATATAAAAAAATACTTTGAGATGAGACTATAATTCTAAATATGCTGATGTTTATGGTTATGCACGAAACACATAAATAATATATTGAAAATAAACAAGTAGCCTATTTACTCGTTCGGTATAGGAGCTATTCTATTATGAATCGATATCATCCCATTCCGGTTCATTGGTATTTTGATCCATCGATTTATCAACTTGAAAAAGAACATATTTTTAAACAAAGCCCTGAATATGTCGGACATAAGCTCATGGTGCCTAACTTAAATGATTATTATGTTTTGAAACGTAGTCATGATAAAGAAATGCTGATCCATCACGAAGAGGGGGTCAGTGTACTCTCCAACATTTGCCGGCATAGGCAAGCTATTATCTTATCCGACTCAGGAAATGTAAAAAGAATTCGTTGTCCAATTCACAGTTGGTCCTACAATACCCAAGGTGAATTGATCCATGCGCCACAATTTGAACTCACGCCATGCTTCAACTTAAAAAAAGATCAGTTGAGTGAATGGAATGGACTTTTATTTAGAGGAAACAATAAAATAGAAGCGAATGCTTTAGATGCTCCAGCAAGCGTCCTATTTGATTTTTCTGATTACGTATTCGCTCAAGCAAAACATGAATACTATTCCTTTAACTGGAAAATATTCATGGAAGTATATCTGGATGATTATCATATCCCTTTTGTTCATAACGGTTTAAGGCGATTAGTCGATGTACGGCAGCTTGGTTGGACAATCAATGACAGGCACTCCGTCCAGTATGTAGGCATACAACCTGATCTATCAAAATCTGGATCTGATAATTTTAAGGCATATCAAGATGAGTTATTGGCCCAGACACATGGTGATTTGCCTAAGTATGGCGCCGCTTGGTTCGCTTATTACCCCAATATTATGATTGAATATTTTCCATTTATGTTAATCATTAGTACGATTTCACCTGTAGGCATTAATCAATGCCTCAACAGCGTAGAGTTTTTTCATCCCAAGGATATTTGGTCATCTAATCCAGCCTTATGCGCCGCTGCACAAGCAGCTTACTTAGAAACAGCACGTGAAGATGAAGAGATATGCATTAAAATTCAGCAAGGAAGAAAAGCGCTTTATGAGCAAGGTGAAAATCAAACTGGCCCCTATCAGCCCACCATGGAAGCAGCACTACCTTCATTTTACGACTATCTCACTGAAAAATTAGGATCTTGAATTCAACGCTTCTGCTTCACGTACCAAAGCGCTTATCAACTCACCGGCATGTATATTTCTACATAATTGAGCCGATTGCCCTGCCCACATAGACATAAAATCACTATTGTTTTTTTCTTTTGCTTTTTTTCTCATCATACTTGTTAACGCATTTTGAATTGGATAGTCCAGAATATTGTTTTTCCTTCTATCCATTCGTTCAGTAAACTGATTGCGTATTCCTCGTGCTAGTTTCCCAGAAAAAGCACGTGTAAGTACCGTATTATCTTGCTTCTGAGCCAGTAAAGTGTGTTGATAGCTATCAGGAATCCCCGCTTCCAAACAACTAAGAAATGCAGTTCCCATTTGGATCCCCTCAGCACCCAAATCAAGGGCAGCAACAACGCCTCTGCCATCCATAATTCCTCCTGCTGCAATAATAGGGATTTTTATTTGATCCCTTAATTGGGGCACAAGACTAAACAAACCAATCAACCCATCTTCATCATTACCAATAAAAGTTCCTCTATGCCCCCCTGCTTCACTTCCTTGGGCAACAAGTGCATCAATACCACTTTCTGCAAGTATCCATGCTTCAGTTAAAGTTGTCGCGGTGCCAATTAGAAAGGTATCATTTTTTTTAAATTGAGATATCCACTTAGAATCCAACAAACCAAATACATAACTAAACACAGGAATTTTTTCTTCAATGAGGACATTTATTTGTTCCTCAAAAGATGGGGCGTAAGGTCCGGTAAGTGGCTCAATTTCTATATTTAATTCCGTGCAGGATTGTGCAATATCATTACATGATTTTTCAATTTGCGCGCGCGTGGCATGGTGGTTCCCGGGAATAAACAGATTAACTGCAAAAGGTTTATTCGTTAACTCACGAATTTTTCTTAGGGCTTCTCGTATTTCAGGAGGATTCATATATCCAGCGCCCAATGAGCCAAGACCACCGGCATTACAGACTGCCGCCACCAATTCCGGGGTGGTGGGACCACCAGCCATAGGTGCTTGAATAAGCGGAAATTTTAAACCAATTTGTTCGGTTAGTCTTGTCTGCCACATGTTGATTTATCCTTTTTTAAATTCATTAGTCCTAAACTCGATGTTCTATGAATACTATAAGTGTAGATTTAGCTCTAAAAAGTTCCAATCTGTTCTTCCGCATTAATATTTTACGCAAAGACTTAATCATCAGCTGTAGCAATTATTCTGTGATTTTTTTAATATGTTACTTTATATGTATGAAGGTAACTTTACCCTCTTCAGAATTTTTAATAAATATCTTCTGCCTTTCAGTTAGGAGGACGCCATGAAAGCACAAGTGATATCATCTTTTGGTGATTCTTCAGTCTTTAAAACGATTGAACTTCCCAAACCTCAAGTTAAACCCGGCTATGTACTCATTCGAGTTGTAGCAACTAGCGTAAATCCTGTTGACTGTAAAGTTCGATCTGGAAAATACGCCCATATTTCGCCCCCATTTCCAGCAATTTTGCACAGTGATGTAGCAGGCATTATTGAAGAAGTAGGTGATGATGTTGTTGAATTTGCTGTTGGCGACGAAGTTTATGGATGTGCGGGTGGCTTTCTCAATGAAAGCGGTGCTTTAGCTGAATTTATGCTGGCTGATGCGCAACTCATTGCAAAAAAACCCAAAGAGCTGAGTATGGTGGAGGCTGCTGCATTACCCCTCGTTTCAATCACTGCTTGGGAAGCATTATTTGAAAAAGTTAAAATTAAGCCAGGGCAAAAAGTATTAATTCATGCAGGAACAGGTGGAGTCGGGCATATTGCAATTCAGTTGGCAAAATGGGCTGGGGCCGAAGTATATGCTACCGTATCGTCTTCAGATAAAGGGGACATAGCAAAATCACTGGGCGCCAAAGAGACAATTAATTACCGGCATGAGTCAGTTCAAGATTATGTTTATCGATGGACTAAAGACGTGGGGTTTGATGTGGTATTTGACACGATTGGCGGGGAAAATCTTGAAAAATCATTAGCTGCTGTTGCTGCCTATGGCAATGTCGTCAGTATCCAGGCAACGTCCAATCATGATATTACCCCCTTACATGCCAAATCAGCGAGTTTACACGCTGTTTTTATGTTATTGCCTTTATTGCATAACCAACAACGTGCACGGCATGGCAAAATTTTAAAAGAAATCGCACGCTTAGTCGATGAGGAGCATTTAAAACCACTTATTGACCCACACCTTTTTTATTTCGAGAACATTGAAAAGGCTCATTCATTATTGGAGTCAGGAAAGGCGGTAGGAAAAATTGTGGTTCAAGCATATTAATTCTTTACTCTTATAGCCCGGGTGCAGGTCTAACTGAAAACCCGGGCTTCACTTTGTTTCACCAAGGCTACAGATACTTTAATGTATTGTCTTTAAATCGATATGTTTTAAGCTCGGTTGAAGCAAATCTTGATTCAATTTACAGAACAGCATAGTGCTTGCTATAACAGCCGCAGGCATAACCAATATATTTAGAATAGGTATCAAACTGGCCAAACTTATAGAAAAACCAAATCCAAGTGACAGCATTTTATTACTAGCAACTTTCTTACGCATTTCTTTGAAGCGAATAAGATTATTATCCATAGCAAAATCTTGGTATTGAATACTAAGTATCCAAGCATTAAAAATAAACCATAAGATAGGATAAATCGGTTGGAGAAAAGGCACAAAAAATAAAATACCCATAACTAAAAAACGAGGCAAAAAATAGCCAAGAAACTCAGCTTGACGTTTTAGACTCCGTAGTACCATTTCATAAAAGGGCAAAGATGGAATTGTACTGCCAAAAAGTAAATTTTGAGTTTTTTCGGCCAATAAGCCATTAAAAGGAGCAGCAATGAGATTGAAAAATACAGTAAAAAGTGACAAAAACATTAAGATAAAGCTCAATATAAAAAAGACGAAAAGGACACTGCTGAGAAAACCTAGCCAGGAAGGTAATTTATCAAGGTAGTGATATGCATAAGGTAGTAAATAGTAATCGATAAGATAAAACAAGCCAGCAAACATTATAAAATTAATGGCTAAAGGCAATAGAATAAAACGCTTCAATCCAGGAGTAACAAGATGATGAATCCCTTGTACCATATAGAGCATTCCTAGAAAAAAACGTCTCATTTTTATCCTCAAAACTTTATCCGAATCCCATGATATAACCATCATCCTTTTATTAAAATTTCTTTTTAAAATTTTACACAAAATAATGTCTGTTTCCCTATTGCGAACTCGAGTCAAAATGGCCAAATTTTCAGATCAACTTACCATCATTAAGAGATCTCTCGTTACACTTGGGACGGGAATATGTAAACAGCGAAACGCCAACAATCAGGACGGTTTGGCGAAGATAATAGAAATACATACAAACGCTAATGACACATTAACTTATTGTTATATAATGCGATTTTCTTAAATAAAAAAGGGTCGATAAATGCCAGAAAAAAATATGTCAGAAAAAATACCAACACAAACCAGACAAATTCCTAAATTACTCACCTTGACCGCACAGGCAATCAATAAAACAAACCCCAATCTTTTTTTTACTTTGTACCAAAATAAAAAATTACCTCCAGAAATAGAGGATCAATATATTAATCCGCCCGTGCAGAAGTTGGTTAAAGAGCATGAAGAAATTTATAAATCCAATGTAAAACGCAGGAAAGAGGATGTTGGCTATTGTGCTTCTCGGCTTGATAAAGACACTTGCTATAGAAAATGCGTTGGTCTGACTATGGCAGCCTTAGGCAGTGGCGTACATCTTAGCGTTTATTACATTTTGCGTGCAAGCGGTGCCTCCTCTTCAGCAACAATTACATTCCTTGCTACAATTCCCGCCACAATCTGCGTTCTGACTTGCTTTAGTCCCTGTGCTGCCTATTTGTTATCGAAAGGAATAGCGAACTGCGTTATCCCTGAGGTGCCCAATGAGGAAATCGATTTAAACGATAAGGTAGATGATATTGAAGCACAACGCTCAATAGCGCCCTAAGGTTGCTCTAGATGTTTGGTCTTCCGTCATCCCGAGCATAGCAAGGGATGGCATTCGGGTTCTACTGTATGCAAGCAATACATCATCTTTTGTAACAACTTTGTTACAATCGCAAAGAATCTTGTTATACCCCTGTTACATTCTTTCTTTAAACTAAGAGCAGATAACAATAAGAGGGGAATCAGATGATTAAGAAATTATTGCTGTGCGGCGTATTAGGTGCAGCGACCTTATTTTCCGCTACTGCTTTTGCTTACTATCATTCACATGATGATTATCCACGGTTCAAATTCTATCGTCACCACCACCATAATCATTATTCAAGATGGAAAAATGCCCATCGATGGACACCACCGCGAGACTATATTGTAGTAGAAAATGGCGGGCCAAATCCAAGATACCATCAACATTACTGATACTTACAACGTCCTGAGGCTTGTCCCACCCTGTACATTTGTTAACAAAACCAAATAAACCTAGGCTGGGCTGCTAAGCCCAGCTTTTGCTGGGTTAATTCTTAATCCCCAAAATATCCATCATGAAACCGATCATTGTAATGCTGGGCTTAGCAGCCCAGCCTACACTTGGGTGTTACAGTTTGAAGATACCAACGAAACTCCAATCAAATTTTTTTGCATACATTCTCTACATGCTATTCAAACCACATACAAAGATCTGCTAAAATTTTTCTTCTATAACACGAGCCCATTATTGAGTGATTCATGAAACTATTCATGCAATTAGGTATTTTTTTTCTGTTCTTATCACTGGTCATTTATTCATTTTTGGCAGTTTATGTCAGTAAAACCGCAGAGAACGATGAGAAAAAACGAGCAGATGTTATTTTGGTTCTTGGTACAAAAGCTTATCGTGATGGCACCTATAACCCATGCCTTGTTGCTCGTGTAAAACATGCAGTAGATTTATATAAAGCTCACTATGCGCCCAAACTTCTTTTTTCCGGGGGAACAGATAAAGAAGATGGAATAAATGAAGCACAGACAATGAAAGAAATTGCCCTATCATTAGGAGTACCTGCCAATGACATCCTGCTTGAACCTGCATCAACGTCAACTTATGAAAATCTTCTTCTATCTAAGCCATTATTACAGGCGAATCAGATGAAAACTATTATTTTAGTCACTGAAGCTTTTCATGCACCCAGGGCTATTTTAGTAGCGCAAAAATTTGGCCTTGATGCAGTCAGCTCACCTGCAATCGACAGCATTTGTTGGACCAAAAACAAATATTTATCACGTTATTTTCTCAAAGAACCACTAGCTATTATGTTTTATAAAATGAAAAATCGATTATGAAACCCTTTGATGGCCAGTAAAAAAGAAATGACAACGACATTAAATGCACTCGAAGCCTGGGTAGAGCGAGGTGAAACCCGGGTTTCGGCCTACGGACCGTCTCCCAGGTTACTTAATCTACCCACACTATTACCTACTTTATTTGCCTTTAGTACATGTTTCTGTTCCCAGTTGGCTGTCAGATTGCAATACCCAATTAGATTGCAATGAACCATCTGGCTTAATCTCAATCATTTGAATACCAATGGTATCCGGTTTTCTAGGATCCCAAAATGAAGAAGAAATAACATTAGTTAAATTAGGATGCATCACGCCTGTACCATAAAGAACCGGATCCCCCGCACTATTATCCCATTCTAAAGTGTACGTATCCCCTGTTTTTGTTAAACTCATGGGATAAGAAGCTGTATTGTTTGCAGCGTCAGTACGTTGGCATTGATAATTCCCTAAAACAGAAGTAGTACTGTTATTATTTGTTGCTTTACCTGTATTGCTTGTGGTGGTACTTGTATTATTTGGTGTCGTACTTGTCGTATTACTTGTATCAGTACCTGCACTATTTGTCGTGCTGTTGGAATTACTTGTACTTGTGTCATCAGCATAAGCTGCTAGCGTTGATAAAGATAACGCAGTCACCAAATAAACATTCTTAATCACAGTTTTCATAATAAATTCCTTTTCTCATAATCACCTTTTATACGAGTTAATTCTATTGTTGTGTTGCTTTGGTGCACGTTTCCGTACCACCCTTATCTTTGTTACTTTCTGCAAAAACACCATCCAAAGAACCATCAGGTTTAATCGTGAAAATTTGAACCGTTGTTACAGTTGGCGATTTAGGTTGCCAAAAAATATAACCAATCGCGTTAGGGACATCTTTATTAAAAATTCCCTTGCCTATGTAATAGGGAAATACGCTTCCAGTTGGGATACCAGAAACTTTAAAAACATCCCCATTTTTTTTAAATACTATAGTTTCTGTTCCATCATTAGGCGTAGTAAACGGATCGTGATATGAACATTTATATGCTCCAGAAATATCGGGGGTATCCGCAGAATAGATATTGGGTGATACTGCCAAAACGCCTAACATCGTTGCTAGGGAAAGCTTATTGATGGCACGCATAAGAACTCCTTTTCTTAAGAACTTAAATGATTTTAAGGTACCGAAGATAATAATAAATATATGTTACACAATATGGAAAATCAAATTTCAAATAGAATAAATTTTATATAAATAGCCATTTTAAGTTGCAACCAAATGCGCTGAAATTTATAGAACAGAGATCGAGTAAGCGATTCAAAAAACACGAGAAAATTACTTTAGACCTCTTGCCAAAACGAAGATGCATGAGGTCTATGACGAGTTATCAACTACCTGAGGACATAGCTAATCGATAAGACCTATAACTTTCTAAATTTGCTGTTTGATTCTCTTCAAGAAAATTAATTAATTTTTTCAAGCGTCCTTGGTTTACGGCTAAAGTTTCAAAAAAACCTAATCGTTCCGTTTTGCCATAAACCGCCACCATTTTGCTTTTTTCTGCGGCTTGACGCTTCACTGACTCCCATTCAGCACGCAGTGAAAAAGACTCTTGGGGTTGGGCACCCACGTTAAACTGCCCTATATATTTTTCCATACACAAAGCATAAATTGCAGAGTGGACAATTTTTGCTTCGCTACCTGTCAGTATTCGCTCATACATTTTGACTGATAGGGCAAAATCCCAAACGCCAATAAGGGATTTATCATTTTGGCGGTTAAAATCCTTTTTTAATAGCCGAAGTGTTTCTTCTAGTGCCGCCTCCTTATCCTCTAAAAAATCTGGATTCCCTCTGAATCTATGAATAAAAGGATAAATCCAACGGCTCGCATCCGTAGCCCTAAGCAAATTTTTACGTCCAATAAGGCCGGTAGGTAGTAAATGAGCCACATGATGCAACGCATCAACTTCTTTAATTGAGCGCAGATTAATGTATCTATCATTAATATTGAAAAATTGCACACATGCATTAACGTCCTTAGTAAGCCAATTAAAAATTGCCAATTCAGAACGCCGCTCTTCATCTGTTGTAGGGACTCGAAAATAAATCAATGCAGGCATTAAGGCGAGTTGCTCCAAAGTGCAATGTTGATACATGAGATAAAAAGTTGACCTTAACAAAAAGATTATGTCTTGCAGCTTTTCGATTTCTTGTGGTCTGTTTGCAATAATTTTTTCATTCAACTTTGCAACTGGATAGTTTTTTAGCTCATCGAGTTCTGCATAGAGAAGCATGCGACTCGTAGACATCAGTAAGGAGATAAGCTCCATACACTTCAAAGAGTTACTTGTCGCCGAAAGATGATAAAAACGACTTTTTAATTCTTCAAACATCATGGGATGATGAAAATCAACATTCAGTAAATCCGCGTTCACTAATGATCGTTGTAAAGTAAGCCAGGGTGTAACACATGCAGAGGTATTCCATTGGTTACTTTGCTCACAAGGCATGGTACGAACTACCCGATTCCAGAATTGTTTCAAGAGTTCTTTAACAGGAGGCATCATATCAGGTTGAATATCGATCTGCTCCCCAAATGGCGCAACCAGTTCAGATAATTTTTGAACGAGGTCACTCGCGTCCATAGGCGTTTTTAATAAGGCAACACTGCTTCTAAGTTCATCAATCTGTTTTTTTAACTCGCCGACTTTCATCCGTTCACTCCTTGTCGTATTAAGCTGTGATTAAGAAAGTACTTAACAAACTTCTGAACTAAAATCTAACACACGACGAGCTTTAGTCAACAACTAATGCAAATTATTGACATTTTAACTAACTAGATGCCAGAGTATGTTTTTTTTCTCTAAAATATCATGCCCCACATTACCGATTTTTCTCAGTTTATCGAAGAACACGTGCTCAAAAACAACCCAGGTTACTGCTGAACAGGCTTTTTCATCAAGCAAACTTTCTTCTTGTCGTACTCCTGAATCATTTTACAAGTATGATCTAGGATGGTTTGATCTGTACTCTACACGCTATTTTCCCCCGGAAGTATTTACCAATCCCCCTCAGAACACCGAAAAGCCAATGCATTGCTACCGGAAGATGGGGGACTAAAAAATAAAATTTTAATCATTCACACCAAGCCTAGCCCACCAATAAACTATCATTTTGGTCTTCCCCTACGCGCTTACAGATAAAGAATCCCAGCGACTTTTTGAAGACGATTTAGCACGTTATGCTCGTGATATAGGCCATTAAACAAATAGGGCGGAGATAGATTCCCGCCTGCGTCAGAATAACAAGATTTTAGAGCAATCTGTCTATATTTACATAACAACTGATGCATACTGCCACCTCAATCTGTACGTTATTTTTTGTCGGCTGTCCTGGAAGTGTATTTCAATCATTATTATGGCAATATAAACAGTTTGTTATCATTGCATAGAATTCTATTGCGCAAAAAGGATGTCTAACCAAAATGTTTGATTTTACCGGAAGTTATACAGATCAATATCAACTGACTATGGCACAGGTTTATTTTTTGAAAGGTCACAAAAATGATACTGCCGTCTTTGATTATTTTTTTAGAAAACTTCCATTCGGCTCAGGATATGCAGTTTTTGCTGGTTTGGCAGACTTATTAGCAATCTTAGAAAACTATCATTTCAATGAACACGACCTTCATTTTTTACAAAGCCAAGGAATGCATCCTGAATTTCTTAATTATCTGAAAAATTTTCGCTTTAATGGAACCGTTTATGCTCCATTAGAAGGAGATATAGTTTTTCCTACCGCCCCCGTTGTAACTATCGAAGCAAACATGCTCGAGGCGCAACTGATTGAAACCATTCTTTTAAATTTACTCAATTTTCAAACCCTTATTGCAACAAAAGCAAGCCGAATACGACAGGTTGCAGGTGATTGTAAATTAATTGATTTTGGTTTGCGCAGAGCCCAAGGCCCAGGTGGATATTATGCCAGTCGTGCGGCGATTGTTGGTGGCTTTGATGGAACAAGTAATGTCTGTGCAGGCCGTGATTATGATATTCCTATTTCTGGAACTATGGCTCATTCATTCGTACAAAGTTACGACAGTGAGTTAACTGCATTCCGTGACTTTGCTGAAGTCTGGCCTGATAATTGTACCCTTCTTGTTGATACATACAGCACACTAGAAAGTGGTGTACCTAATGCAATTCGCGTAGGCAAGGAAATGGAGCAACAGGGACATCGATTGCATGCAATCCGCTTAGACAGTGGCGATTTGGAATATTTAGCAAAAAAATCACGGCACATGTTAAATGAAGCCGGTTTGGATTATGTAAAAATAGTTGCATCCAATCAATTAGATGAGTCGAGAATAAAAACTCTGCGTGAACAAAAAGCACCTATTGATATTTTTGGCGTAGGTACAAATTTAGTTATTGGCGCCCCAGATGCAGCTTTAGATGGAGTGTATAAACTGGCTTTTGCCAATGAACAACCTCGACTTAAACTCTCTGAATCAATTACTAAAATCACGCTACCCTATAAAAAACAAGTGTTTCGCTTAGTGCATCAAGATACCTTTTTAGGCGTAGATGTTGTTGGCCTGAGGGATGAGACGCAGTTAGACAAGATCTATACTCCCTTTGCAATAGAAGAATTAGTGCCTCTTGCTCATTATCAGCAAGAACCTTTATTGCAAAAAGTCATGGAGCATGGCAAACGGCTCATACCACCAAAAACATTACAAGAAATCGCTCAATACAGTAGAACACGTTTGCGTCAACTGCCCGAAAAATACAAAAGGCATGATGAGCCGAATACTTATCAAGTAGGATTAAGCAATCAGCTGCAAATAAAACGTAATGAACTAATTAAAAAATATAAAAAATAAATTCTAGAAAACGATGAATACTTTAATTATTCTTGACGTACAAAATGATTTTATGCCCGGTGGCTCATTGGCAGCACCACACGCCGATTCAATTATTCCCGTAATTAATCGCTTGCTACCCAAGTTTGATTTAGCTGTTGCGACTCAAGATTGGCATCCACAAAACCATAAAAGCTTTGCATCCAACCATCTTGGAAAAAAACCTTTTGAAAAAATTATGCTGCATGGGATAGAACAAACGCTCTGGCCTGATCATTGTGTGCAGGGAACTTGGGGGGCAGATTTTTATCCAACACTAGATATGAAGCCTGTAGCTGCTATTTTTCGCAAAGCAATGGATCCTGAAATAGACAGTTACAGCGGTTTTCACGATAACGATCATAAAAAAAATATAGGCTTGGCTGGTTTTCTTCGTGATAAAAAAGTCAAAGAACTTTATTTTTGTGGTCTATGTGCTGATATCTGTGTGTATTTCACAATAAAAGATGCCCTTCAAGAAGGATTTAAATGTTATTTAATCGAAGATGCGACTATGCCTTTGCATGAAGCGCACTTTAAAAAAATCAAACTGGAACTTTTAGACAAGGGCGTTACATTCCTACGCAGCAAGGAAATTAAGTTCTGATACCCCTCTCGGATGGAGATTTTTATATCATTTAGAATTGTAGCCTGGGTGTAACGCAGCGAAACCCGGGATCTTCGGACATAAATGCACTTCTTTATCAGGTTACAGCTTCCCCCTTCACCCAGGCAACAATTACAAAGTGCTTAGCTTATCATGCCCCATATGCAGCAACTTGTCCTCCAATCAGCCGAATCTCTGATCTCATTGCTGCAGAAATTCGCTCACCTGGTAATACAATTCCCACCAAATTCAACGGATCTACGGATGAAATGGTTTGTGGCACTTCATTGAGCTCTTCATTGCGCATGGCTCGTAAAGAATCTACGGCATAAGGCAATGCAAATTGCTCTCCTAAAAATCCATCAACAAAACGACCACCACGAACCTCACCCCGTAATTCAAGGCGTCTTAAGAAAATCAATAGTTCGCGCCAGCGTGGAATATTTTTCTCGCGAACGAGTAAATCACGAAATACGACGCCATAACGTTTCAACAACATCCAACATGCAGCTTCTATGCGTTTCTCTTGATCAGTTTGCGCATGGACATGCAATAAAGACCAACGTCCCGTACTCAGTGGAAACAGTGGTCTACGACGATGGCGACTGCTGTATTTACGTTTTGTACTCATCAAGGTACGCACATTATCAAAACTGTCGGCAGTGACCATACCTGCTGCAACCAATTCCCATAAACCATTTTCTACTTCTATTTTCAGATTTCCTGTACCGCGCACGATGTCTGCATAAAATGAAGCACCATATTTTTGTAAAAACCGGTAAATATTACGTGCAGGATGGCTTAAACTTTCTACCTCTTCGATATTATCAACAAGTGCATGCGGGGGAATCCAATCGGCTTCTTCCCGGACAAAAAACGTAATTGGTGCATTTCGGGTTGGAGACAAACGTCTTATTTTTTTCGTTTCTTCCACAACAGCAACAGAAGGATGAGGCGACACCCGCCCCCACCCCACAAGACCACTCATACACAATTTATCTAACATCAATAGATCATAATCGTGTACCCGTGCTGGGAAAATATCCGACTCCCATGCATTTGCAGCGAGCTCAAAACCTTGGAGTTGCTTGATTACTTCCAACAACCCGCTCTCACCGCGCATCTGATTTCCTGTTGCCACATGCTGCCACCGGAGTAACCAAGCCATAAATTGAGCCCGGGTAACGGGTTTGATTTGTTTACGCAACGACTCTGTAGTATACCGATGTATACGTGCTAATAAACGTCTTTCACACCACTCAACCTCACCGGCATACTCTGCACGAAAATTCCCACGCAATAGATAACCACTCGCTTCCAATTTTAATAAAGCATGTTCAACATCTATAGATGGAAGTTGTAAACAGTGAGTAAGCGTTTTTTGAGTGATTGGACCTGTATGTGCAAGCCAACCACGAAGAGACTTCAAGATGCCCTCATCTTGTGTGCATGGCTCTTCCTCAATATCAACCATTTCGTTAGCAAATAGTGCCTGAGGAAAAATACAATGAAAAGTTTTCTTTTTTTCAGCAGGCACATAATATTTTTTACCCATAACCGTAGCCAATACAGCTCGGCCTTCCTGCTGCAACTCAATAAAATATTGTTTCCAAATAGGTAGCGTCGCTTGATACTCTGATATGTGCATTGCTTCTGGAAAAACAATCACTGTTTGTAATACATCATGTAGTTCATCGGCAGAGCGTATATCTGGCCAAGCTTGCTCCTGAACTTCGGTAACCGCTTTGGGATCCAGCTTACCGACCTCTTCCAACATCGCTTCAGGAAGTACCCGACGCATTTCTACTGCTCGCGAACGTCGCTCTTCTAAAGGCGCGTCATCTAAAAACGCATAAGGATTGGCATTTAAAATTTCATGAGAAAATACGGAAGGCACTGGAGTATCTACTGCAATACAGGTTATGTTCCTGGATTCAATAGCGTGGATCACTTGCGTTAATCCATCAAGGTCTAAAGCTTCCGTTAGGATATCCTTCATTGTTTCTTCTATAAGTGGATGCTCAGGCAATGCCACATCACGACCGCCTAAATTATCCTGGCATGCCGCTGCATCAGGAAAGACAGCAGCCAATAAGTCATCCGCCAACATGCGTTGAATGTTTGGCGGCGTTTTTTTACCGCCACGAAAACGTAATAATGACAAAGATCGTGAAGCGACTGCCCGAAAACGCACGCCTAATAAAGGGGACTGTAAAACCGCTTGGGTTACAACTTCTTTTAAAGTGTTGGTATGCAAAAAATGAAACACATCCGATAAAGGAAAACTGTGTTGTTCCGCCAAAGATATGTTTAATCCATTATCTGTCGCGGCAGCTTGTAATTCAAAATTAAACGATCGGCAAAATTTCTTACGCAAAGCCAATCCCCAAGCCTTATTAATGCGGGCGCCAAAAGGCGCATGGATGATCAGTTGCATGCCACCGCTTTCATCAAAAAAACGCTCCGCAATGACTGTTTTTTGTGTTGGAACCGCACCCAAAATTTGACGCCCCAAACGAACATACTCCAATAATTGTTCTGCAGCGGAATGATCTAAACCACACTGGCTCACCAACCAGTGAATGGCAGCTTTAATTTCAGGGTAATGCTTGGTATCAACAATCTGTGGGCTTTTTTCCGGCAATAATTCACTTATTTTTTCGCGCATCTGCGACACATGAAGCGATAACTCCATGCTACGTGCCGGAGCTTCACCAAGCCAAAAAGGCACGCTAGGTGGGGCTCCATGTGCATCTTCTACAAGCACTCGCCCGTTTTCAATACGCAGTATTTTCCAAGAGTTCGTACCTAATAGAAAAATGTCACCGCGATTGCTCTCTACAGCAAAGTCTTCATCCAAAGTACCAACCATCGCATTATCCGGCATTGCAATAACGGTAAACAAAGCATTATCAGGAATGGCTCCCCCACTGGTAATTGCAGCAAGGCGACTGCCCCGCCTTGCTTTAATAATATGATTCACTTGGTCTCTATGAATATAAGCGCCATAACGCCCGCGCGCCCCAGAAACTCCTTCAGACAACATAGTAAGCAGTTCATCAAACTGTTCCCATGTTAGGTGGTGATAAGGATAAGCGTTTTTAAAAGTGTGAAAAAGTACCTTCTCATCCCAATCCTGGGTGGCACAAGCAGCAACTATTTGCTGCGCTAAAATATCTAAAGGCTCTTGTGGAATAATCAGCTGGTCCAAATCACCTTGGCGTATTGCGTACACTAAGGCAGCACATTCTAATAATTCATCGCGTGTGGTGGCAAAAATACGTCCTTTAGAAATTGCAGCATGCCAGTGCCCTGCTCTACCAATGCGTTGCAATGCTGTGGCAATAGCACGCGGGGATCCAATTTGGCACACCAAATCAATGCTGCCAATATCAATTCCCAACTCCAAAGACGCGGTAGCGACCAAGACCTGCAGTTCGCCGTTTTTTAATTTTGTTTCTGCCTCCAGCCTTAGTTTTCGCGATAAACTCCCATGATGTGCCAAAACCTTGTGTTCCCCCAAACGTTGCTCTAAATGATGGGCCACCCGTTCTGCCAATTTTCTCGTGTTCACAAAGACCAAAGTAGAACGATTTTCTTCTGCATAGGCAGCAATTTTTTCATAGAGTTCATCCCACATCTCATTGGAAGCAACAGCGGCTAACTCACTTTCTGGCACTACAACCTGCAGATCTAATTGGCGTGTATGCCCTATATCGACTAATTTCACTTTGGTCTTTTTCGCACCAGTTAAAAAATGTGCTACTTTTTCCAAAGGTTTTTGCGTCGCCGACAATCCAATACGAATAAATGGTTTTATAGTGAGTGCTTCCAAACGCTCAAGAGATAAAAGCAAATGCGTGCCGCGTTTGTTGTTTGCTAAGGCATGAATTTCATCGACAATCACAGTATGGATGTCCGCTAAATTAAGGCGGCTTTTTTCAGCGGTTAATAAAATATAAAAGGATTCTGGTGTGGTGATTAAAATATGTGGTGGCTGTTTCAGCATTTTCTGGCGCTCACTGGTTGGTGTATCCCCAGTCCTTACGGCCACACGAATTTCTGGTAAATAAATACCACGTTCTTTGGCCAATTTGGTAATTTCCTGCAGCGGCACAAGTAAGTTTTTTTGCACATCATTACTTAGTGCTTTGAGTGGTGAAACATAAAGGACCTCCGTTCGATCCTCTAAACGCCCTGATATCGCTTTACGTACCAAGCCATCCAAACAAGCTAAAAATGCGGCCAAAGTTTTTCCTGAGCCAGTAGGTGAGGAAATCAGCATATCATTACCCGATAAAATAAATGGCCATCCTTGCTCTTGTGGTTCGGTGGGCTTACCTACTTTCTGTCTAAACCAATCTTGTACGAGCTGATGCGCCCAAGCTAGGCTTTGATACGTTGTTGCATTCATGAAATTAGTAATAAATGGGCAAATTCAATACATAGTATAGGTGATTTTGCTAGGGTATAGCAGTCCCTAATGCTACATCATCCCAAGCTGATTTTAGCCTCTCCTCCACGCAAGCGAGTGTAGCCTTGGCTGCTAAGCCCAGCGTTTGCTGAGTTAATTCTATTGGCGTTGTTACATGCTGGGCTTAGCAGCCCAGCCGACGGTTACTTAGCTCTATTTGTTAACGAATTAGCAATAGAGAGATAGCACGGATTGTCAACAAACCCTTATTGCTCAGCATCAATAAGAATTTGTTCAATTTCTTTATTTTTAAATACTACATGTCGATGCAACCCTACAGCAATTACTGCTGGCGCTAACTCTTTCATAGCCTTAATTGCTTCTTGTTTTTGCTGTTTGGTACTGTTTGGATGTTCCAAAATTTCTGTATTCGCTAAGAAAGCAGCAATTGTTCCTTTCCTTACGATTTTGCCGTGAATTGATGCGCTATCCACTCCATCAGACAATATATCTTCAGGACGAATTGAACTATGTGTTGACATGCGTTTCACCTATTGATGACGAGTTTATTAGGTGCTCAAGCTTGGTGCATCAGATATTTTGGATTCATCAGGCTGCTCAGCACCCACCTTTGCCCTTAAGTCCTTCATTAATTGTGTTTGCCGGGTGGCCCATAATGAAGAGGTCGCAAAAATGCCCTTGTACTCAGTAATAATTTTTTCAACACTGTTTTTTGTTTTTTTTACTAGCTCAGGGCCCACTTTAGCTTCATCATTTTTTGCTTGTGCTACTAATTCGAATCCCATATTTAAAGTTTCTTTGGTTCTTTTAAAATGAATACCTTTTTGCACATATTTTTCTAGCATCAAGCACACTCTGGTTATTAAATAGATAAAAAAACATACTGTAGCAGTATTTGTTCATTAATTAAACCTTAGCTCATCTTAATTCACTTCATATTTCATAATAAAACACAGTAGAATCAAAAAGATTTATTTTTCAGATAGCTATCAGGGTATCTCTATTATTCGTTTAAAGGCATAAAATGATTATTATAGTTTGTGGGACTTCATCTTCGGGAAAATCAACTCTTTGTCATGAAATGCAAAGTCGGCTTGGTGATGGCTGGCTCAACTTCAGTACCGATGGATATTTAGGCATGCTAGGCGATAAATTTGGGGGATTGCATCCTGATAATCCGCAAGTTTGTATCCCCAATGACGTTTGCTACGCACAACAGTATGCAGATGGAACCTATGAAATCATACCCGGGGCTTTGTGTTCAAAACTTTATTTAACCATACCCAATGTCCTGAAACTTCTTGCAAAGCAAGACTTCAATATAATTGTTGATTCCTTTATCACAACCATGGATGAGTTTAAAAGTTATCAAGAATCGTTGGCGCAATATGGCGTTTTATTTGTATATCTTGATGTTTCTGAGGCAACCATTGCACACAGAGAAGAAGCCAGAGGCGATCGATTAAAAGGTTCGGCACTACATTGGCTAAAACGATTTGATTTCCAAGAACATTGTGATTTGTGTATTAACACTGAAAAAATGAATATACAACAGATTGCAGATGAGGTTTTTCGGGTTATAGAAACCCCTATTACACTGCGCTAACAGAGCTAGGCTATTATAAATTTACACTAATATTACGTTTTTTTTACACACATTGGACTATAAACCTATACCGGCACAATATAAAATCTTCACCAGGTTCAAAGAGGTTTGTAAGAGTTTATGCAAAACTATGAAGAACGAAAGATCCACATTCCGGGTTTTAGCCTTGCCTTAAAAGTTTGGCATCCTGAAAAACCCAATCCTGTTTTGTGTTTGCATGGCAAACTGGATAATGCGGCAAGCTTTGATTTCTTAGCACCATTAATGCCTGACAGACAGCTTGTTGCTGTTGACTATCCAGGCACTGGATTTTCCAGCCATTATCCCGCAGGCGTCATGCCGCATTGGAAAAATGATGCATTATTGATGTTGCATCTAACCAAAGCATTAAAATGGGAACGTTTTGATATCATTGCCCATTCATTAGGCTCACTACTGGCCACAACCATGGCCATTGCCCAACCCCAACGTGTTGGCAAATTAATATTTCTTGATATTTTGGGACCTAAAGTTAATTTTATTGAGCAAGCAATAACAAACATACAACAAGATGCAGCACGTTATTTATCCTATAACCCACAACAAAGAATTCTATTTACTGACCGCATTGCTGCCATCCATGAGCGAATGAACATTGGTTCTATCAGTTATCAAGCTGCTGAGGCTTTAGTTGCTCGAGGTACCATAAAAAATAAAGAAGGCTGGCATTGGACTTTTGATAAACGTTTGCACTGTGTAGGCTCCACCCTTCCATTTGAAGATGAGTTAAGAGCAATGTTGCAAGCAATTGAGGCCCCAGTGTGCCTCATTCGCGCAAAACAAGGGGTAGCTTATCCTGAGGAGGTTTTTCAAGCGAGAATGCGTGCAATAAAACATTGTACTCTGTATGAGATTGAGGGAGGGCATCATGTGCATATGGATGGTCCAGTGCCTGTAGTCAAAATAATTGATCATATTTTAATCAATTAAATCACTACAAATACACATAGTGTTCTTTTTTTGGTTATTGGTATTGTTTTGTGTTCTAGTTGTGCTAAAATTCACATCCCTTGTCAACAACCAAAGAAAGATAGTATTTTTTATAACGAAAGTAAGAGGTGATAAAATGGCATTTTTTAAGTGGAATTGGGGTGCAAAGAAAGTGGATCAAGCGAAAGCTGGATTAAAAAAATTTGGTTCATCCAAGCCCGACATCTATAATACAGTTCGTGATTTGAGGGTTGAATTAAAAGCTGAAGCAAATGAAAACCATTCTAAAGACATCATCAATGCGTTACAACAACTCGATGCTAGGTTAGATGAAATACAGCAAACCTTCAACAAAAACACCAATCAACCGATGAATGTCTTTGAATACGCGTTTTGCTGTCGAGAATTTGCTAACGATTGTCGATCAGCTATCTTAAGTTACGAGCCAACCTTAATAGCAGCTCCTGGCATTTGGAATAAGTGCAAAGCATACATCAATCTCCTCGTGGAATATTTTAACTATCAGCCATTCTTAGAAGTGGAGAAAAGCACACTTGGCTTAAAAGAGGATTTTAGGCAACAATTTAACAATACAAAAAGCGATCTCATGCCCAAAAAGTCTCCTAGCGATTCTGAGGATGATCAATGCAGCTGCTTTCCAATGAAATTCTAAGATAAGAAATTTTACTTGTAGCTTGAGAGCAGCGAAGCGGAACTCACCCCGGGAATTATATGGACTTACCCCGGGTTACGGCTTCCTAATCCGGGCTACGAGTAAATCACTTCCCTATTTTATAATCTCTATTTTTAAATTCTTATCCTAATCCAACAGTGCTAATATTAATGAATTAAAAAATTTCAAAAGGAATTGTCTTATGCAAGATGTATTTGAAATAAACCCCACTCTGCTCAGCCAACTCATTTTTCAGGAGTGAGCCCATGAGCCGCATCGTTCTTTTTACATCCGGATTAATTGTCCTATGGATAGTAGGCTACTTCCTCATTGTTGGCAGCCATGTTCTGATTCCTATTGTAATCGCGATTTTTATTTGGTACCTGCTTAATACCATAAGCAATATCATTCAGCGAATACCCAAATTAGGCCCGCTTCTGCCTAATTGGCTCAGTATGATTGTCGCGTTCACCATAGTTGCGGTGTTTATTTTCGTTTTGATTAATATCATTACGAATAATGTGAATAATGTCATCGCCGCCTCAAGTCGTTATCAAGAAAATTTATTAAAAATTTCTAATGATATCGATAGAAAATTTCATATTGAACTTTTGGCAAGCATTACTAGCATGATAAAAAGCCTGAATTTTCAAACAATTATTGTTAATGTTTATGGAGTATTCACTACTTTAGCAAGTTCAACCGTACTCATCTTATTATATGTAGCGTTTTTGTTCGTTGAGCAGCATTTTTTCTTTAAAAAAATTGATGCCTTGTTTCCCTCATTGGAAGGACGACTTTTGATTAACAACATCATTAACCACATCGTCAATGACACTCAGACTTACCTGGGGTTAAAATCCATTTTGAGTATTTTTACCGCCATTTCCAGCTGGATTATTATGAAGTGGGTTGGCTTAGATTTCGCGGAATTTTGGGCGCTGCTGATTTTCTTCCTCAATTTTATTCCCAATATCGGTGCAATTATTGCTATTGCGTTTCCAGCTTCGCTGGCAATTGTACAATTTACCGGGTGGATTCCTTTTACGGAAGTCATCATAGGTTTAGGAGCTGTTCAGTTTATTGTAGGGAATTTGATTGAACCACGTTTCTTAAGCAATTCGTTGAATTTAAGTCCCTTAGTCATCTTAGTGGCCTTAGCAGTTTGGGGCGCAATCTGGGGAATATTAGGCATGTTTCTCTCCGTGCCAATTACCGTGATGATGATGATTATCTTTGCTCATTTCGAACAAACCAGGGCGATTGCGATTCTTTTATCGCGAGATGGGGATATTTTTAAAACGTACGAACTGTTGCCTATGCAAAATTCCCCCGAGCAAGATTGGGTGAAATATTAAGATGTGTCGCCTGGGTGAAGGCGAAGCCATAACCCAGGCGACAATAAATAATTTACTTACTGGTTTCCCAAAATGCAATGTGAGCACCTGTAGGGTCTTGAATAATTGCAAAAAGCCCCATTTCACCGACTTGAGTCACCCCTTTAACCTCTTGAGCCCCGTTTTGCTTTGCTTTTGCCAAAGTTTCTGCAACATTATTCACCAGAATGTACGCCATCCAATGTGGTGGTATTTCTTTTTGTTGATTTGTAGGGATTTGCCACATACCGCCAACGTCTTTATCGTTCGTTTGTATGAGCGTATAGGTCATCGTTTCGTCAGCAAATATTTCTTTAAATTGCCAGCCTAATACTTTGCTATAAAACTCTTTCGCTTTCTTCACATCCGCAGTAGCTAATTCATTCCAACAAAATTGTCCCATAGAATCTTGTGCCATGATTTATTTCCTTATCTTATTAGAGGTGTTTGAATAATAGCTCATAATTCCCAAAGATGTTAGAACAATGAGCTAAAACACCATATAGTCCCTATCACGCTGCGGAAGCAGCCTTGCTAAGCTCGCCGCAGTATCGTCTTTATTCTCAGTTGCATAGCCCTTTTATTGCTCCTTAAAATCGAGAGTTGAAGGGGGAAGCTATCTAAAAATCAGGTTAAATGCCTAATAAAAAATTGAAAAAATATAAAAATTATGATGATTAAAAAAGGAACTAATACAGATAAGTTCCCTCTATTAATGGGCTTTGAGCCGCTGTTCACATTAACATTCATACTGTCTGCATTGGTCGAATCATAAAAAGTATCTTTATCGACAATGATTGCTTGAGGGGGTAATTGTTCTGATTCAGTTTTGGTGCGATTCGTTTTTTTGACGGCGGTACCTATGGCAAGAAACTCAATTAAGCCATTGCCCAATTGATATACATAAGTTTTGACTCCTACTACATCATCCGCCCCTATGGACTGCGCTTCTTCATTGATAATTGCCAATGCATTCTCGCGCGCATTATAAATCAGTCGTGTCAGCTCATTAATTTCCCCGCGCACAAATGCTTTAATTGCCGAAGTAATCCCACCGACTAACCCTAGAGAATAAACTGATGTGCCCAAAAGCAACTTCATAGGTGCATAACCTAAACGAGCCATATTCCACATTTCAATATTAGTCATGTCGCTAGTTACTACATCATTATCTGTATCCGTGATTAACTGTGAATTCTGAGAAGCAGTCCCTATCATAAGCATTTCATTGACACCACCAAAAGGTAGAACAGTAGTCTTAATACCAAGGACAGCATTTGCTTTATATTGTCTCGCATGAGCAATAATACGACTTAATGCTAAGTGTCTAGTTTTATTAAAAATATCAGAGTATTCTTTGATTTCACCACGTGCTAACGTTTTTAAACTACCGATTATCCCCCGACCTAATCCCATGGAATAGGCAACATTGCCAAAAGCAAAACAAATCGGTTTGTACCCTGCATCAAGCTGAGCATATAATTCCTGACCATCTGCTGAAGTCGAAAACTTGTTTTTATCCGCTCCACTGTCTGCATAAATCACCGAACCTATTGATAAAAACTCAATATTGGCTCCATGGACAATTAATTGACTGGTGACACCAGTAATCCCTGTTGCATCTTTGCTTACAGCCTCTTCTAGCATGCGTTTATATGCTGTTTCTCTACCTTCCTCTATAAGCGATGTAATCTGAGTTAACTCACCACCTAATATCGCTTTAAAACCAGACCCCACACTGCCGATGATCCCCAAAGAATGAACACTATTGCCAACAACTATGGTTCCTGGTGAGTAATTTTTAAGCTGTAAACAATATATTTCATTTCCAGATAATCCTGTTGTAACAGCCATAATTTATTCCTTAAAATTATAATTTTTATATTCATAGTCTAGATGGTATTTTTATAATATTTGGAGGCACAAAATAATTTTTATTGCCTATTTAATGGAGTCGATTGGTTTTGAAAAATACATTAATTAAAATTTTTCTTTGCACTCTTGCTTCAATCCCATACCCGGCCATTGCCGATAATGATATTTGCTCTGATTTATTAACCCTTATCAATTCTCCCAGTAATGTAAATAGCCCATGCTCCGTCCCCTTTAAAAAGGCATTTGTTGAATTAAATTACATTAATCAGCAGTTACCCGAGCATGCCGGTGCCCAACAAAACTTTCCGAATACAGATCTGCGTATTGGTTTACCATCAAATAATGAATTTTTTGTATTCCCATCCAACTATATTGACCAAAAAAGTATTCCTAAATCAGGTGCTACGGATAATCGCTTTGGCCTAAAACACACCATCAACTACAAAAATAATTGGGTTTTTGCGCTCCAAGGGATTGCTAATACCCCAACTGGAAGTTTTGCTTATGGCAGTAATCACTGGGGAGTAACGTTCAATGGAATTGCATATTATGAAATAAATCAGCTCAGTATTACTGCACAGCTTGGTTTGAGTAGACTCAGTGATCCAAGGATTACTGGAGGCCATTACTTCAACACGATTAACCCTGATATTTCTTTAGGTTTCTCACCTACTGAAAAGATTTCTCTTTATGTAGAACTATACGGCCAAAGTAAAATTAGCGCGACCCAAGGTTCTGGCTATAATTTTGATGGGGGAATTTCCTTTCTTGTTTTTCCCAATACCATATTAAATCTCAGCGGTGGACAACAGTTACACAATTATTTGGGCAATTTTAAACATTATATTAATGTAGGTATTGCGGTAATGGTGTGATTATTAAAGGCAGTTACATTTCGCAAGCATAAGTAAGCGTAAGGCTGGGCTTAACAACCCAGCCCAGCCACGATATGGGAGAACTCGAGATAACAGAGCAGTTTGGCCAGCATAGTGAAATAGAACCTGAGCCTAAGCAAATTGCACAGTGGTTCTTGCAGATTCGTCCGGCTCTAAAAGACGATAAATATCTTCAGATGTATCATTTTTAGCGGTAAGCTGTTTTTGATACATATCGTATAATCGATAGCCCACATAGATACAGGTTAAACCCAGAGCAACTGGCCAAGATGCTACAGCTGCAGTAATGATGAATGCGATACCTCCAACATTAAATGCCAAGCTTTTCCAAAAGTCTTGATAGCTTTTATCACATTTTTCATTGAGTACGCTTAAGAGTTGACGATGATGCTCGTCATCTAAAATCGTACCATTTGTCAATTCTCGGCGTACTGCTATCGCAGATTTTTGGTATTTTTTATACTCTTCTGCAGTATTATACAAGGCATTACCCAGCAAACTAAGCAAAGCAAGCCCAGCCAAAGCCAGTGGTCCCGTGCATAATAAACTGATTGCAAAACTGGTGGCGATTAGATTTGCTGCGACAATGTTGATTGTAAAATAGGTGCATTGAGCCTCCCATTCATCATTTAATACATCAATTTGTCGTTGAATCACCGCATGTTCCAGCGTAGTCGCATCTTTTAACTGACGCTGCAATGTCTGCAAACGATTCTGATATCGATTCGCTTCAAAAAACCATTGAGCTAAAAACAAAAGTGCATCAAAAATCAGAAATGCAATGACGATGACTGAAGAAGCTGATTCAGCAATGTGAAAAACTTTATTATACGTCGTGAGTAACCCTACTACCGCCCAAACTAAATCGCTCGCCATAGTAAATCCACGTTTTTCCATTTCTTGTTTCAGTACTTTCTTTGTTGATAATTCATCGTTTATTGCAGACTCAATAATATGTTTCATCAAAAGAATAAAATGAATAAGAAAACGCAATGCATAGAGGGCAATACCTATATCAGTGATGGCCTCACGTGATTTATCTAAAAAATAAACTCCTTCAACAAAACTGTATTGATTTCCAAGCGCTTTATTAACCTCTTTGATTAATTCAGAAATAGCGCTTTTTTGCAGATAAACAATTGCGTAATTTGCAAAACCACGGCTATAAGAGAATTGGGAGCGTACCGTATTGATATTGCCTATATATTTGCGCAGCTTAGAAATACTCTGTAATGAGGACAGACCCGTCCTTATTCCCCCCATTATGAACTCTGGGAAATTATCACTCGATTTTTGCTTTTTCTGAGCAAGATCGATTTTATAAAGATTTTTCAGTTCTTTGCGCCGTTGTTTTAATTGTTCCAAATCAGAACCAACATAATCCAATTGATAATAGGAAATCAGTAAATCACATAAAGAGTATAAACAAAGAACTGCAGCATTCTCTTCACTCCAATGGGTTTTATTCGAGAGAAGCACTTGATATAAAGATGAAAACTCATAATTTAATTGATCTAAACTAAACTCTTCTTCTTTAAAAGAAAAATCAGTTTTTTTAAAGGAATGATTAAAAAAAGTATGTTTTATGAGACTAATTTTTGTTTTTCCCATAAAAAAACTCATTCGGATGAATTGAGATGACTTGTTCCATTGTACTATGAGTATCAAAAACAGATTAAAACAATAGTGTTAAGTTTCTGCAAAAAAACTGTTAAAAATGGAGAAAATGCGCGAAAGCCAAGAGCAGATCAATGATTTAACCTAAAAAAAGCGATTGAGGCATCGCGTGCACAACAGTTTTCAATTGCTTTTTCTGGATTTAAGAACCGAAACACCCCTTTTTTTTCTAAAAACTAATTGATACACTCATTGCCCAAATATCCACAAGTCCGAGACATAAAGTTGATTCTTGATGCAAATAATTCCTCTGATTTCGATGAAAAAAACTCATCAAAAAAAGAGAACGTAGTCATTATCATTCCGACATATAATGAAGCGTCAGTCATTCAAACGACAATAGAGCAAGTTTTTGCATCAGTAGAACCAACAGACCAATATGAAGTACATATTTTAATTTTTGATAGCGCCTCTACAGATAACACACAACAAATCGTTGCTTCATTACAAAATAACCACCCCAACTTACATTTATGTAATGAACCCCAAAAATCGGGGCTTGGCTCTGCTTATTTGCAAGCTATGAATTATGCGTTGACCTCTTTAAATGCCGATATTATTTTTGAATTTGATGCCGATCTGTCCCATCAACCCAAGTATATTCGACCTATCTTGGATATGCTGCAAACCTGTGATTGTGTGTTGGGAAGCCGTTATGTAGATGGCGGTAGTATTCCAAACGATTGGGCATTACATCGCAAATTGTTCTCTGTCTTGGGTAATTATGTTGCACGTGCAGTACTTACTCCTAAGTATAAGGATTTTACTAGCGGTTTTCGTGCTACTCGCCGACAACAGCTTTTAAAAATTCTACCGCATCGATTTCTCACGAATAATTATGCATATAAAATGCAATTGTTGTGGCTTTTGCATAAAAACAAAGCAAAAATTCGTGAATATCCTATTGATTTTATTGATCGAAATGAAGGATACAGCAAGTTGCCTAAAAACAGTATTATCGATTCATTACGAGTCGTTTTTACTTTGCGCTATCATGAAGTCAAACGCTATTTAAAAATGTGCTTTGTTGGCTCCTTGGGTATTGCTGTACAGTTTATAACCTATAATACACTGCGTAAATATTTTCACTTTACCCCTTTTGATGCCTCGCAAATTGCAGTGTGTGCGGCAATCATTAACAATTTCATTCTGAATAATAAAATTACGTTTAGTGACAAAAATAAAACATCTTGGCCTTTAAAAACAAAACGTTTGCTCATTTTCACCATTTATTCAATATTTATAATTAACATGCAAAGTTATTGGCTACGGTTTGGTGTGCTTTGCTTTGGTGGTGGCGCATTGCGAGAAAATATAATCATGGGTACTGGCATAGGTTTAATGTCTCTTTTGAATTACTATGCTTATTCTCGACACATATGGGCCGAAAAACTTGTTCCTAGTAATTAAAAGGTAAAACGGTTCATGATTAAAACACAGTGCTCCCAATACTCAAAGGAAAGGATATACGTCTGATATGCGCAACAGCAAAGTAAGCTCATGGGACTTCTTTAATTGGCAAAGTGTCTATCCTTACCTCATCCTCTATTTTGTGATTTTACTGTTGCTAGCCCCGATTAACATATTATCACTTGATACTTATTATTATTGGGATTGGAGTCGACACCTCGCATTATCCTATTATGACGGCTCCCCCATGATTGCTTATTTTATTAGACTGTCAACTTCATTATTCGGCAATAGCCTCTTCGCGTTGAGTTTTGTGGGCATTATTGTAACCGCATTCACTAGTGCAATTATTTATAAATGCGCCCGATTTTTTTTATCCTATGAAGCAAGCTGTATTGCGATGCTTGTATGGTTGTTTTCTCCGCTTGTCACTCTGGATATTCTGAAACAAACCACCTACGACACACCACTTACTTTATTTTGGGCACTTACCCTCTATTACACTATAAAATTTATCCAAACAAATAAAACAAAAGATCTCTATTGTATAGGGATTAGTGCCGGATTGATGATGCTATCCAAATACACAGGCATCGTTTTAATTCTTGCGCTACTTATTTTTTTAATTTCTACTACCTATCGCTCAATTTTTAAAACAAAACATTTTTATTTTGCAATTCTTCTCGCCATTATTATTTTTAGCCCAGTCATCGTTTGGAATTATCAAAATCACTGGCAATCATTTATTTACCAGTTAACCACCCATAAACTCAACCAAGCAGTCTCCCCTTTTTTTCATGCGCTTAAAACATTTTTTAACTCCTTTGTTCCTGCATTGAATATCATGCTGCTCCCCCCTTTTTTAGTATGCAATAAAGAGTTGGATGAGAAAAAAGCATTAATTGTGAGATTATGTCGTACTGTTTGTTTTACGTTCCTCTGCTTTTACTTATATACCGCAAGTAAAGCAGAGATTAGGGAGTTTTGGCTTACGCCTTATTTAATTAGCAGCGCACTTTTATTAGGCTATTACGTCACAACAACTCATTATCGAAAAATAGCAATAGGCCTGATTGC
Source organism: Legionella sp. 39-23 (assembly GCF_001897665.1). NCBI lineage: Bacteria > Pseudomonadati > Pseudomonadota > Gammaproteobacteria > Legionellales > Legionellaceae > Legionella > Legionella sp. 39-23. The sequence continues at coordinate 180,989 of NZ_MKTO01000009.1, read as the reverse complement.
TTTCTATGCATTCATTAGTCTTTTCGTTTTAATTGATAACACGTCTAAATTTAATTTTATTAAATCAAAGAAACTTGTTTTCTATCATTTAATTCAGAGATTTAATGCTGCATACCCTCAGTTGCCGAACACAATTCTTACTTCAGGTTGGTTTGAGGCTCGTATGCTTTTTTTCCTCCACAATAAACCAACTATTTATACTTTAGGTTGTGGCACTGCAGAAAATCAATATGCTTTATGGGGTAGCGACATTAATAAAAAAATTACCGATAAAACATTAAAAGAAGCATTCTACATTGATCGATATGACCGACTAAGTTGTTTGGAAAAACATTTTGATCAATGTCAAAAAATACCTACTCCTACATACCCTTTTAGGCACAAGGAATATGCGCTTCATGTCTATCAGTGTAAAAATTTTTCCTAAAAGACCATCAAAAACTTTGAACAAGACATACGTTTACGTAAAGAGTGCGATAGACAATCTTTTTTTAATGTATTCATCAAATTATGATACCATCCATGTTATTCGAACTTGATAAGGAATATCGATGCTTAAAGTACTCTTTCTTTTTATTGCCTTGTTATCTTCTGTTTGTTTTGCTGACGAAAAAGAAATTGCGATTACGATGGATGATTTACCTCTAGTTGCCTCAAGAATGAATAATCCAGGAAATAGACAACGCTCCACAGAACGCTTTACGCAAATTGTACAGACATTCCAAAAATATCAAGTTCCAGTTATCGGTTTTGTAATTGCAGGAGCAATAGAGAAAGGGCAATGGGACTTTCTTGAGCAATTTCGTAAGGCAGGCTTTATGCTAGGCAATCACACTTATTCGCATTACGATCTCGACCGAATTAGTGCTGAAAAATACATTGCTGATATTGATCGCGCCGATAAAATTCTTACCCCAATAATGACCACCCCCAAATATTTCCGTTACCCCTATCTAGCAGAAGGCAATAAATCCAAAAAACAAAAAGTGTATGATTATCTTAAAGAACATCATTACACAATTGCCCCAGTAACCATTGATACTAAAGATTTTGACTTTAATGAAATGCTTTATAAAGTCCCGTTTCGCTCACGTGTGAATTATATTCAAAAAATCAAGCCACGCTATCTGGCATATATATGGAAACAAACATTAAGAGCAGAGAGAGAAGGCAAAGGTAAAAAACAAATATTATTAATTCATGCAAACCTGCTCAATAGTTATGTATTAGGCGATATTTTGGAAATGTATCAAAAGAATGGGTATAAATTCATCAGTTTAACGGAGGCTTTGAAAAATCCTGGTTCAACCATCAATTTTTCTCCTTCAATGAAAAAAGATACTTTGGGAGATGAGCTAGAAAACGAGCTTTTAAATCCTCCAAAATCAAAACAAAATTATGTAACACCAGAGTAAATTATTTTGTATCCTGGGTGCAGCGAAGCGAAACCCGGGAAAACTGATTCGGAAATCCCCGGGTTTCGCTTCGCTGCACCCAGGCTACAATGTTATGAAGAGTGATGATTTTTTATAGCTTACAATTTTTTAAACAGGAGGTTATGTTATATGTTAATACTTGCAATCGTTTTATTCCTTGCTGTAGCACTCGGGGGTCTCTTTCTTTTAACAGCAATACTGCAGAACAGGCCTGTTAATCAAGTTGTGAAAACACTCCATGGCGTTTTTGCAGCATTAGGGTTAATCATAATAATCGTTTATATGCTTGCGTTTATGACAGGAGAGGCTTTCATTCTTAAAGTAAGTTTAATCATCTTAATTATTGCTGCATTAGGTGGATTAACCTTAGTTTCTCTGGCTAAAAAAGGCAAACCAGCTCCTAAAGTAGTAGTCCTTATTCATCCAATCATTGCCATTGCCGGACTAATTGCTTTGATAATCTATGTATTACCCTAGTTATTCCACTTCAAATCTGTTTTTTAAACGTATACGCAGTGACTGCACCAGTTCCTCTGGTGCTTTATCTGGTGATCCTGAATTAAAAGGTGGCTCAGGATCATACTCCAAACCAAGTTGTAAACTTTGCGCTACGTTTTCATTGGTAAGTTTCGCAGCAAGATAGAGCGCCATATCAATGCCTGCAGACACTCCAGCGGCAGTCATAATTTTTCCATCTTCTACAAATCGTTTGGAAGTGGGTATAGCTCCCCAATGACTCAGCCGATTCATGACAGCCCAATGGGTTGTTGCCTTAACTCCTGATAAAACCCCTGCAGCCCCTAGAATCAAACTCCCAGTACACACTGAAGTAGTCCATAAGGAATGCTCATGAATTTTTTTAATCCATGTGAGAATTTCAGGACAGTCGCGTAAAGCAGTTGCGTTACCTGCTCCCGGAATCAATAAAACATCCGTATGCGCAATATCAGTTAATGCATGCTCTGCAATCAAAGTAAGTCCGGAACAAGTGCGTATCGGTCCATGATTTAAGCCCACTCTTTGCACCACTACTTCTGGCAAACGGCTGAGCACTTCATAAGGACCAATGGCATCCAGAGCAGTCATTCCGTCATAAAATAAAAAAGTAATGTGTAGTGGTTTGGACATCGCGTCTATCCTTTTTTAACAAATTGAGATTTTAATTTCATAGCACCAATCCCTTCAATTTTACAATCAATATCATGATCACCTTCGACCAAGCGAATGTTTTTTACTTTAGTGCCAACTTTTACAACTTGTGACGAGCCCTTTATTTTTAAATCTTTAATGACTGTGACTGTATCTCCATCTTGGAGGATTTGCCCATGCGCATCTTTGATAATACGTTGATCATGTTGTATCTGCTCCCCCACTTCATCTTTTGCCCACTCATAGGAACATTCTGGACAAATCAATTGATTCCCATCTTCATAAGTATATTCTGAATTACATTTAGGGCATTGAGGTAGTGAGCTCATATTTTTTCCTATTAAAAAAGACATATAGTAACAAAAACGAAGCAGAGATCACTAAATTTAGTGATCTACTTCGATTAGTCTCCTACAGCAGTAATAAGCAAATAGCGTTCTTGAGGTTTGTATCGATGCTCATATAGATAAATCCCCTGCCATGTCCCCAAAGCCAATTCCCCATTTTGTATGGGGATAGTTAAACTGCTTTGCGTTAATATGGTACGGATGTGAGCGGGCATATCATCTTTACCTTCAATGATGTGTTTGAAAAGAGGATCGCCATCTGGAACTAAACGGATTAAAAAATGCTCCAGATCCCTACGAACTTGAGGATCATAATTTTCACAAAGCATCAAAGAAGCACTGGTATGCTTGAGAAATAAATGGCATAAACCCTGTTTTATTGTAGCTTTTGCAAGAAAAGATTTTACTTCAGCAGTAATATCCTGCGATCCTCGACCTTGGGTATGAAAGGTGATAGAAAATTGTTCGATTCTCATAAGAGTAAGGATTTAATTATTAGTATAGTTACTATCGCAAAATTTACGCTATCATTCAAAGCAAATCATTAGGCTCTATTACAGTGCCTATAACCGTAAGGGTTTTATGCCTGGATTTCTCTCCACGCTTTAATATTACTTGCCTTACTGGTACTTTAAAAATCTGCGCAACATACTGCAATAGTGCTTTATTAGCACGACCTTCAATTGGCGGCGTATTTAAGCGGATTTTAAGCTCCCCCTCATGAATGCCGACAATTTCTGTTTTTTTGGCACCTGGCTGAACATATAAATGCAGGATTAAACCTTCCACATCACGTTGATACCACACGGTATAATGATCCCTTCGCTTTTATAAAGAAAATTAAATAATTAAAACACTCTCCTGGAGGGGCTGGGATGCCCCTTCATCCGCCCTAACGGGCACCTTCTCTTCTATGTAGAGAAGGGGAAATGATACTTAATGGTAGTATGGAGCCATTAAGTTAATGGCTCACCTTTGTGAACCTATGCGTCCCGTGCGTGTTATTTCAATGAATTAACTGCTGAAACCCATAGAGCTTCCCACCCTTCCCATAATGGCAAGAGTGCCATCATAAGCCTTATCAAATAAACTCTTTTCAGCCTGCAACTTATCTTGAGTCGCCTCATCCATTTTTTCTTTGGTTTGTTGCATGTCTTGCATGTTACCAAGAAACGACCCAGCATACTTCGCCGCACTCGCGCCATTTTTACCGATTTGCGATTGAAACCATAATTTCGCTTTAGGCGCAGGACTCTCTTTAGTAATGAGACGCACAGGAAGTGTTCCATCACTTAATGCTTGAGACAGGTTATCTCCTGCAGTCGCTAATTGCTCGAGTAACGCATCGTTATCCGTCTTCATTGCATGACGTATTGTAGTATCACGTATAATGTTAAACATTTTTGTGTAATTTTCTTTTTTGCCTTCTGTCGCGCTTTCCACATATTTCTTGGACGTGACGTATGCTAATTTATCTCCATCAAAAATAATGCGTGGATCTTTTGCAAAGATTTCTAGAATATCGGGCCGTCCTGTAGATAAAATTGCTCCCATAGTCGTTTGAGTCGCATGAGGACTTTGAGTTTCAAAGCGAAGATCAGGGTGTTGTGCAATAAAGCGAATCAAATCTAATGGTGGAACAAGAGCAAGAACAACGCGGATGAGAAGTGTCCTTCCTTTGTCATTCTCAGCATTCACCAACTCAGGATGGTCCTTAATCAGTGTTTGTACTTTGTCATATTTTTTTTCAGTCACAGCTTGCCATAATGCTACTTCTTGTGGTGACGGCATTTTTTTCTCCCTTTTATGAAAAATTGGCCATATTATACCAAAAAAGAGGCATGATGAGATATAGATAATCAATTGTTATACAAAACGTCTTACATTCCAACACTATTTTGGGAATTAGTTTTGAGTTGAATCATTGAGGAAAGACTGTTTTTTACATGATTCAAAGGCTCATACTCAATCCCTAAATCACAAGCCTCACAAATTTTTTGAATATGAATCGGATTCGCTTTATTAAACCCTATCAATTTTGCGCCCTTGATTAGTCCTTCAATTTCTTTTATTTTTGCTGAAACTTCTGGCTCGACCTCTTCTTGAAGGTCACTTAAAATACTGGATAATTCTTTAAGCGCTGATTCATAATTACGCTGTTTTTCAGGATCAAACTCGATAAGCGCAGTCCCATCTCTGATAGTGTTCATAAAAAATCGATATCGGTGTGCATTTTGTGAATTTTCCTCATCATCGATTGGTTGATGTTCTCTTATATCAATTTCACGCTCTGAGACACTTAACTTCGTCTCAACTCTTTGTTGTTCTTCAAACAAAGAAGTCACAGGAGGATACTCACCATTAGAAATTATAGGTTTTGACATCTCCATACCTCCATGCGCAACAACCGGTACGCGAGACTCCAATTCAACTCCTCTCTTCTCAAACAAAGGAACAGCTTGCGGAAGCTCTCCATCGGGAATAATGGTTGGGGGCATTTCCATTTCTACAGCTTCAACATCAGGTTTATGGGTTTCCACCTCCATTCCTCCCTTCTCAGGCAAAGGGGCAGCTTGCGGCAGCTCCCCATCGGCGGGCATTTCCATGCCTACTGACTTAACATCAGGCCTATGAGTTTCCAGCTCCATTTCGTCCCTGTCAGACAAAGAAACAACCTGATGAATTGCCATATGCGTAAGCACCACATCAGATGTGTGGGGCTCCACTTGCGTTTCTAGTTTTTCAGACACAGCATTCATAGGATTTGGAGCAGCGGTTAAAGAATCTCTATCGAGCGACTCTTGATTTAACGAGGATCTGTCTATAGTTGACGTCAAACCCTCACCATCTTTGGGCGGTGCCATACTCATTTGTTTCATTAAATTCACATGAACTTCAAAACGTTTTTTTACCTCTTCGGGTAATACAGATTGCACAATACTCGCTATTATTTCTAACTCTTTATTGCACTTACTTAATAAAAGCTGAATGTCTTCATGACTTTCTGCTTTTTTAAGTTCCTCTTTATACTTCTTTAATTGAATTACGCCAGCATCTAACCGCTCAACCTGCTCTCGCTCTAACTCGTCGACAGGGCATTTTTGCAACTCCTCGATGATTAAGTCCAAACTGATACCCAGGTCGTCTAAGGCGTGCACACGGGCATTTTCATAATGAGCAGACAGCGTTTGCATCTCCTGTTCCCACTGGATGTGGATTACTTGGCTTTCCTTTTTAAAATTGCTGATGTTCTCTAGGTGCTCCTCATAAATCATTTGCACTTGTGGCGACTCATGGCGTATTTCCTCAAAAAAACCATCAAGAACTTCCAGAGCTTCTTTAAGTTTGTCTTCTTTAATTTGGCATTGCTTTTCAAGGATCTCTATATCGAGTGGCTCTAGACCAGATTGTCTTTCCCCTAAAGGGACAAGCGCATTTACTTCGGCCTCCATTTCTTCTTTTTTTACTAATAAGCTTTGATAAATTGCGATTGCTTTTTGTTTTTTTTCTTCACTAATATGTTCATCTTGAATGATCACCTCCAATGCCTTTCGCATCAGCATCATATGCTCATCATAAGTATCATCTAATAATTTAATGTGCTTCATATGATGTACATGGGTAATTCGTTTTATCTCAGCCTCATAATACTGATACAAATCCATATTTTTTAAGCCAAAAAGCGATTTTTCCCATTCAGATAAAGGAGGACGATGTGGTTTAAGTTCTTCAGCTTGTTGTAGGATTGATGACTCTTTTTTTCTAGGTACGAACACAGCATTTTGGAGATGTGCTGCTGTAGCCTTAGCCTGCTCTTTTTCTATCTCAAAAAGCATCACCATTTCTTTTGTTAATAAACCCTTGTCTGTAAAAAGTTTGCGGATTACATCAAAGCGGCCTGTGACTGTAAGAAAAAAAAGTAGATTATGTTCACACAAATGAATAAACTCATTGAAAATCTGTTCATTTTGACGAATCACATCGTTTTTATTGTGGACCCCATTAAGTCTTCTAAGCCATTCTAAATAAGACACTAAAAGCGGATAAGTAGCATCAGACAAATCACCTTGTTTTAAAATTGCATCGCTGGGATTACCCATTATCCGTTTTAAACGTTCTTCTGGTGATATATGAATGCGTCCCATTGCCAAACACCTTGCCCATATTTTAACTAATTATAGTATTTTTTGAGCATATTGAGGTGATGAAAATTAAAATAGGCTTTTTAGACAATAAGAATGATGGGAAAATGAAGTAGAGAAAGCCTGCTGTGATTCAGTGTCGAACATTTTTAGGGAGATAATTGATCACACAGTAGCTTAAACACTTGGCATTGGTAATCTCAAGGTTACGGAAGTAGGTAATCTCTTTTAAATAAAAATCAAAAGTTTCCTGAATCGCTTCAAAATATCCTTTAATGACTACGGAGTAACGCATTTTTGCAGTATGATGTATTTCGAGTAATTTAGAATATAAAAAAGTAACCTCTTGAGTACATTGTGTATGTGCTGTTAAAGCAACATCAAAGCAATTTGCTTCAAGTAATTTGGCTTTCAATTTATTGATATAGACAAGCATATTGGAAATGCACAAGTTAATTTTTTCTATTTTTTCTTTATAAACCTCGCCTAATACTTCAGGTATTGAATGAATCATTTCTCGCAAAAAATTTAAATCAGCAATGTAATTCCCTAGTACATTGTTTTTCTTCATTTCAATAAATCGTGCTTGCCACTCCACTAAATGCATGACCGTGCGTTTATATGCGAGCAGTTCCTTTTCCTTGATGTTATCTGCCGTAGGAAATATGGTGTTGGTTTTCAGCTGCTCTATATGTCCCATCACCATAAAGCATGCATTTTTTATATCTTCAAACGTTAATGACTCAAAATTATTTGTTTCAATTTTTTCACTAATATTATCAATAACGGTTACTACATCTAGGGATAACATTTCTGTTCCAAATTCTATATCACCTAGATCTGATTATAGTTCAATATTTAAACATTAAAGTAGATCTATTCTGGAAGCTTTTTTGATAATAACCACATACTTGCCTCAACTTTAGAGGCATAGTAGCGCAATATATCGCGCTACTACATAATTAATGCTCGTGCTTCATGCGCTTGAGGGTTTTCTGCTGGCATCACAAGTTCTGGATTCTCTTGAGGAACTACACGCGCTACTGGTGGCGCTTTAAACATCATCAGTTGCTTTTCAAACTCACCAAGCTCCGCCAGAGTAACTCGTTTGACATACACACCACTTTTTTTCTTTTCCTCATCAATTTTCTGCGTGAGAAATAGAATTTGTTGTTGTAACAACTCAATTTGCTGTGTTGTTTTTTGCTGCACTTGAGTCAATTGGCTAGCCAATTCACTCTGGATTTTTTCAATTCTAGGGCGAAATACCTTCTCTAAATTTTGTGCAGGCCTACTTACTAATTCATCAAACTCTAACTGCCAGTCATCCATATTTTCCGGCGTAAATAGATAACTGGATGCATAAGAATAAATTGAACCCATAAAAGATTTCTTTTTCGTTCCCTCAACGAGCCGATCATGCAAATCCCTAAAGCTAATTTTTAGTAGAATATCCTGTATTTGCTCAATTTTTTCTGCTTGTAACCCAGGAAACTTAAACGTTTTGACTAAGTCTCTATCGAGAAAACTATCGTGGACCTGCCGATGAAACTGACTTAAATCTCCTGGCTTTTGATCGGCTATCCATGCTTTTAAAACAAGAACATCATTGACTTGCTCACGAAATTGCTCAGGAAATTGTGCTACAGATGCTTTAGTTTTTGCTTTAAAGCTGAGTAGCGGCACTTGCTCTTTCATCAATCGATCGAGAGCAATGCTCTGTTCATTGGCTTGAATTAGTCTTAGTTCTAAAGCTTCTCGCTCTCGAGTTAGCTCGTGTGCACGTGAATGATATTGGGTAAAATCATCAAATAAAGCATGCGCACCAGAGCCTTCAATCACTAAGTCCCAATAATGACTAAACCCATTATGCTCTTCTTTGAGCCTCACCTGTTTCACATTAAATCCGTTTAATCCTTGCAGTTTTTTCTTAATATTTTCAGCTTTATCTGCAAGATACTTACTTCTATTGAGTAATTCACTATGATCCTGACTAAATGTTTCGAAAAGCATACGCGCCGTGCCACGCATATGGGCTACTGGCCCTTGCAACGGAGAATGTTTTTGGGCCAGCTCTTCTGCTTTACTCGAAAGAAAATGATACATTTCATCAAAAGCATAGATCGTCTTATTTTCAGTTTGCACAGTATCCAATGCTTTTTTAATTGCCTTCCACTCATTATTTTCGCGCAAGTCTTCATTGCCATCTTCTAAGTTTTTAATAGAAGAGTTCCATTGCACTTTCATAGCCTCATACAGAGATTCTTCTCTGCAATCATGCATAAAATCAGCATCCAGTTCATTTTTGCCTGAACCAATAGCCGTTAAGCCACCTAGGGTAGCCAAAGTTTCTTTAATTAAAGTATGTGTATTCCTATGACCAAAAAAAGGAAATATCCATACCCCTTCAAGTTGCAGCTCATGTTCTGCTAATACTTTATACAAGTTCCTAATCGCAATTTTTTTCCTATCAAGATCTTTTGCCCTTTTTAACTGATATACAGCACTCAATATAGCCTCTGCCGCCATTTTCACAGTCGTGCGTTCAAGCCAATACCCCAAACCTTGATTTTTTTTCTTCGCCCAAGATAAAGAAGACTCCAATTCATCGACAAGTTCTACTAGCACCCGATCCAAATAAATTGTTTTTAAATGCTGCAGTTGCTTTGTTTCTGCAAGTCCGGCTTGTTTGTATACCCGCAACAACTCATGAATTACGGGTTGCATGGCATATTTTTCAGCAAATTGATCTGCAGGAGCATGCCTCGTGCCATAATGTCGTAAACACGTAACGAGATTATCTAAAGTTTTTGCTTTAGCGACTTGCTCAAGCGATTCAGCTCGTGCCGTTTCACTTAAATAAGGATTACTTTCTATAATGCGACTTATATCTGCAGCAAATATTTTCACCTGATTTTTAGCAAAATCATGAGCATAGACATCTACCGCTCCATCAGCAAATCGCAACATCGCTCCATTAACATCTAATCCAGAGACAAGATAACGATGTGATTTTTTCTTCTCTGCACGCACCTCTTTTTTGTTTTCGCGCACAGCCAATCGATTTAATTTCAATTGCTCACTTAATAAAACTCCGTCTAAGTAGTGACAACGTAAATCATTAATAGAGCCTTCTGTAATGAGCGCCTTTGCTTTTTCTTTAAGTAACGCCCGTTTCTGCTCCCAAAGCAAATGAACGGCTTCTTTATAAGTACTCACCGCGTCATCCAATTTCTTTGCACCCCAACGGACATAGGGATTAGGGTATTTTTTCTGCAGATCAGAATACCCCAGGCATTGATCCCATTTTTCGTTCAAAATAAGAATTAAATCCTCGCGTTGTTTCAATAATTCTGCATCCAGTGCTCGCCATGTCGATTTAGGATAAACAAGATGCAGCAACTCTTTCCATTCTTGGAATTGTTGCAAAACAACCTGCTGTATTTCAGAAACTCTCCGTGTGTAATGACGTTCAACAGCAACACCTTTATTTTGTTTTCTTTGCAGTTGTATCAATGCAGTAAGTAGCTCTTCGCAGTTTTGCGCAGATTGATAAAGCCAAGAGCGCAACAAGAATTTTCCATGGTCCTTATACAGTGTGACATGTTTACCTGGGTGATTGTTCAGTGCAACGCTTTTAATAATCTGCTGCGTGCTACTTGAAGTATCTAAGCTGGTTTGAATGGTCAAAAATCCCTTAGGATGCTTTGTATAAAAAGCATCCTCTTTGTCAGGTAAGGTAACAATAGTGATCGTATTCTTTTCTCCTGACTTATTTTTAATCCAGTGCTTTCGTTCTATGGCTGATTCAGTACCTACAAATGCGGTAATATTTTTTTCACCAAACTGTGCCTTTAATTCCTGCTCAAGAAGTTTTACTTCACTTGCATTTTGAGCAATGAGCACAATAGGTTGCCCGGAGTCAGCTTTCTGGACCGCCTTTTTAACAGCCCCTACATAAGCTTGCTTCTCTGCGTTAGATTTTATAGCCGCTTCATTACGTTCATTTTGGTAATGCGCTGGTATTTTGCACTGCACACTCATGCTGAGCTTATCGCATTGCTCAACCAACTCATCTTTTTGGCTTACAGTTCTAGAAACACCAATAATACGCCCTTGTTTTTTGTAATCATCAATCAAGTCCTTGATTGATGCCGAGTCAATAAAACGCATTTCCGGTTCAATAATAAACTCCCAATCCGGATTTTCCTTTTGTAGTCGAGCGTGAAGGAATTGCTGAACTAGAAAGGAAAAACCTTTTTGAGATGCTTTCAAAGGAATAGCAACATGAACTGTTGTTTCAGAAGCAGGAATAACAAAATCCTCTCCTGCAACCAAACGCTGAGCTTCTATAGCTGCATTGATCCATAAATTAAATTGCTCGTCAGGCAAAGAGTTTAAGTGTGTCTTATGTGGGCCTGTTGGTGCATGTCGGTCCAAAAGTTCTTTTAAGCGTGCGACATCCTGCCCCTCACTCCAAACATTATCTGGATACAGCGTTTTAAACTTCCGCTGATTAACAAATTCATTGATTAGAGGATAAATCCATGCATAGGTATGATTTTCACTGTCTTCATAATCCTGAACAAGATGATATAAAATTCTTTGCTCCCATTCTGAAACAGATCCACAAAGAATTAAATTACTCGATAAAAGATGGCGCCCCCTGTAAGCAACCAAGTCTTCATTCTCAGTTTTAGCTCGTGAACGATATAAAGCCAAATCTCCTGCAGTAGAATAATTTATCCCGCCAACTTGATAAGTTCCCTTAGGAGAATCTGCTTTAATACTACTTGAATCAATACCAATTGAAGTCAAAAAGTCTTTATTCCCTTTGTTTTTATCATCCTGAATCACTGCATCGCGGTTAAAGAGACATACGTCAACCGTTCCACCATCCGCCTCAACCCACTGCATTACAGCAAGCAATGTTACTCTACTATTTTCCTCATCAGTATCTGCTTCCATCAGCATATTGTGTGGCTGGCTTTTGAGTTCCCTTAAAATGGAAATAAGTTGCGTCGTATCAACAAATACTCCAGTGGCACGGAAATATTGTTCACGTAATACCGCAAGCAGTTTTAATTGGAGTTTTAGTTTTTCATCCGTATCAAGAGCTGGTGTTCTTATGGTGTTAATCAATGTATCAGATAAGTTGCGCAACTCAGCACGGCTGGCTTGAGTTAAATTCACATAAGGCTTAACCACTTTTGTTGCAAGATCATAACCAAAAGTCAAAGTAAACGGTTTATCTCTTCCTATGGCATTGATGTAGGTAATTTGTTGCGCCAAATCATATTGTTCTTGGCCACTTAAAGGCTCTCCCTCAACACCCTCTTGAATATTGGCAATAACTCGCGCAATTTGTGAGGTATCAAATTGCTCATCAAGAATCTGATCAGTATCTTTTAGGATAATACCAAATTCATTGATTTGTGGGGCACGACCAGATTTTGGATCCTTATCAAATGCATCGATATAAGCCTTTAGAGCATTATAAGAACCCTTTAATGCGGGGATAAACGTTTCCATCTCTGGATATGGCGGTGAATTAAATAATTGTTCCAATTCCTTTAGATTGTGTCGATTTAATTCAAGTCCAGCTTGCAGGTCTAGCAGACAACGAATATTTTTATCCGGAGTACGTTCACCAAGTATCAATACTATTTTTAACCAGATCTTTAAGTCAGAATCACGCATACCCTCTAACTTATCGATTAAGTTAGGGAGCATCCTTTCTTTGCCGTTAGTACAAGTCTTGATTAATAAACTAAGCAAGGGCACTAATGAATGCACTTCTGCTTTAGCGCGAGTAATTGATGTAATTTTATCAACAATGTTCTTTAACAAGTGCTCATCAACTTCAGGACCAGCTTTTTTTATTAACTGAATTAAAGTATTGAACAACGCGGCGGACTGCTTTTCATCCACCCCATTCAAGGACTTCAACCCAATGAGTTCCTTCAATGGGAATAAAGCATTCTGTGTTAAGTTATAAGTGCATGACCAACGCAATAGAGTTTCATACGCTTCTTGTCCAAGAGTTTCTCGGTATTTTGTTAAATAAGTAATCTCATTTAAAGCACGACGTAGCTGCTCTGCGGAATATACTGGTATATCTTTTAATATTTGGCATAAAACAGCTAATGAAGATGCAACTGCAAGCGGCTCGTTTTCACTTAAGACATTCAGTAGCTCATGCATTTGCACTACAGTAAGCGTTCTCTTTCCAGCTTTTTTGAGCTTGATTTCATCAGCTAATAATGAAATACAGCGACGAAACTCAATACTGCTTTTATTCTTAATGCGAATGAGTGAGTTGATCAAACCATTCACGTCATCTAATTGCTGCCTCCATTGGTGAAACGCCTCATCAATAGGAAGGTCTGTATCTAATCCATTATGTTGTTTTAATATAAAAGCATCAAAGCCTTTATTTGATGTCTGTAATGAGCCTAAAGCAGCATTCAAACTAGATTGCACGCTTTCCTCTAATCTAGACTGCAGCGCAACCAAAAAGGATTGCTCGGAAAAAAATTCCTGCCCCAAGACCTCAACCATTTTCATTTTTGAAAGAGGAGCTCTCGATAAAGCTCGAGAAAACATTCTCCCCCCCAGCAAATTCTTAACCTCTTGTTCTTCTTCAGCTAAAGAGTCAAGGATCATTGAGGGTCTAATAGGTTTTTGTTGCAAATAATACAGCACAACATTATGGGCTTCCATCCAGGATTCCAAATACCCTTTTACCGTTCCTGATAAATTCTCCAGTTGATTTTCGAGTTGCCAGTCATCATAGCTTTGCCTCATCAGGCTAAAAAGATCGATAGTTGTTTCTTTAACCGCTTCTTTGCCTATTTTTAACGCCGGTAATCCGGTACGTACAATTTCAAAAATACGTGTTTTTTGATTTTCATCTTCAGTAAAATTCGCCTTTCTGACTGATTCAACCACGGTGATGAGCTGATCTAGAGAAGGCAAACGGTAAGAAGCTTCAATATTAATATCAGTCAGAATTGCCAGTAACTGTTCACCTCGTCCCTCTTGCATATCATGGATAGCGTGTGCAAGCATTTTGATTTTGGTCTCATACTCGCTATCTTCTGCATCAGGTTGTGTCTCTTTGGGAATTTCATCACTTAATAAGGATAGAAGTACTACAAACTGAGATAATGTCTGGGGTTGATCATGAAAAAGCTCAGGCAAAAACTTATCCAAGTTGGATGCAGAAACCAAATGGTTTAGCAAATCTTTATAAGATAATTGCTGTATCGGTGCAGTATGTGTCTGCTCCATCAGCAAACGTCTTTTATAATTATCAAGAACGAATGAGGCCGCGTTACCATACTCTCTCATGAGCCTTAAAGCCAGGGTACTTGTCTCCCGAATTTCATGGCGTGCTAGGTCCGGAGCCTGAGCTTTTGTTTTTTGCGCTAACAATAAGATATCAAGCAGCGTGTTCAACTCATCAATTGTAGGCATTGACTCCCAGCTGTGGTGGGCCAGTGATTCTGCCAGCACTGGAATTTCATGCAAGTCTTCACCAAACTGCTCTGCCATTGCAAGCAATTGGTTAATTAGTTTTTGAACGGAAGAATCAGGATATTCACTATGAGTACATACACGTTGTCCCGTAGTTAACAAAGCAACGAGATTAAGTAATAATACTTTATTCTGCTGATTAAGCTTATTATTTTTACTGATTTCCTGTTCAATTTTTTGATACACATCCAGGCTGAATGCCCATTCTTGTGTGCCGATAAAACGATAAAAACGGGCCACCGTTTCTTCATAGGGACAATCAAAACGCGCTAGCCACGCACTCACCTCTCTAGGCGTTGTAGGGGTTGAATAATCAGGAACTACCTCATTAACATTGGCCCTTAAATTCATGTGCCGTGACACTAATTGATAATGGTGATAACGACTGGCATTGTAGGCCGCATGAACATCTATCCCATCTAAATAAGTCAGTTGTTCTTCCGGAGCACTGCTGTTATTGATGATGAACAGCAAGCGATCTAATGTAGGCTTCAGTTCTGTACCATTTTCTAAAGTACAGGAGCTGGGCAGCTTCAGTTTTTTCTTTTCCAGCTCATCCAGGAAATAGTTATAGGCTACGAATAAATCATTAACCTCAGTATAAGCTCCTGATGCTTTATGTTGCGTCACTAAAGTAACCCACCATGTTTTCTGTTCGCTACTTAATTCACTCAATTTTTTAAGGTTTGCCAAACCTCGAGGAGACATTAATGCCAGATAGTTCTCAGGTTTATCCAGAAATAGCGCATCAAACTCTTTAAAAAATTCCTTATCGTGTAATGTTTTAATGCGTTGCAATAAAAGCAAAACACCATCAGCCCCAGTGTGAATTAACACCTGAGCCAAACCCTGATAGTGACGATCAGATAAAGGCATGGCCTGTAACAGTTTTTTTATCAACTTCAACTTTGCCGCATCATGTTCAGTCAACTTAGATACGAAAAAAATAAAGGCAGCTAGTCGTTGTTCTGGCGAACTTTGCCCACTCAGTAAATAGCCAAATTCTTTTTTATAAAGACTAATGCGTTCTGAGTCTTTTTTCAAAAAAATAAATTGCTGATAAGAACCAAGCAAATGGCGCGCGTTTTCTTGAGAAAGTTCAGGGGCTAATGTCAAAGGGCTTATTTCGGGATGTTGATATTGGGGTTCTTCATTATTTCTTCGTTTTCTCTGTGTTGCTTTTCGTTGTTGAGGCTGGTGTACATGCGGCATTTGATATTGGAACTGTAAACCAATCCCGGGAGTTTTTACATCTTCAACCCAATTCTTTTTCGCTTTGCGTATTTTAGGTATATGAGGCTGAAAAGAAATTGGTGAGTCAGATAACTCAACTATTTGTGGTTGAAAGTCGAGAGAACATTTTTGGCGTTTGCTGTGCAGATACGCATTATCAAAGGATAATTGATACTGTGCCTGTTGTGGGGGAAACGTAAATTTGTAAAGTCTCGTGCGTTCTGGGCTTAAAAGAAATGTCATCAACTCATCGAAGTGTTCTTGAGAAAATGTATCACACTCCAGTAAGACCGTGACATCTGCAGAAATCCGCTTATCTTGCTCATAAGTGTTTGCCAAATGGGCAGTAAAATCTTTGACATTATTAAAATTATCTGTGCCCAGAGTGATTCTCATGCAACCATGCCCCCCAAATAATAAATACTAAGACTTTATTATCCAAATAGTGCTCAAATATATCACATTTTTAATTAATAAAATATTAAACCTGAAAAAAGAAGCTGAATCTGCAAAGAGTTGCTACTGCACTGATTTTATAGAGATTTTAACGATTTTTTTGCTGAAGCTGTACTACCCATAGATGAAGTAAAAAAATCGTTAAAATCTCTTTGAAAATCATAATCCTCACTACGATTTAATTATTTTTTAGGTTAAAGAAAATACGTGGGCTTTGAAAGATTGATTAAAAAACATCAAGAACGGCATTTAATAGCTGTTGTGTATAAACTTCTTTGGGTTCCTTGAAAATCATCTCACAGCTTCCGAACTCAATCCCTACCCCACCCTTCATAACTAACACCTCATCGGCAATATAGGAAACAACCCCCATATTATGGGTAATGAATAAGTAAGAAATGCCTGTTTCCAGCTGCAATTCTTTTAATAAATTAAGAATTTGCGCTTGCACAGAAACATCCAGGGCACTGGTAGGTTCGTCACAAATCAAGATATCAGGTTCTGTAGCTAGAGCCCGCGCAATACAAATTCGTTGCCTTTGCCCACCAGAAAATTGATGTGGGTAACGCTGTAAACTGCTGCTAGGCAAATTAACCTGATTCAATAGCTCTTTTTGCCGTGCGTTAATTACCGAACGTTTCATCCCTTGAGCATGCATGCCTTCGGCGATTATGTCACCTACCGTCATCCGCGGATTCATAGAAGAAAAAGGGTCTTGGAAAATAATTTGTACTTTTTTCCTGTACTCTCTTAACGCACGCCCTTTTAATGCCAGCACATCATGTTCTTTATAAAATAATTCTCCTCCAGCAATAGGTAACAAACGCAATAAAGCACGACTGGTCGTTGTTTTACCGCATCCTGACTCACCTACTAATGCTAATGTTTTTCCTTGTTGTAGACGAAATGAAAGATTATCTACCGCTTTAAATAACGTTTTACGACGGCTGAATATCCCTTTTTTCTGGGTAAAATCAACCGATAAATCCTTCACGGTAAGTATCGTTTTTGTCTCAGTAGTGGTGCCACTCCAAGCTATTTTGTTTTTTTGCAAGGGAGGTAATTCATCATGATCAGGATATAAATGACAGCGTACCAACCGTCCTGCTTGCTCTTGTAATTGGGGTTCCTCCTCGGAACATCGCGAAAATGCGTAAATACAGCGTGGGTGAAAACGACAACCGGGAGGCATCTCTTCCAAAGCGGGCACAAATCCACGAATTACAGACAGACGCTCCTCTCGTTTAGCCATAGAAGGCACTGAAGCCAATAATTGCTGTACATAAGGATGTTGTTTGGTACGTGAGAAAAAATCATCCACAGTGGCTTGTGCTACTACTTGACCTGCATACATCACACACACACGAGATGCCATAGCTCTCAACACACCAAGATCATGAGTAATCAGTAGCAAACTCATCTGATGTGTTTTTTGTACTTTTTTTAATAAAGCAAGGATTTGGGCCTGAATGGTCACGTCTAAAGCGGTTGTTGGCTCATCTGCAATCAAAATATCTGGTTTACACGCCAAAGCCATAGCAATCACTACGCGTTGTTTCTGTCCCCCAGACAATTGATGGGGGTACTGATGAATTCTAACTTCTGGCTGGGGCATTTCTACTTCATGAAGTAAAGACAATAATGCTTCCTGTAATTCATGTGTAGTAAAAGAGTTACATTTCACCAAAACCTCGGTCAGCTGCTCACCTATAGTCATCACAGGGTTAAGCGCAGTCATTGGCTCTTGAAAAATCATCGAAATCTTGCGGCCTCTCAACTGCCGCATCATTTGCTCCGGTAAATCGAGAATATCTTGTCCATTCATCTGGATTAGGCTATTCATTCCATAAACACCAGCCTTAGGTAATAGACGCATCAAAGCAAGAGATGTTAAGGACTTACCGCAACCCGACTCCCCCAACAAAACCAGGGTTTCACTAGGATATAAATTAAAGCTAATCTCATCCAAAGCAGAGACCGTTTTATGGTGATCTTGAAAAGCTACAGATAATTGATGAATTTCAGCACTAGTTTCTTGCATATATGTTCTGTTTAATCCAGATTAGACAAGGCATAATCCAGAAAAGTGTCCCTACTTACTCCTAGATTAAGATCGATTTAAATCTAGGCATCAATGACAACATTCTGATTTGCTCCCGCTTGCAGAAAAGGGGCTCTTTATAATAGATTTACAAAAGGAACATTCGTCTTTCGTCCTACTGTATCATAATATATGGTAAAATAAACGTAACTTTTATTTGAGAAATACCCCATGTCTGAAAACTATACAGCCCAAGCAATTGAAGTCTTAAGTGGACTCGAACCTGTTCAACGACGTCCCGGCATGTATACCGATACGACGCGCCCAAACCATTTAGCTCAAGAAGTGATTGATAACAGTGTCGATGAGGTATTGGCTGGCTTTGCAAGTCATATTCGTGTCACCCTTCATGAGGATGGTTCTATTGAAGTAGAGGATGATGGTCGCGGTATGCCCGTGGATTTACACCCTCAATTAGGCTTAAGTGGTGTGGAAGTCATTATGACTCGACTGCATGCAGGAGGTAAATTCTCAGATAAAAACTATAGCTTTTCAGGCGGATTACATGGTGTAGGGGTTTCTGTAGTCAATGCTTTGTCTGATCGTCTTGATGTCACCATCAAACGCAACGGAATTACTTACCAAATGTCTTTTGCTAATGGTGATAAAGTATGCGAATTAAATGAAACAGGCGTCACAAAAAAAAGGGATACAGGCACCATTATTCGTTTTTGGCCAAATCCTAAATATTTCGATACCACCCGTATTTCAGTAAAACATTTAACACATGTGCTCAGAGCAAAAGCAGTCCTTTGCACCGGCTTGTCCATGACTTTTGTCAATAAAACAAGTAATGAAGAAATGAATTGGTGCTATGAACAGGGGCTTATTGATTATTTAAATCAATCATTACCTGATGGAGATTACCTACCTGAAGAACCATTTACAGGTGAATTCAAAAGTGATGAAGCAACTGTTGACTGGGCGTTGGTTTGGGCCAATGGGGGAAGCAGTGATTTTAGTGAAAGTTATGTGAATTTAATCCCAACGATCCAAGGTGGTACCCATGTGAATGGCTTTCGCTCTGGTTTATTTGATGCAATGGCGGAGTTTTGTGAGCTAAGAAATCTACTCCCTCGGGGAATAAAACTTACCGCAGATGATCTGTGGGAACCCTGCCAATATGTATTATCGGTTAAAATGAAAGAACCACAATTCGCAGGTCAAACAAAAGAGCGCTTAAGCTCGCGTCAAATTTCAGCATTTGTCAGTAACGTGGTTAAAGATGCTTTTGCACTTTGGCTCAATCAACATCGTAATCAAGGTGAAGCCATTGCCTCTTTAGCAATCGAGCGCGCACAAAAACGTTTGCGACAAGCCAAACAAGTGGCACGTAAACGAGTGAGTCAAGGCCCTGCCCTCCCAGGAAAACTAGCTGATTGCTTGCTTACAGACCTAAGCCAGGCTGAATTATTTTTAGTCGAGGGAGATTCAGCAGGAGGTTCTGCAAAACAAGCACGTAATAAAGACTTCCAGGCAATTTTACCATTGCGTGGAAAAATTCTTAATTCCTGGGAAGTGGATTCATCACAAGTTTTAGCCTCTCAAGAAATTCACGACATCTCAGTAGCTATTGGGGTAGACCCCGGCTCATCTGATCTGAGTGGA
This sequence comes from Legionella sp. 39-23, assembly GCF_001897665.1. Lineage (NCBI taxonomy): Bacteria > Pseudomonadati > Pseudomonadota > Gammaproteobacteria > Legionellales > Legionellaceae > Legionella > Legionella sp. 39-23. The sequence goes on along the minus strand of NZ_MKTO01000009.1, from coordinate 160,978 downwards.
CTTCGCTATGGTAAATTATGTATTCTCGCCGATGCAGACTCAGATGGCGCACACATTGCAACATTAATCTGTGCTTTATTTTTACGTCATTTCAAACCACTGGTCCAAGCCGGACATGTATTTGCAGCTATGCCTCCTCTTTATCGAATTGATGCGGGCAAAGAAGTTTATTATGCCCTGGACGATGAAGAGAAAAACCGTATCCTCAACCACTTGGCACAATCATCTCGAGCGAAGGTCAATGTACAACGTTTTAAAGGTTTAGGTGAAATGAATCCGATTCAATTACGTGAAACGACTATGGATCCTAATACCAGGCGCTTGGTTCAATTAACCTTGGACGATGAACAAGGGGCTGAAGCAATTATGGATATGATGTTAAATAAAAAACGTGCTAGTGACAGAAAAGTATGGCTAGAGAGCAAAGGCAACTTAGCTGAAGTTTAATTTTATAGCCTGGGTGCAGCGAAGCGGAACTGGGATCGCTGCCACTACATTCCTGGGTTCCGCTTCGCTGCCCCCAGGCTATAATACTGAATTTGTGTTGGCCTTGTTATCTAGGTCGCGTCCCTAAACACCTTGGTCCAACCTACGTCTTTATTTATGCAAGCCATTCTAAGCGACAAGAAATCACCACCTCAACAAAGGGATCACATTAGAATAATCATCTGTCCATAAAAGCTGTTCGTCGCTTGCATCAAATCGCCAATTGCTTCCTTTCATGAGTTGAAACGCAAAATCTTCATTAGAGGTCAAAAAAACCCACTCTGAATCAAACTGAGTTAATGCAGGAACCCCTTTACTATTTAAATAAAACACCATCAGCTCCAAAGCTCTTCCAGCAGCATTAATCACTGGTAACAATTGTAAGTGTCGATTACTTAAATTAATCAGTATTCCACCATCTTTAGTAATTTTTTGTTGGTATAAAGTAAATGCTTCGAAAGTCAATAAATGCACAGGTATTGCATCGGAATTAAAAGCATCCACGATTAACAAATCTTGCGAATGATCAGATAATTGCTCCACAGCCAATCGCCCATCATTTCGTATAATGGTCGCATGTACGGGGCAATCTCGTAAGTAAGTGAAGAGTTGAGGATTTTTTGCCAGTCCGATAACCTGATCATCAATTTCAATGACTTTAATTTGATCCTCCTGTCTGAATTGACACATCATCGTGCCAATACCTAAACCAATGATGGTTACAGACAAAGGACTCTTTTGTTGTTGCATTACAGCAACTATAGAACTAATTGCTCCATAATAAGAATTACCCCCATTAGGTTTTTTCTCTCCCATAACTTGCAATCCATGTACTGTAGACTCATTAATTAATGCGTGCACTCCGTGTCTATCAATTACTTTTTTTACCCCATAAAAATTACGTTCTTGTAATAAAATAGTATCATCTTGCAATAATGGTGAAAAAATAAACCCAAATAAAATCAATAATGATAAGATCAAACTGGTTCTATCTTTTTGCCAAACAACGATTAGAAGTAACGCTAGAAAAGCACATACTTGAAAAGATGAAAGACCTCCTGGCCAATGAATGTCGAGGATGCAGTAATGCAACAACATAAGAATCAAAACCACCATAGGCAACCACCAAGCACTCTTCTTTTTGTATTGAGGCAAAGCAAATAAACTGAGTAAGAGTGCTAAAGGATATTCATAAACCTGATTAAACCAATGCGGCGCTAAAATTCCATTAAATACTCCAGCAAGTACGCCACCAAGAGCCAAGCAAAAATAAAATAAGGTAAGTAATTGTGGTTTGGGCCTACTTAAATACAATTGGCCATGACACAGTAACGCCAGAACAAAAAAGTTTAACAAGTGAAACAAAATACTTTGCCAAATCTTGATTTGGCTTGCAGTTAAAATAAATCCGGTGATTGGAAAAATAAGAAAAAATAGACTATTTCGTACTATCCATGGGAATGAAATTAGAGGCTTGCTCGTAAATATAAGTACAAAAGTAAGCAGATACAACGCCAAAGGCAATACCCAGAATAAGGGTGTTGCTGCTATGTCCGTAGTAATATACAGAGTCACCCCAAGCATTAAGCTGCATGGAACAAAACTTAAAAAAATCCAATACAGTACTTTTTGCCACTGCCAATCGCGCACTTCTGTATTTTGTTTTTCTAAAGGTTGATAACGCCGAGCAAATAAAATAAGCCCCAATAGAACCACATAGAACACATACCCGACATTCCATAAATGGAATTGATTTTTTAATCCAATAAAACGCTCTATCACCCAAGGATAAAGTAATAAAGACAAGAGACTCCCCAGATTTGAGGCAGAATATAAAAAATAGGGGTCAGTCGCTCCTTTTTCTTTAGTCTGACTGTATGCAAACTGTAATAAAGAGGCTGAAGCTCCAACTACAAGTAAAGGAAGTCCCAATTGGGTTAACAAATTAAATAAAATACTCCATTCAGGAGAGTTATTGATAGTCACCGGTCTAAGTAAAAGGGGAAAAACTATAAAGCTCAAAATAATAAGAACACTGTGCGTCAATCGCCATACTACAGGCTTATTAAAAACACTAAGTATTGCGGCATATCCATAAGCAAACAACAGGATCACTTGAAAAAAAAGCATGCATACAATCCAAACTGCCGGTGTTCCTCCATAAACAGGCAACAACGATTTTGCAACCATAGGTTGAATACTAAATAATAGAATGGCGCCTAAGAACAAACAGATTGGGAATAAAAAACGCACAAAGCATCCTTGATTAAAAATTCATTCTTATAAAAATAGAATTGTAAGATTATAAAAGGGATTATTCAACCAAGCCCAAATACCGCTAAAAACACCAAAGTGCACTTTTTATATCTTTACTTTTAAAATGCAGAGGCACAGGCTATTATCATTATTTTTATAGTTTAGGAGCAAACTATGGATAGTTTTCCTAGAGAAGATTTTCCTAATGTAAGCACAAGCGGTTACGAACAAATAAGGGATACAATAAAAACGGGAGATCTTTTATTTGCTTCAGGGAACTCTTTAATGTCTTCGATGATTAAAGGGGCAACCAATAGTGTGTGGAGTCACATCGCATTTATTGTACGTCTAGAAGCCATTGATCGAGTCATGGTTATGGAAAGTGTTGAAACCATTGGTGTACGTACTGTTCCTTTAAGCAGCTATGTACGCAATTATAATGGCAGTGGCCAGGGATACCCTGGGCGATTAATGATCGCACATTATCAGAATTTCCCGATTGATGCTTTTGCTAATCTATCCAAACAAGCAGTTGATTTACTTGGTTACCCTTATAATACAGAGGAAATTCTTAAAATCGCTGCACGCATCGGGATGGATGCTTTTGGTTTTGACAAAACAAGTGCAGAGGTAACCTCGCCACATGCATTTATTTGTTCTGAATATGTGGCCATTTGTTATAAATCCGCTGGCATTACAATAGATTATAACCAAGAGGGCTTTATTGCACCGGCAGATTTTGCTCGTTCGCCAGAAGTACAACCTATGTCATATATTGCTACTGAGTAAGGAACTTCCCTTCTCCTTATGGGAGAAGGTGCCCATCAAGGCGGATGAGAATATTGGTTTTTAACTGATTTAAGCCATCTCACCTATTCTTTTAAAATCTTTTTCACCGAAAATTGCCGAGTGAAATTGATAATATTTAAACTCCAGTAAATTATTGCTTGGGTCTTTCAAGAAAAATGATTGATGTTCAATGCGAGTATCTTTAAAGCGAGTTTTGAGTGGAATTTCAAAAGGAATGTTTTCCTTTTTAATTTTTTCCAGGAATGCATCAAACTCGTGTCGTTCCAGAAAAATCAAACCAAAATGCCTTGGGTAGATGCCCTCTTGAGGAGAGGGAAGAGTATCAATTTTATGTGCCACAATTTGATGATTGCCAAACTCTAAAATTAAGGCATGTTCCGATTCACGCCCTAATGAAAAACCTAATTTATGGTGATAAAAATCTTTTGCTAATGCGAAATCATGAATTGGGAACGCAAGATGAAATAAAGTATTCATGCATAGGGCTTCTTATTGGGTCTTTTTTTATAGAATAGTAAACACACTAAAGTCTAAATGATATAAAATTTATATTAATTAAGAAATAAGTGTGTAAGAATATTTACTCTATTTAACTCAATTCAAAAGATAAAATGCATTTTTTTGATTATATAATTCACATCGATGTTTATTTAAATGCCATTGTTTCAACTTATGGATTTTGGACCTATTTTCTTTTATTTGCAGTGATTTTCTGTGAAACCGGGCTTATTGTGACACCTTTTTTACCTGGTGATTCCTTGCTGTTTGCTGCTGGTAGTATTGCTGCCCAATCTGGAAATCCATTAAATATTTCAATCCTATTTCTACTGCTTTTTCTTGCCTCAGTTTTAGGAAACCAAATCAATTTCCTAGTTGGTCGAATACTTGGGCCACGCATTTTTTCCACGGATAAATCCTGGTTGCTGAATAAAAAGCATCTACAAGAAACGCATGCATTTTATGAGAAGCATGGTGGAAAGACGATAGTTTTTGCTCGTTTTCTTCCAATTATACGTACTTTTGCTCCTTTTGTAGCGGGCATAGGAACGATGCGCGTTGTTCATTTCTCACTATACAACTTGATTAGTGCCTTAATTTGGATTGGGAGTCTGTTAAGTTTAGGTTATTTCCTCGGTTCAATTCCCATAGTAAAAGAAAACTTCGCCGTGGTAATTTATGGTATTATTTTTATTTCTATTTTACCGCCTATTATTACTTTGTTGAGCTGCAAACGAACTGGTTCTGACTGAGGAGAGGAATTCTCGAGCCTGATTTTTGAGTACCGAAGCACAACATATACCTCTTGTCATGTTTCGACAAAAATAGCTAAATAAACGTAGGCTAGGCTGCTAAGCCTCGCATTTAATTTAATAACGTACCAAAATATTTTTTTCTTAGAACCACCATCGATAAGAAACTTGTTAGTTGAGTTTTATGATGGATATGAGAGTAAGAATTAATTCAGCAAACGCCGGGCTTAACAGCCCAGCCTGCACTTGGGATGACAGGTAGACATTAATCCGCAATCAATAATTGCGATAGCATACCATTTTGAATCCACCCCTTGAGATAAGAAGCAGCAGTCATCCCCACTTCCTCAGGTGTTACCCACTGACAGAGCCCCTCACAAAGAGCACCAAAAGATAGTCCTTGTGATACACCATCCAAAAGCCAAGCTTCTTGTTGAGACAAGCTATAAAATTGGAGCATATATTCTGGTGCACGCCATAAAACCCAAGGAGTGAATGCCTCATTTTGCTGTAATTCAGGTAACTCGTGATCATAAGTTAGGGCTTGCCAAAGAGAAACTGCATTCCAAAAATAATTAATTCGCTGTAGAGAGGGATGAAGAACAAATTGTAAATTAGCCCAGGCTTCAGGAGGAACAACAGCCATGTCTTCAACTCGTACTACCGGTGTATCAGCAGCATCAAAGGCCAAACACATTTTCCATTCAAAATCAGCAAGCTCAGCCAAATAGGGATACTGTGGGTAATTGTGCTTTATAAACTCAGGCAATAAATCCCCATACCAACGTATGGAGCGATAACACGAAGGATGTGCCTCAATATAATAAGTCGACAACTTATTAAATTCCTCCGTGCCTAAATAAGCATACAAGGCAGAAAAACTTGTGCTCAAACTTTCAATCAATCTGAGTTTATAGGCATCACCATAAATACCTAAGCGAGTATCCACTGAAACCAATTCAGTTTGCACAATAGAATCATGAATCTCGCTGTGCTCTGATAATAAAAACTTTTGAAATTGATTTTGTAACTGTGCAAGCTCGGTCATACAAGCACCTCTTCAATCAAAATAGATTCTGCAATTCGTCTTGCATGATTTATTTCTGCAAGTAGCTCAGCAAAGGGAGGCATATTATCATCTCGTTCAACCATCGTTGATATAGGGCCCAGGCGTTGCAATGTTGCAGCATAAAGATCCCAAACGGGTTGAATGACAGGAGCATCATGTGTATCAATAATGTAATTACCATGATCCGAGTGACCAGCTAAATGGATCTGAGCTATGCGCTCAGCGGGCATAGAAAAAATATAATCCATAGGATTAAACTGATGATTTACGGAGCTCACATAAATATTATTTACATCTAGTAAAATATAACAATCTGCTTGTCTTACAATTTCTAATATAAATTCCCATTCAGACATTTCAGATTGTTTGTAAGTCAGATAACTAGATACATTTTCGATTAAAATGGGGCGTCCTAAAAAATCCTGAACCTGCTGAATTCGTGAAACAACATGATTTACCGCCTCACGTGTATAGGGAATAGGCAATAAATCATGGGCATTAATTCCGTTAACCCCTGTCCAGCATAAATGATCAGAAACCCATGCTGGTTCGACCCGTGCTGCTAATTCTTTCAGTTGCTTTAAATATTCTCTATCCAAAGGGTCAGTACTACCTAACGAGAGAGAAACACCGTGCATCACTATGGGATAGTGGGCTCTTATTTGGTCAAGATAGTATAGTGGTTTTCCACCAGGAACCATATAATTTTCGGTGAGGATCTCAAACCAATCCAAATTAGGTTTTTGCGTCAAGATTTCTTCATAATAATCAGGTCGTAATCCCAATCCAAAACCTAGAAAAGGCATTTTTGGGGCTAATTTATATTTTGAGCTATCCATGTATTATATCCGGGGAAAATGTGGACCAGGCATGCGATGCATGCCTGGAGTAACGCAATACTCAATCAGAATTATTGAACAACAGTACCACCAGCTTTTTGGCAATCTTCTTTAGACATTTCGCTCATGCCTTTGCCTTTGCAAGCATTTTGACCTTTACAAGCGTTATCAGCACCTTTGCAAGCGCCTTGGCCTTTACATGCATTACCACCTTGGCATTTAACCATACCAGAAGCAGCATCAGCAGCGAAAGCAGGAGCAATAGCAAACATTGAAGCAGCACCAATTGCAAGAGCAACGCCTGTTAATTGTAATTTATTCATTTACTTAATTCCTTTTAGAGTTAGTTATAAGCAATAGGCAAAATATAATTTAGCCAATTGCATTTTAGAAAGTAATTTTTAATTTTGTCAAGTTACCTTTGAAAAATAATGGTTTTCCTTTAAATCACTTCTACTTAAAAACTCACACTTTGTCGTGCTTATGTGAAAATTTGTATCGATTGCCACTCAGATAAGGAGCAATATGAGCATTTCACCAACTTTTGTCTTATATTAAAGAATATCTCATTGAATTACCTAAGAATTATTATTTGTTATAAGATTCACCACTCTTAGGTGAAACAATGTCTATAATCAAAATAATTAATATAATAAATTATAACGATATATATGAATAATCCCTTATTCACACCAAAAGAGATTTATGAGTTCATTAAGAATCATGAGCCTTTTAGTTTTATGAGCTCAGCATGCCTTTTAAAACTTTCTCGTGTTTTGGAAATAGAATCTCGAACTGGTGATTCCCTTTTGATTAAAAAGGGAGAAACATTGAATGACCTTTACATTCTCATTAAGGGACGCCTTTACTATCAAGTAACAGACCCAGACGGGAATGTGACCTTTCAAGGTGAATTACAGGAAGGAGCAATTATCGGTGAAATGGCGCTTTTGTCTGATTTACCCCGTTCTGCTAATGTGTACACACTGCGTGATAGTATTATCTTAAAATTATCAAAAAAGAACTTTTTGAAATTATGCAAATCATATCCAGAACTTTTAAATAAAATAACCCAATTCACGATTAAACGATTAACAGACTCATTGCAAGGGACTCCTGTAACGGCATCACGTAATAAATCCATCGCCCTGGTACCTATAGGGCCAATATCCGACCTAGAATTTCAATTACAAGAAATGATTTTCCGCTTCTCTTATGGAGAAAAAATTCTTTTATTAACCAGTAGTTATTTGAAAGATAAAAAAGACCTGCTGGATGTACATGGAAACATGAGCAATGAAGGGATTTTATGGATTAACCAACTCGAAAAGGAATACTCCTTTATTTTTTACTTGGCTGATGAAAAGATAACGAATTGGACCAAATTTTGTGTACGCCAAGCCGATTCAATTGCATACTTAGCACTCGCAGAAGAACATGATGTTAACTTATCTGAAGTAGAACAATATGCATTAAGCATGCAGCATAATTTTGTCAAGCGCAACGTATTAGTCCTGCTACACCAGACAGCAAACCCACCTCTGAATACTCAAAATTGGTTAGAAAAACGAAATGTAAATTCCCACTTCCATGTTCGCAGTAACACCGAAGCAGGCATTTCACGAATGATGCGCATCTTTACTGACAACACCATTTCTTTGGTTCTCAGCGGTGGCGGCGCCAGAGGTCTTGCTCATATAGGAGTTTATCGTTTGTTAGAAGAACGAGGCATACCTGTAGACTATATTGCCGGAACAAGTATGGGCGCGATGCTCGCTGCCACTTTTGCTATGGGATATTCTTCAGCTGAGCTCATGAAATTGGTTGAAAATTATTTGATCAAAGGAACTAAAATTGATTTTACCTTCCCATATATTGCAATTGCTACCGGAAGAAGAGCAACAGACAGTTTGATCGAGCTCTATGGTGAAAACAGTAAAATTGAAGATTTATGGCTGAACTACTTTTGTGTATCCACAGATTTAGTGAGCAAAAATTTATATGTCCATGACAGAGGATTATTATGGGAATCCATTCGCTCTAGTATTTCTCTTCCCTTTATCTATCCTCCGGTATCTTTTAATGACAAACTACTTATTGATGGTGGGGTACTTAATAATATACCCACCGATGTCATGAGACAGTACTCACACAGCAGTAAGATTATTGCCTCCAATATTAACAACAATACACTCTTTAAACTGAGCCCATTGCCCTACTCACTTTCTGGCTGGAAATTGCTCTACAATAAATTCATGGGGAAAGAGTCAATATTACCCCTTAGTTTAGGTGAGTTAGTGTTAAGGCTCTTAACCATCAGTTCTCATCAAAATACGGCAAAAATGATGGCCATGGCAGATTGCGGCATCACTTTAAAAGTAGATAAATACGGCATTTTGGATTTTAAAAAATTTGACGAAATTATCGAAACAGGTTATCAACAAGCAAAAGCGCAGCTGCCTGCCCAAAATTTAGCTGAGCTTTTAAAAAGTAACGCCGGTTATAATGAATCCCTCTAATTCTTGTCATTCCTGCACAGACGGGAATCTATCCATAAAATTAATACTTCCCTTTGTTTGAGAGATGGATTCCCGCCTGTGCGGGAATGACACTATATGTAAGCAATATGTCTATTAAAAACACCATATTATTGTTTAAAAAAAGGGGGCTACCTCAGACTGCTAAGCCCAGCATGAAACAACGCCAATTAGTTTCTTTCTTAAGAACACCACGGATAAGTTACTTGTTAATTGGGGTACAGTGATGAGTTTTATAATGGGCATTTGGGGGCATAAGAAATTAATTCAGCAAACGCTGGGCTTAACAGCCCAGCCTACATTTGCTTCGCTACTTCTTTGCTTTTCTCGCCATAACCTGATCAAAAATAATTCTTTTTCCTGGAGGTAATGATGCTCGTCGCAAAGCCATCATTTCCTCCACAGAACCTTGGACACAATCAGCAGTTAGCCTATCAAGAATTAGAAAACCATTTAAGTGATCGATTTCATGCTGTAAAACCCGAGCATAAAATCCCTCTTCAATTTGTTGATGCAACTGACCTGACTCATCATAGTAACTCACTGTGATTTGCTCATAACGAGGAACTTTGCCAGACTTGCTGGACACAGAATAACACCCTTCAAAATCAGAACTCACCCCAGAACCGGCCACTGGTTCGTAACTTGGATTAATCATAATATGCATGGGATAGAATTTTTTCACATTATCCCGCAGTAAGGTCGCCTCTTCAGGAATATAAATTGCAATAATTCTTCGTGAAAAATTAACCTGAGGTGCAGCCAAACCAACCCCACCCAATCCATGTAATTTACTTTTCATAGCAGTAATTAAATCTTTATCTGCTTGACTTAAAGGAAACTGAATTTCTTGAGCTTTATTTTTCAGAACCTGACGGTATTCCGGCTGCTCTATAGTAACGATATCCATTGCCATACTCGTTGAACTCCCTATTAGGAAAAGGAATAACACCATACGAAAACGCCAGCTCATATAGTTACTGCGTTTTTTTCAAACTTGTAGTTTGTGCTGCAAAATAATCACTTGCCTGATACATATGATCTGCATCAATACCCACTCGCAACGCTTCAACTAAATCAGCTTGGTGTTGGCTAATCACACGCAACTCAGAAACGGGAACGTCTTTAAGTTGCTTAGTAACCAAATAATTCAGTAACGACATGGTTGAACTAGGATTCATCGTTTGCGTTTGATCCTGGGTTTTAAACAGCTGGTAGCGATAAGACAGGCAAAGAAATATACCGGGTGCAATTTCAATAGGGGTTTTATCTTCTTTAATGCGGACATCCACATCCCGATAAAAATTGAGGTCTGGATATTCTTTTCGCAACATATTGAGAATCTGTAGCACATGCAATTCATTGGTATTAGCTATGAAATAAATAGGATCCATTTTAGGTTTAGGCTGAGACTCTGAAGCTTTCTCTTCTTTTTCATCACGTCGTTCTGCTTCACGAATTAATGCGGGGAGATAACCCGCTTTTGCCGCATCCCAACCAACTTGTGAATTCCACGCCTCTTCTAGGAGCATCATTGGAAAAGTTGTGGAATACAACTGCTTACTCTGCAACCGCTCCATTTCACCCTTTTTAGGAGTTACATTCTTAAGAAAAGAGAAAATTTGCAATAAACGCTCGAGAAATTGTTCTGTAGTGAGTTTACCTAAGCGATATGGCTGAATTAATTTAGAGTCATTCATAGCTAATTGATACATAAGCCAGGCTGAGTTTGTCCACGATTGAAAAAAACTGGAACAGCAGTAAGAACCTTTTTTAGAATATTGATCACAAATGTCTTTAAATGCCTGGACACATGTACTTGTTGGATGTAACTCATGAATGGATGACAAATTAACAATTAGTGGCATGACTACAATACCCCTGTTACTTTTCGCGCGATCTTATCCCAAATAATAGGACGTTTCAAATTAAGACTTCCCTTATGTTTCATTCCTGTTCATGATAAAATGACTTCTTTCCCAAACGTTTCTATTTATGCAAAACACCATACATCTACGTCGATTAAATCACCTCGATGAAGCTCGTTTTCTCCTGAGCATGCAAAAAAGCCGTGATTTTCATTACCCTTTTGTTACTGCTCCTCAAACCCCTGAGGAATTTCAAGCTTATTTACAAAAGTCTTTACAAGAAGATCGCCGATGTTTTTTAGCATTAAATCAAAACGAGGACATTATCGGTATATTTAACATTAGTGACATCGTGCAAGGGGTGTTTCAAAGTGCTTATTTAGGTTATTTCGCCTCAGTAACCCATGCGGGTCAAGGCTTAATGAGCCAGGCATTAAAACTGGTTTTAAAAGAAATTTTTTCAGACTTAAAATTGCATCGAATCGAAGCCAACATTCAACCGACTAATATCTCATCCATACATTTAGCGACTAAAAATGGATTTCTTAAAGAAGGTTTCTCACCAAGATACCTGAAAATAAATGGCGTATGGTGTGATCATTTTCGTTTCGCCTTAACCTACGAAGACTGGTTAGCAAATCAATAGAACAATTCTATCTCTTAAATGCTTGTAGCAAAACTGATAAGTAATCTGATAACAAATTAAAGAATCCTTATAGAAAAGTCAGATTTTCGCTCAATATGCGCCAAATAGGGCTTTTCTACTACCAAACTCTGGACAATAACTGCCTATAACCCGTAATCACTTTATCTGCAGTTAAAAATTGATGTCGATCATAAGTAGTCATCAAACCAATCACCTGCATACCTGCTGCTTTGGCAGCTTTTACTCCGTAGGGTGTGTCTTCGATAACCAAACAACGCCCAGGAGCAACATCCAAACGTTTTGCAGTTAATAAATATCCTTCAGGTGACGGCTTCCCAACCTGCACATCTTCAGCAGTAACAATCGCATCAAAATAAGCATGTAATTTTCCCTGCCGAACTTTAGAAAGTACTGTGTTTATCTCAACACGGCTGGAGCCACTGCAAATAGCAATTTTTTTTACCTTAAGAGCAATTTTAAAAAGAAACTGGTCAAAATCTACAATCAATGGTAAGGGTTCACAGGTATTAATAATGTGTGTATAGGCGGCAATTTTTTGCTGAATCAGGTGTTGAATTTCTGCTTCAGAGTATCTCAGCCCCATATTGTGAAGCAGCTTTGGGAGCATGTCTTTGTCAGATAAGCCCAGGTAGTGCGCCATATATTCCGAATAACTTATTGTTATCCCTAATGGCTTAAGTGCACGACAATATGCTTCATAATGAATAGGTTCACTGTCTAAAATAACCCCATCAAAATCAAAGATAATCGCGTCAAACATAATATCCAAAGTTCATTTTATCAACTAAAAACCACTGTATCATGTATCACCTCAACACGTAAGAGGACTTATTGATATGAACATATGCATGCACGAATAAATAATACATTGTTGTCTAAATTTTTGTCCGACCAAGGCCCATAGCCGTCAAGCTAAGAAATAAAATTAAAAGAAAAGGACAATCAAAAGTAGATTAACTTTTTTTATATGTTGACGAGATAAAAGGTATGCACGTTTACGTAAACGTGCATGCTCGTGCGCTTGAAATATTTATCAAGGCGTTACGCTATGTACATAATGTTCTGTTTCTATATGTGGTTGTTTTACAAAATGTACTGACGGTTTTAAGGTACTTTTTTTGCTAGATCCTTCTTGTTGTTGTACAACAGGGTTTCCAAGCTGAGTCATCGCTCTTGATACATCAGGGGAACTTTCTTCTCCAGACGGAGATACATGTTCAACGTGTGATGATTTTTCTTGGCGCGGTATCCTAGGCTCACCAGTATATTTCCCTTCTATTACTCCAGTTTTTTGATTAATGACTAAAACATAGGGAGGGGTATACAATGAAGAGTTACCTTGGGTATTGGTCTTATAAACTCTGCGTGTTTCTGCGTAGTCAAACGCGGATTCCATGCCAAAAACATCTTGGAAAAAAGCCCAAAAATTCTTTCCATGTCCAAACAACCAACAATCTCGCTGATCTACAGTATCAATCAGTGCTCGAATATCCTTAATTTTATCACCATGATACTTTAGGTCCTGACAAACATCCGGTTTATCACTATTAGAAAGGATTTTATTGCCGTGTTCCTGTATTTTTTCCGCAGCACTCTTTCTTTTTTCATAAAGCAAATCAAAGTCTCGATCACTGTAAGTCCAGATGGCAAGTTTTAACAGAAGTTTTCTAATCGGAGAAGTCCAAAAAGAAAGCTGGTTATATAACTCCTGCATATCAGCGACGGAACGAACATCATAGCCAGATGGTGCAATACTGTTTTCTGCTAAAAAAGACAAAACCCTGATGTCTGCATTCTTAATTTCCAAAGGAGTCGCCAAACCAGCAGTTTGCATCGCTCGATTCATTGGCGAAACAGCAATCAACGGAGGATGTTCTTGAGGAGCATAGCATAACAAAGCACCACTGGAGCGATTCGTTTTTGCCATATTTCGCTCCGCTTCTTCTGAAATCGCTGTATTAGGACTTACACCCAGCTTCTTTTGATCCCAAATACTGCACTGTCCATGGCGACTAAATAAAATATGGCCAGTAATTTCCATGCCTCGCGCATTAAGATACAGTCTATCTGCTTCGCGAAGCATACGTAAAATGTGCTGAAGCTGCTCACTCTGAGCCACATTTAATTGTTTTATAAGTCTATTAACTTCCGTTAAATAGGCTGTCTCCAGAAGTTGGAAAAGTCTTGCAGACTGTTGGTGTTCATTTGTCTGAGCTGACTGTGAGCGAATCTGTTCTACTGTTTCAAAAAACGACATTAAAGCACCACAAAACAAACAACATTTTTACTTATTGTACAGCAAAACACAGGTGTTGATAAGATTCATTTAGCATACTGTTAGGCTATATTGATCGGCATTCAAAAAAACCTCTTTACCCAGCGGTAACACACAGCGTCGGGAAAAATGTCCATAAGGAAAATTCTTAATACAGGGAACGTTGAGGCGTAATGCCCACTCCTCAATCACATCATCAACTGTTCCATCACGTTTTGGAAAATACTTTGCAGTACAACGCGCAAATTGCCCAAAAATAACTCCGGCAACTTGGGTAAAAACTCCAGCTAAATCCAATTGGGAGAGACGGCTGTCGACTTGATATGGTTCAGCACCGACATCTTCCAGTAATAAAATGCAGTCTTTCACTTCCGGTTGAAAAGGCGTCCCCATTAATGCAATCCAAGACTCCAGATTCCCGCCAACTAGTCTTCCTTTAACCGCACCTGGCTGCATGGTTTGCCCTTTTTTGATTTGAAATGACTCTCCTTTTAGGCACGCCCAAAGCGTTCGCTCAATTAAAGAATCAAGTTTACCTGCAGCCAAATCGCCAAATACAAAACCAGAACAGGAAATAATTCCTGCGTTCTTAAATAAAGCGGCTTGTAACGCAGTAGTATCACTAAATCCGCTTAAATATTTAGGCCGAGAACGGATCAATTCATAATCAAGAAGCGGGAGTATACGCTGTGATCCATAACCTCCTCCCATCGCCATAATCACTTTGATTTCATCATCCATAAAAAAACGCATAATGTCTTTAGCTCGATACTCATCCTCTCCGGCTAGGAAGCGATCTACAGCGTTCACATGTTCTCCTAACTTTATTTGAAAACCTTTTTGTTCTAAATAGGAAATACCGACTTCCAACAAACCAGGTACCATGGGGCTCGACGGAGTAACCAAGCCAATGGTATCCCCAGGTTTTAATGGTTCTGGGTACATGTAACGCATCCTCATTCTCCAAATTGGCGTAGGCTGGGCTGTTAAGTCCAGCGTTTGTTAATTAATTTACACTATCAAAAAAATGATTTGGAAGTTAAATACTGGGCTTATCAGCCCCAACCTACGCCTTTTTTGGAAGCGCCTCCGTTTACGTAAAACATTTTTCTCGAACATTTCATGTCAATTGATTAATTATTGTCCTTTTAGTATAACTGCAGTATAATTCGTTTTCTCAAAACTTGTTACTTTTGAAACTTGCTACACATTGTAAGGATTTATCATTATGCCAGGTAATTCAGTAGCTGAAGCTCGAAAAAAATCGCTTGCAGAAGAGAATTTTCATGCACCATCATCGTTTCAATGGCTAAGAAATGCTGGGCGTATCTTTTTATTTATACCCACACAGCTTTTTATGGCGAGTGGCATTTTTCCAGCCCAAACACTTAGTACACTAAGAAAAATACCTGGCTTAAAATCAATCATAGGTTTTATCGCACGAAAAACAGGTAAAGATTCTCGAACCGCATTAGAAATTTTCAATCAAGATTTTCAAAAAAACCACCTGGATAAACTTGTTGAACAGAGGTCAAGCTGGCTTGATTGGTTCAATAAAAATCCCAAAGCAAACCAATTTAAGCAAGTCGATCAATTAATTACAGAATACACCCACACTCCATATCAAACCGATTTTGGCAGAAATGTGACGCTTGAAACATTTAGTTTTGCAAGCACACAATTTGAGACAATAGCTCCAGAAGATCAGTATTATCGTATTCATTGTTCAGGAAATGCTGGAAATTGTGGTCGTTTTTTTGGTGAATTGGCTCAATTAAGCATTAACCATCCTGAATTAAAAACAATAACCTATAACCATCCTGGCGTGGAAGGCAGCGACAGCATCACAATGAGTCAAGATGATTTAGTTAATGCCCTTTTTGCACAGGTGGTCGCTCTACTTAAAAAAGGAGTAAACCCTAGCCATATTGAACTAACTGGATTTTCAATTGGTGCAGCTACCGCAGCAGCAACAGCCAAAAAGCTACAAGATTATCGCTCTGATCTCTATCCCCAAGGCATCCAAGTTAATCTGTTTTGTGACAGAACGTTGAGTACTATGGCTAATGTGGTTACTGACAAATTACCTATTTTAGGAGCTCTTTTTAATTTCGCTAAATTAATTCCTGGAATTAAGGAAATAATACATTATGCACTTCAACCGTTAATTAAATTTTTGATTATTACACCGCTACTTTACCTCACCAATTGGAATATGAATCCTGCAGCTGCATATAATGAAATTCCTGCAGAGCGTAAAGCCTTAACCGTTGTAAAACCTCAAACATCAGGTCGTGGCGATGGCAAGTCATTCTTAAAATACTTAGGTAGGTTTACAAGTTGGTTTAAAGTAGGAAATGGTGATAAGACGATTGCAATGCATGTGTCTTTGCTTTCAGGAACTGAAGATGATGCCGCTAAAAAGACATGGAAGAAAGACTTAAACAGTTATGCTGAGAAACCAAACAAGGAATTACTACAACATTTAAAAGCAACGGCAACCAATGCGATTGCTGCGAACGCTATATCCAGATTAGAACGAGTCGAAGTGACCTCTGAAAATCCACAGGAATTAATTCATTTGGCACAGTTTTCTACTAAAGGAAGACGCTTACAAGGTACTACAGAGTCTGATGCCCATAATGTGACTGCTGATCTTATTGAAATACGTGATATCCGTAAAGATCCAGAGAAGCAGATACCTACTGACGCATTCAAAGCTTTAGGCATGCCAAAAGATTCACCGAATACGTTACTGAGTTACTATTCCATATTTCACCAAGCAGTAAAAAGTAACAATCAATTCAAGCCTCAATTGGAACGTCATGAAACGCTCTCTTATTAAGCCAAGATAGTCAAACATCTCGCTTCTTGTGGGAGGGTTAGGGCGTTGTTGAATGAATAGTTTGAAAGAATATGATAATGACCAAACTGCATCTTTGTCATTCCCGCACAGGGTGGGAATGACACATGATTTTTTCAATAAAGGCCTAGAAGGGAGTTGCCTTATGAACTTGACAAAGCAAGAAGATGAACCAGACTTTAAGAACCATAAAAGGAATTATTTGATGTGATGAAAAACCCCCTATTATCTAAGAGCGGTTATCATATTAGAGCCGCGGTTAAATAGGTTATGGAGTTTAATTGGAGGAAAGTATGGCTACTTCAAAGAAAACTAAGGAAGAAAAACCTTTGATGAGCGAAATTGAAGCGATTTATAAGCGTCGCGCTGTACGGAATTACACCTCGCATACACTAGATAAAACAGTTATTAATTCATTGCTTGATGCTGCAGTGCAAGCACCTACGGCTATGGATGAAGAGCCTTGGTCCTTTGTTGTCATTCAAGACCAAGAGATGCTGGACAGTTTATCGAACAGCGTGAAAGCATTGATTTACACTGAAACTCATAATTATCCCAAAATACAAATGAAGCATCTGCAAGAGCTCGTGAATAACCCTGATTTTCATGCATTTTACAATGCAAGTACACTTATTGTTATTTACAGTAAATACCATGGCCCTTTTGTCGCCGCAGATTGTTGGTTGGCTGCTGAAAACTTAATGCTGACTGCCTGTGCACAAGGGCTTGGCACTTGTGTTATTGGTCTTGCGGTTTTAGCGCTAAATACTCCAGAGTGGAAAACAAAACTGGGGCTTCCCTCTGATATCAATGCAATTGCGCCAATTATTGTTGGTATTCCAGCAAGTGAACCGCCTGCGGTACCTCGTAAATCACCAGAAATTCTAGTATGGAAGTAAAATTAACAATAAGGACATTTGATCATGAAAAAGAATCTATTTTTATTCTTATTATTGGCACTCAGTTTTCCTTTAGCAGCCAAAAATTCTGATTTTAAGCTGTGTAAAAGTAAATTTGCCCTATGTACTACGGCACCATGTAATCCAATACCTGGCGGAAAAAAAGGTTGGGTTTCTTGCCACTGCAGCGTACAAGATGGATACTCAGTAGGCACAAAACCCTGTTCTGGTGTCATGAAAACCAATAAAGGACAACTCGTTAAATCACGCTATTATCCTATTAAATCCTATGCAGTGTGCAAAAACGATCGTCCTTGGGCTTGGTGTTTGGATAGTCCTTGTGTCATTGATAAAAAAGATCCTACAAAAGCGACATGCTTATGCTCCGTAGTCAGCAATAAAGGGCCTTACATGATTGTTACCGATACATACACTAAAGATACCTGTACGACTGGTATGTACTCATCCGCAACAGTTAAGGATGGAGAGCAGATAACCAACTTTTTAAAAGCTCATGAAGAACTTCCTCCTTTCCCCATTAAAGTGATAAATAAGTAGGACGTGTTCTATAATTCTCTCGTCTATGTGCCGCGAACAAGTCGTAGCACATAGACCCGACTTCATCAAAACACCTGTTATGAGGCTTGATCCGCAAGCAAATCATGCGTTGCTTTTTGATACGTATTTAAAAAGTTATCTTGCACAACTACAGCCATGTTATCAATAGCTTGTACCATTTCTGTTTTCTTAAGAACACCTGTTTTAAATTGCCATTTGCGAGGTAAAGTAAGCCTTGAACCGAGCTGAGAAAGGGATTGTTGTGTTTGTGGTAATTTTTGAACACTATAGGATTGCATAACAAATACATTACCTTGGGGATCGATGAGCTCAAAAACAGGCTTACCAGCGTCATAAACCCAAGTTGTTTTACGAGCAACTTTTCGTTGTTCATAGGCAGGATTTAATAATAAGTCCTTTAAACTAATATGGATTACTCCGGCTTCTCGCATTGCCAGTCCATTAAATTTTTTAATCTTAGTATTTACCAAATCGGAGTTTTGCATTCCATCAATCATCCAATAGCGAGGACCATTGAAATGGACATGTGGAGTACCTACTTCTTTTTGCACATTCTCGGGTGTTATTTTACTCCAAATGTCTTGTGGGCAATCATTAAGTCCGATGGTGTTATAGACGGCATAATCCATGAGGTTTTTACTATAAATAATCTCACAATAACGCTGTCCGCGAAGATTCGATTTTTGTGCTGCAGAGGAAAAAGATGGAATAATCAATAAAGCCAATGACATAGCAATAAAAACATTTGTATAGCCCCTACGACACATAAGTACCTCCTGTATGTTTTATTTAAAAAAATCCTCCAAAAATAATACATAAGAAACACAATTAAATACAGTTACTACGCTGATTAACGTGAACGTGTGCGTGCCCGAAAAAGCTGGTATGATTTTGGTAAGCAAAGGTACATTTCGTAATAACAATGGAGTTGAGCAGCACGGTTTTGGATTATGTTTTATATTCCAGCCCCCCATACTTTTACGTGGTTAAGGGGCAGCTTCCATACTTGATCCGCTTCAAGCTCTTGCGCTTGTTCTGTAGTTGTATCCGTTGGTTTATTACGTTCATCAAGAAATTCAAAAGGATTATCATCAAAAGTAACAGCTATATTGGTAGTAAGTGGATTATTAAATTTACCTGGCCGCACAATAGTAACTACAACAGTTCTCATCTCTTTCGTCCGTTTATCCCCATAGCTCTTTATTTTTATAATTTAATTATAGTACTAACAAGCAAAACTTATGGAGAATAGGACTCGGATCAATTTAAAATTGCTCTATGAGGCTCTTCTTATTAAAGCTTCTAAAAACTAAGGTTTACTTATTGATTTCTATGAGAAAGTTGTTTTTACTCATATTGTTCTTCTTCAATAAATCAGACATAATTTAATTAACAATTAAGAGTATCCTTAGTTATGAAAAATAAATATATAAGTGCTCAGGATCGGGCTCTAGCAAAAGTCGGTGAATCCTGACAAACTCCCGTACAATAAGCATCAAGGTAACACTCAGCTGATTTCTGGATGGACGCTCCAAAAGATCTATCATACACCGCAACTAATGACTGATTTAGAAAGGATATTTTTTATGCAATGGAAAAGAATACTGCATTCTTGTTTTAGTTTAGCAATCCTATGCGTCACATCATCAGCGCTGGCTTATGATGAGCCAGTTGTGAATCTGGGCTACACCAGTTTTTATGATGGAGGCCCGCCCTCAGGACCCGGTTTGTACTTCCAAGATTATTTTCAATACTATACGTCCAATCGTTTTAATGACAAAAATGGTAATAAACTGTCTCTGCCGCGTACTGATCTTGACGTTGTTGCGAACGTGACTCAGTTTATTTATGTGTCTACAAAAAAAATTTTCGGGGCGAACTTAGGTTTATCCGTACTCTTACCATGGGTAGTAAATGACTATGTAAATGATGGTTTGGATAATACCGTCTTAAAAGCTGAAAGTGGTCCTGGTGATTTGTGGATTGGCCCTGCTCTGCAATTTGATCCAATTATGCGCAAAGATGGAAGAGGACCGTTATTCGTTATGCGTCTCGATCTAGACGTGATTATGCCCATAGGACGATACAGCAGTGTCAATGCGATTAACCCCAGCAGTCACTTTTGGTCTCTAAATCCCTACTGGGCTTTTACATTGTGGATGACACCCAAATTATCCACTTCGGCACGACTGCATTATCTGTGGAATGGAGTGAATCATAGTCCTAATGTTTCCTTTGGCCCCAATGTCCATACCACGCAAGCAGGACAAGCTGTTTTCGCCGATATTGCCGTAGGTTATGCAATAATAGAAAAATTTACTGTGGGTGTGAATGGCTACTTTTTCAATCAAATTACCGATACCCTGGCAAATGGTGTTGGGGTTCCTGGTCGTAAAGAAAGTGTGTGGGCGATTGGTCCAGGAATGGTATACAGCCTTAGTAAAAATCATTTCGTCTTTTTAAATGTGTATTCTGAGCAAGATGCTAAAAATCGAGCTCAAGGAACTAATGGAATTTTGCGCTTTGTGGCTCATTTTTAACTCCATTATACTGTATACGTAAGAAAGGTAGTCTGGTTGCTTGCAGCCAGGCTACAACTGTCTCTTAATCATGAGTAATCTTGGTGAACAATCAGATTTGAGTGCAGGTTGAGTGAACATGACATGTTTCCTAATTCCATGGACATTATCTGTTCATTATTATACTACATGACATCAGGGATCGATTGTAGCCAGGGTGCAATAAAAGCTTTTGCTTTTTGCAAAATTATGACAAAAAATAAAGTACCCAGTTTTCTAGAGAATTAAATGACGTTTCCTTTTAAAATCATTGACTTGACTCATACGCTCTCAACAAAGAGTCCCTCATGGGATATTGGCTGTGGCTTTAATCATAAAACCATTCTGGATTATGATGAATGTTCTACAGCAGTACACTTTAAGGTCCAGGAAATGAGTATGCCTGCAGGAATTGGCACTCATATTGACGCACCATCCCATTGCATCCGCAATGGACTTTATGTGGCTGAACTCGATCTTTTAAACCACCATTTAATTACTCACTGTGTGGTTATTGATGTAAGTTATCACTCGCATGAACGCTATACCGTTACTGGAAAAGACATTTTGAACTTCGAGAAAGTGCATGGAAAAATTATTGAACATACATTTGTCATTTTTTATACTGGCTGGGAAAAGTACTGGCATGATGCCAAGCAATACCGAAATAATTTAATTTTTCCCTGTGTTAGTGAAGAAGCGGCACAATTAATACTTGAGCGAAATGGTGCAGGTATTGGTATCGATACCCTGTCTCCAGATAGGCCAGAAAATGATTATATCGTGCACCAACTGATGCTGGAAAATAAAAAATATATTGTAGAAAATATTTTCAACGCAACAAAACTACCTGCCTCAGGTGCCTATAGTATGGTTTTACCCATGAAAATTGCTGATTTAACTGAAGCACCTGTACGTTTAATCGGTCTTTATTGATTTTGTTGGCTTACTTTATATAATCCCTTATATGTATTCAATTTCTTGGAAGAAATTATAATTGAACGTTGCTATTATTGGAGGCTCCATCGCAGGTTGTGCCTTGGCCTTATTATTGAAAGACCGGTTTCAAGTCACTGTTTTTGAGCGAGCACATGATTTAAAGTCTCGTGGCGCGGGGATTACGCTTCCTATCGAATTGTTAAATCTGTTAATTGCCAAAAATCTTATTGATAAAAACACTTTATCGCACACGTGCACGATGCGTAGTTTTTATTGCAAAACCGATAATGAGCCAGTTTATGGTAAATTTTTATGGCAGCAGGGAATATCCATGGCCAGCTTGCACTGGGATACTTTATTTACAAACTTCAGAAAAAGGATACCCGACTCGATATATCACCATGGAGTTAAAGTCATCGATGTGCAACTTAACGAAGGCAATGCTGGGCAAATTACTTTAGAGTCCGGTGAAAAGCAACGCTTCGATTTAATTGTATTTGCAGATGGCGTCCAATCCATTGGAAGAGCATTGATATCCGATGTCCAACCTGAATATTCAGGTTATGTTGCATGGCGTGGTACATTGGAGTTTGAACGAATTAAAGATAAAACACTTTTCAACGATCAGGGACTTTACTACTGTTTTGATAAGGGGCACTTATTAACTTATCCGGTATATCACCATCAAACAAACAAATTAAACTGGGTTTTCTACGAAAAATTAGCACGTACAGATCTAGAAGACTTAGGCTCAACCTCTGTAAACGACTTTTCTATTAAAGCAAAACAACATCTGTATCAATTAGCCCAAGATAACTTGCCTGAGGCTGCGGCACAAATTATCTTCGATACCCCTGCTCCTTTTATGCAGAACATTGTTGATGTCTGCGTCAATCGTCTTGCCACTCAAGGAGCACTTTTATTGGGTGATGCCAGCGCTATTTTACGCCCTCATGTAGGCAATGGCGCTTCCTTGGCTATTCAAGATGCACTGAGTCTTCGTGAGCATTTCGAGACCTATGAGGATATCCAACAAGCAATTTCTGCATGGGAAAAAGATGCTCTCCCGAAACGTCTTGCAATGTATGATTTATCCAAACGCATGGCGGATGCATTAGTATTACACCCTGTTGCATGGCAAGAAATGGATGAATCCAAAATGCAGGTATGGTGGGAGCAAATCATCCTCGGGGAAAAATGGTATACCACTCATCCTCAAAAAAGTTAGGAATATCCTCTTTTGTTGATTGAAGAGAGAACCCATTAGAATTGATGCTCTCACCCATATGGGTGAGAGTAAGTAAATCCCTTCTCCCTTGTGGGGAGATGGTGCCATTAGGGCCGGAGGGCTAAGATGATTGACTAAACCTTATCAAAATCTGCAGCACTCCACTGACTCCAGGCTCCTTGATATCCCTTTAAAAACTGTTGTGCAAATCGATAAAAACGAGAAAGGAAAATAACTCGCTGTTCATAATAAGATGTAAGAAAAGGATCTGCTCGGTGCACTTCAAACAAATTATAATAAGGTGGTATTGAAGCCTGTCGTGCAATAATTTCGCCAAAACTGACTTTATCTGCGTTTTTTAACATGTCATACATCACCAAAAAAGTCGTAGTCCGCCCCTTTCCTCCCCGGCAATGTATATGGAACCAAGTATCTTTAGACGCATTTTTTATTATTGACAAAAATGCATCAACTTCTGCATCAGATGGAGCCGCATGATCAGTAACGTATAGTCGCTGATATGCAAAACCTAATTGAGAAACTAACTCCTCTTCATTTTTTACCACTTTCACGGGAATGGTTTTTCCACTAGAGTATTCCTTAGCAGCAAACTGCTGATGTGATAAAACACCGCTTATCTTTTTCTGAGTGCTTAATGACTTAAGCCAATGATTCTGATCTGTAAGACTTTGTGCATTACTTTTTCCTCGATTTATCCAATCGTAGTCACTCACTAAAGTAATCGCTCGTCCATTAATATAGCCATGACTTTCCTGGCGCAAATCCAGTACTACTATTTTCGAGTGCCTATGCTTGGCAATATACTCAGAAATCTCTTTCCACCCTTTCTCACTCGGCTCCTCACTACCCGAAACGGGTAAATCTCTAATACCCAGTGTATTGCCCTGATAAGCCGTAGCAATCATGGATGCATCACGCAACCATTTTAAGGAAGAGTAAGAAAACGCACTGTCTTCTACAATGCAAGGGTTATAAATGCTGCCATCACATGCCTTAGTTTCTGTATGTGCAAAAGCCAAGCCTTGAGTCAATAAGCATGTAATAAAAGTAACGATAATGTGCTTCAAATAGGCCATTCATAACCTCCAAACAAAAAAACATAATCCATTCTATGTTAATTTTTTTTCCTACTGCAAGAGAACTATTTATTACGTAAAGACATGCCCGAAAAACTAAACGTAGCCTGGTTGCAAGCAACAGGCTACACTGGCCCTCACTAGAGCACGCATACGTTCACGTAAAAATAAAAATTAATATCCTTATTGCTGAATTACCATCCATTTTTTATACAGTCGTTGCCATGCCTCTTTACTCTCTGGATGCACCCAGTCATTTCCTATGAATGTCCAATCCCGATCCTCAGGATTAAAACCGAGATTACGAATATAATCTGCGTCACAAACAAAAAATTGATTTTTAAATGGCAATAAAAAACCACCCTGCGTGCGCTGATGTAATTTAGCTTCCGCATAATGTGAAAACCAATGATTCAGAAATCCACCGCGAATAAATGGCAACTGACATTTCAAATCACGCCAAGATTTAAAACCGATTCCTATCGCAATCACAGTAAGCGCATGTTTGCGCTTCATATCAGCACGTATTATTTCTTCAAGAGAAAAATTTTTAAACTCAGGCAAATTTTGAAAACGTCGAGCAGCTTTTTGTGCTACTGCATGATTTGTAGCATGTAACGATTTTAATAAAATAGACGCTTGAATTTTATATTCGTCAACACGAAATGAATTGTGTGGCTTATTCATGTAAATCCCCTTTGCTCTCTGCTAGACACCCACTTTTTCCAGCAACAAAAAGGTTAATGAATAATGAATCAATCAATTACTAACCAGGGTGAGATCCTCTTTTGTGGGTATAGGCGTCCCATGAAGCCTGTACACATGGTAATCGATGGACGAATTTTTGTAAATATTTTATTCATTTTTTCATTTACGCAAACGGTACTATGGTTAAACCCCTTATTTTGCATGCGTACAATAAGAATTAATAAAATGCATCACACTATGAGCAAAATGGGGATTCCATAAGTCTTGATGGCCTTTCTCAGGAAAATCAATCCATTTCTTAGGTTGGTTGGCATGATTGAACAGAGTAATGCCCTGCTCATAAGGAACAACTTCATCTAATTTCCCATGCAACATTAAGATAGGAACATGAATTTTTTGAATACGTGATAAAGAATCATACTTATCCATTAGCGGTACGGGTAACCAAGGATAATGAAATCGAGCCAAATCCGTTAACGACGTGTAAGGGGATTGTAATACCACAGCACACACAGGAAACTCTGTTGCCATTTGTGTTGCCACTCCAGTTCCCAATGATTCCCCATAGAGCACAATACGATGTTCTTGAACACCCTGCTGCTGTAAAAACTTCATTGCCGCGCGAGCATCTTGATAAAATCCTGACTCTGTAGGTTTTCCCAGGTTTCCTCCATATCCTCGATATTCAAGCAATAACACACCCAATCCCTCTGATAGAAACTGTCGAATCAGATCCATCCGAAAGCCAATATGTCCTGCATTACCATGTAAATAGAGAATCGTAGGCTTGTTATCCACAGCGGGTTTATACCAAGAATTTAAAGACAGTCCATCAGCAACTGGGATTTTAACAACGTGCATGTCTTCTGCATGAAAATCGTTGCGATTAGGTTGTTCGGGAGACGGAAAATAAATCAAATAGCGCTGCAATGGATAAGACAATATAAAAATTAAAATAAAAATAAAGAAAATCCAAAGCGCTATTTTGAGCATCATTTTATGTCATCTTCATTTATTGGATTACTATAAAAAGGATAATCGGTGTACCCTTTTACACCACCACCGTATAAAGTCGCGCGCTCTGGTTCATTCAATGGCACATTCTTTTTAAATCGCGTCACCAAATCAGGATTGGCAATGAAATATCGTCCAAAAGCAACTAGGTCTGCATAACCACTTGCAACTGCCTCAGTTGCCATTTCTAAAGTATAACCATTATTCACCATCCAGGGACCATCAAACGCTTTACGTAATGCATGGAAATCAAAGCCATAAAACGCTCGCGCCCCTTGAGTTTCTCCTTCAATAACATGCACATAAGCCAAATTAAATCGGCTCAATTCTTGGACAAGTGGGAAAAATACAGCAGCAGGTGAGGTATCAGTCACACCATTGGCATGGCTTACTGGAGCAATTCGGATTCCTGTTCGATAGGCTCCAACCTCAGAAACAACTGCACTGGTCACCTCTAACGCAAAACGCAATCGATTAGTAATCGAACCACCATATTGATCGGTTCGATGGTTGCTGCCATCACACAAAAATTGATGAATGAGATACCCATTCGCCGCATGAATTTCAACCCCATCGAATCCAGCTAAAACCGCATTCCTTGCCGCGACTCGATAATCTTCGATAATACCGGGAATTTCACTAAGCTCTAACGCACGTGGCGCTCCAACTTCGACAAATGTACCATTTTCAACAAATGTACGTTGCCCAGTTGCTGTAAGAGCAGAAGGAGCAACCGGAGCAATACCTCCAGGTTGAAGAGAAGGATGGGAAATTCTTCCTACGTGCCAGAGCTGCAAATAAATCGTCCCTCCACGGGCATGAACTGCATCTGTTACCAATTTCCATCCAACAATTTGTTCCGGAGAATAGATTCCAGGCGTCCAAGCATATCCTTTTCCAGTAGGAGAGATTTGTGTTGCCTCAGCGATGATTAAGCCTGCTTCCGCACGTTGGGCATAATATTCTGCATTAAGTTCTGAAGGAGTATCAATTCCGTGTATTGAACGATTTCGTGTTAGTGGTGCCATAACGATACGGTTCTTTAAAGTAAGTTCTCTTAATTTAAATGGAGTAAATAGAATTTCATGATTCTTAGTCATTATTGCCTCGTGCGGTGTTACTCAAAAAATAATTCGTTATATTTCTGTACCTCGAAACTCAATCTATGCTTCAATCTAGATTATAGGTAAGATATTTCAGATTAGTGAAACTTATTTACTTTCATAAGGAAATAGAAATGTATCAGAATATTTTAGTAGCAATTGATGACAGTGATACATCAATGCTGGCGTTCCAGGAAGCCATTGAGCTCAGTAAAGTACATCGTGCAAAATTATGCCTTGTACATATTGCCAATGAATTTCATGCACCTTATGTGGGGACCGGTATTGATTATGAACAACTTGAAGCTTCATTCAAGGAGTATGGCCAACAATTTTTGAGTAAAATGCTAACAATTGCACGCGAACATAATGTAGATTGTGATGCGCAGCTACTGGAAATTAATTCAGCGCATGAAAAAGTTGCAAATAAAATTATTGACGCAGCAAAAAATTGGTCAGCCGATTTGATTGTTATAGGAACCCATGGCCGTCGTGGTTTTCAGCATTTATTACTGGGTAGTGTTGCAGAGGGTGTGATTCGTAATGCCTCCATACCTGTTCTTCTTATCCGTAGCAAACAACCCACCTAAACTCCATTTTAACCAAGCGAAGAATTATCCCTATGCAAGAGACTATAGACGATAATTTCTTCGCAAATGTTACTGCTTTTTCATAGTTTGATATAATGCCCGGAAAAATTATTGTTGGACCTATATTTATGCAACTAATCAATGATTTTCATGAGATGGAGAGGCATTTTTTTTCTCTCATAAGCTTACATTGCGTTGATTATCAAACAATAACCGCATTTGCAACAGGGGTACTTGCATCAGGACTTAATCCCGCTTTTGTGACCCAAATAAACGAGCATTTTTTAAATGATCTTGCACAGTGTAAGTCTTATTTCACCAAAAATAATTTGCCTTGGGCACTTATTATTTCAGAACAATTGCTTACCCAAAAAAATGATCAATTACTCCAAGAATATGAATTAGCCGATACAGGCGTAGGGATGGCATTCAATCTTTTATCGAATAATCTGCATGCGGTTGAAAGCCCGCTTGAATTTAAACTAATGAATGAAGAGTTACATACTTGGAGCATTCCGATTACTCATGGTTTTCAATCAACCCCAGAAATTACACATATTTATACTCAAAGACACAGCGATGCATTAAAGAAATGCAACGGCGTTTATCATTTTTCCGGGTTTTTAGCAGGGGAACCTGTTGTATCGATGACATTAACCGTAAAGGAACATCTTGCCCGCATCGATGATTTAGCGACACATCCCCATGTTCAACAACGTGGCTTTGCAAGTGCCATGATGACTTATGCGCTGCAAAAAGCTTTAGAATTAAACGTGCGAATCTGTTTTTTAGAAGCGTCGAGCGCAGGTCTCAATCTCTACAAACGCATCGGTTTTCAACCACTGTTTACAAACCATTATTATGAGTTGTAGCTACAAAGCATCTAGATTATATTTATTAAAATAAAGTTTGTCTTACGCTAACTTTATCAGACGCTTCAGCTACAGCTTGCTTGTCCTCAATAGCATGAATTTCTGCAAATCGCTCATCAATAATCGCTTTGAGGTTATCCGGTGCAGATAATGATTGATCATTGTAAGACAACAACTGCTCAATGATTTGCAGATCGGTTATATCTTCGATTACATTGCGAGCCCTTTCCCAAACACCACCATCATGGATTAGTGCACTCAGACGCTTCATGAGTAATTCAGTTGGGAGCTTCGTTTTGGAAATTTCTGTCTCTGATTTGTCGTGTAACCCCTTCCATTTATCAGAAGGTGGGAAAATTTCTTCTTTTTTAGAGAGGACAGAAATGACGGACTCTCTTTGTCTCTGCTCAATACTTACTTTGCTATTCGTTAATTGCTCGTAGTGTTTGTCGACACTTTTTTGAAATTTAGCATGCATATCGGGTGGAATTTGTATCAATTGCGCGTCATTCAGCATAAGCTTGATTCCGAATAACTGCTCAACATGCTCGACTTGTTGCTTTGTTTTCGCAATGATTCGTAGAGACAAACTGTTGTCCTCCAGCCATGAAAAGCTCAGATCCACTTTGGGATCTTGAGGTGCATTATCTTGATTCAGTATGGAAACCATATAAGGAAAAGTAACTAATTTATAGGTTGGTTTAATCAACAACCCATCTCGTTTTTGATTGTACTTCACTTCAGCGTTTTTCATTAATTGCTTCAGTGCCTCAGCATCGACTGTACAACTTAATCCTGCATCGCTTTTAGTGCACTTGAGCCCAAACTCATCCTCTAATTGGCGAGCAATATCTTTATTCGTTGTAGTTAAGGTATACGTTCCACTCTCTTCTTTTTTTAGTTGAAAAGGAGTTCTGCTACTTGGTGGATCAAAACGCATCAGATTTAAGAAGACTTCACCATCATGAGACATCACCGAAGTAGGAGAAAAATATTTCTCTAGGCGGTCGAGCAGATCAATTTCTTGAGCGGTTAATGATAGTCGTTGTTTGAACGTGGTTAATATATGTTGGTTGCTGTTACGCGCGTTTGCAGCCATTTCATTAATAAACTCTATATAGTCAGCAAGTTCTGCAGAATTCACATTGTTTTCGATAACCATATCGATTAAATCAATTTTTATTTGAGCAAAATACAAATCAAAAGTGGATAATTTTCCTGAGCATAGTTCTAAAATTTGCGCATCGATTAAAGACTGTAATGGACTCCCATCCTTACTTTTCTCTCTAAGCGTGCCTAAAATGTTTAATAATTCTTCAGGGGACGGAGTAATTTCTTGAATTCGCTGTAATTCTTCTTTTAACTCCGGATAGCTTTCTATCACCTCATCGCTGGGATTTTCTCCAGTAATCATCTTTCTGAGTAAATGGATCCCTTCCATGCGTTCAGACAAAGCCGTATCATAGAAAACACTGTAATTTCGATACATAAAATGACGAGCAAAACCTATCACTGAAGAACCTCTAAATAGTGCTGGTGCTTTAGCAAAAGTGTCTTCAAATGAAAAGTCATCGCTTAGACTTGCTGCCACCCCTGCTCCTTCATAAGGTTTGCCATAATCAAAACCATAATAAGCCTCATCCGCAAAGCCTTTATTTTGCGCATCCTTACCCATGCCATCACGATCACCAATCCCAATCCCAAAAGGCAGGTTCTTGCCTAAACCACGAATATATTTAGAACGCTTTACGAATGCCTTCTTGTCTTCAACCAAAACGCCATTATAATCAGGCTCAGAACCACCATGTAGAAACTGTGTTAACTCTTGTAAACCATTTTTCCAACCACAAGCCAATAAGGCATGCACGTCTCCTTCCCCATTATTGACCCAAACAATTTCCTGCTTTTGATTTTGTGCACTAAAAATGCCAGCAAGGCGTGTACCTACAAATTCTCTAAGCGCTTCTTTATTCGCTTTGATTCTGTTTTTTTGCCCTTCTGCATAATCGAGTTTATACATCCAAGCACTTAACTGATTATTCTTAGCAACAGCCGCTTTTACCTCATCACAAAGCCATTGAATGTTAGGAACCATTACCTCCTTAGCATGAGGCCCTTTTATCTGGGTGTTAACAAACGTTGCAAAAATAATTTGCTTTTGGCGCAAATCTTCTTCTTTACCCAAAACATCCTTCAAGTCTTTAAGCTTTTGTACATCAGCAACTTGTTTTATTGGTGGCAAACGTTCTGCAGCTAAAATTTTATCCAGCTCTTTAAAGAATAATTCATCTAAATCAACTGCTCTAAATCCTGGCTCTACACCACCAGGCTTTTCCGCATAACAAAATTGTTTGGCACCAAACATACTACCTAAGCGAGTGAATTCCTTGTTTTTACGCAAAGTAAATTGACCTATTTCCTCTCGAGATGTTTCGATACTGTCTAGTGAAGCGGTGACTCTAATCTTTGGTTCGTCTTGTATTTTTAGCACTGGAGCACTTTTAGAGACACGTCCCATTTCAGTTTCTTTCCTTCGGACAGGGGGTAATAAACTGTCTTTCTCTGGAGGTTTGATACCTTGATCATTTAGAACCTGCATTATTAAACCATCTGGTTTAACACGAAATGTTGATTCCTGGACTAATTCTACACCAAAATTTTCGACACAAAAATTTCTAATAAATTTACTTAAACCACTACTTGAGCCACCAAATGATTTTGAAATCAGTGTATTTTCAGTTAAAAAAACATCCAGGAGTGCAACAATTTTTGCATCATCAGATAACGCGTCATCTTTCTTTATTTGCACTATTCCCTCATTTAATCTTTTTAAGTTATCTGTTCGTTCCGTATCAACTTTGAGTCCATTTAATTGATTACTGATTTCAGTATATTCTTTTGCGAAATGATTGGTTTTTATGGGTGATGTTCTTTTATTTTTTTCGAAGGGATTTCGAATTATATGGCCCCTCCTTTATCTGCAGCAACCAACTACAAATTAATGCATTCATAAACAATGGATTACATAATTATTGAATTCAAAAGAAGTCTTAAACCTCCGCGAACATGCAGTAAGATTTTTAGCCATCCATTGTCCGTCATCCTTACTTGCATAGTGTAATTTGAAGTTTTTCCTGACCATAGGCACCAACTCTAATTGCGTTAATCGTCCCTGCGCATTAAAGGTTAAAAAATACATTAATGACAACTCACTTTTGAACTGCTCCCAGCCTCCTATCCCCTCATAATCATTAATCAAATCACCACAACCATATAAAATCAAACCCTGATTATATAGCTCAATACCCATTGGATGATGAGCGGAGTGGCCATGAATCACATGAACACCTAATTGATCAATGAGTCTATGCGCAAACCGTTGATGGTATAGGGGAATCTCATAACCCCAATTTCCTCCCCAATGAATGCTCACGATACATAAATCTTCTGCTTTTCTATAATGTTCAATCACTTTTTTAATTTGCTTGATAGTGTCTTTACTTAAATCAGGTAACAACCACACGCCAGGTTGTTCCACTGTAGCCGCCCATTCTTTGAGAATACCACTAGAAGAGAGCCCCATAGAGAATACGAGTATTCTGCCCTTGAAACCAGGTACAAAAAGAATTGCAGGTGCTGTTGCTTTTTGGATATTTTTTCCGGCACCTACATAGCTAATTCCCACCTTGTCCAGAGTCAATAAGGTTTCTAAAAGACCTTCTTTTCCCCAATCTAATACGTGATTATTTGCCAAAACACAAACATCAATATGTGCGGCAGTAATTACGTCTATATTCTTAGGATGCATGCGGTAATTGATGCCCTTATTTGGCCATGGTGTATCGCTGCTGGTGATGCTTGTTTCAAGATTAATTAAACGCAGATCAGGCTTTCTTAAATTTAATTCGTCTAATGCATCCCCCCATACGTATTCTCCTTTGTTATGCAGAGGAATCGAGCCATTGATCTGCTCAGCAAGTCGGACATAATCTCGTGCATCGCGAACATAAGATTCATAAATTTGTGGTTCACAGGGATGAGTTAAGACTTGATCAACTCCTCGTCCCGTCATGACATCACCACATAAAAATATATGAAATTGAGATGTTATTGATGACATCATTATTATCCCTAGGTTTTGCACACTCCTCCTATAACTATAGTTTATGGTGTACGTGCGCTCCCTTTGTTAGTTCAATAACGATTTTTTTGCTAGGGCTTTAAAGATGATTGAGCGTCTGACTCGATTTTTCTTTTTTTATGGTCTTCCGGAGTACTTAAAACGCCCAAGTCGCTGTCCGATAATAAAGTTGGGGAACTCGCTCTTTTTCTCCAGTCAAATACATTCGTTTTTAAATCTTTTTTTAAATTTTGAGAAATCTCAAATGGAACAAAGTTTTGGGCGGATTGTTTACAATGACTTGTAAAAGCCTGCTGACAGACGTCCATTTCTAAATCCATTAAAAGATACAACGAAGGCTCCTCTATTAACTGTTCTAGCCGTTCTTTCTGTGTTTGTTGGAACCATTTTTTTATATCAACATCATCGAGCTCTGCGGGGTAAAAACCAAATTTATTATAAACGGTAAGCGATTCTGCTGAAGGACTGACTGTCATACTTGTCAGCCCTGTATGTACGAAAAAATCCAAAGCATGAGCCGTCATTAAGTTGGCTAGCCCTTTTTGGCGATATTTTTCACTTACAAATAGGCCATATAATTGAGACATCATTTCTGAGTTTTGAATTAGCCTTAATTCTATAAAGCCAATAATCTTTCCATTGTCTCGCAAAACAAGCATTAAATCACATCGATTGCCCTCTTTATGGAGCAATTTTCCATTATTGTTAAATAACTGAATGGTTACATCCTCTAATACCGCTTCATCTTCATTTTCAAAATAAATTTCTGCCATCGCGCTTTCGTGATTAACATAATCAAAGAAAACAGATAAATCATTTTTATTAGGATAATCTAGAACATAGTGCGTTGAACTTGGCAGCACGGCATTGTTATCTAACTCTGTATACATAAATGACCGGAAATCATCACTAAATAGATTTATTATAATACCAAGAGATTAAATTCTCAACAAACAGACTGTTTAATAAATTATTGCCTTCAAGACGCAATGTTGGGATATCACTACATAAGAAACTACGAGATGAGCGAACCGATGTTTATCCGTTGGTATATACTTATACAAAACCAGTCCGTTTTTTCTACGCATTAGGATAGTGAAATCAGGGGAAGAGTGTGGAAAACAAACAATGGCAGTCGCTCTGGTATGTGCTGATGATTTTCTGGATTATCATTCTATTCCAGAACTTTTTTTTCGCCCCACATCCTGTCAATATTGCGTACAGTGACTTTATCAATCTTTTGAAAGCCGATAAGTTAGATAATGTCCTCCTTGATGACAGCTACATTACCGCAAACGTGAAAACCGACGGTTTGGTAGGATTACTCCCCGAAGATAAATTAAGTGAAATAAAGAAATATGGTGGCGATGCCCCCCAAGTGACTACCGTACGTATCAATGATCCTTCACTTGTATCCACCTTGGAAGCTGCAAAAGTAAAGTTTAATGGGCAAGCTGAAAATAAATGGTTAACCATGGTGTTATCTTGGCTTATTCCCGCCCTGCTTTTCTTTGCATTGTGGAGTTTTTTGATACGACGTATGGGCACCGCTGCTGGTGGTGTCTTGGATGTCGGCAAAAGCAAAGCCAAAGTCTACATGGAAAAAGAAACACACGTATCATTCCAAGATGTTGCAGGTGTCGATGAGGCGAAAACTGAGCTTATGGAAGTTGTTGAATTTCTCAAAAATCCACAACATTATACGCGTATAGGAGCGCATATACCTAAAGGGGTACTTTTAGTTGGTCCACCTGGAACTGGAAAAACATTGCTCGCACGCGCCGTAGCAGGTGAAGCAGGGGTGCCATTTTTCTCAATTAATGGTTCAGAATTCGTAGAAATGTTTGTTGGCGTTGGGGCAGCGCGAGTTCGTGATCTCTTCACTCATGCCCGAGAAACAGCTCCAGCAATTATTTTTATCGATGAGCTGGATGCTTTAGGGAGGGCCCGCGGTGCTTATCCTATTGGCGGCGGGCATGATGAAAAAGAACAAACCTTAAATCAGCTGCTCTCAGAAATGGATGGTTTTGACCCTAGTGAAGGACTCATTCTACTTGCCGCAACAAATCGTCCGGAAATTCTTGATCCTGCGTTATTACGTGCTGGACGTTTTGATCGCCATGTATTGGTTGATCGCCCAGACAAAAAGGGCCGCATAGAAATTTTGAATGTACACCTGAAAAAAATAAAACAAGCTCCTGATATTGATCCTGAAAAAATTGCAGCTTTAACTCCAGGTTTTTCTGGTGCTGATTTAGCGAATCTAGTCAATGAAGCAGCCTTACTGGCCACACGTCATAATGGCCACTCGGTGAGCATGGATGATTTTACTAACGCAATTGAACGCATTGTAGCTGGTCTAGAGAAAAAAAACCGTTTACTCAATCCCGAAGAACGTAAAGCGGTGGCATATCATGAAATGGGTCACACTTTGATCGCACTCTCGTTACCTAATGTCGATCAAGTACATAAAGTGTCGATTATTCCACGCGGAATAGGTAGTTTGGGATATACCATTCAACGTCCCACTGAAGATCGCTATCTTATGACTGAAGAAGAATTAAAAAATAAAATGATGGTTCTTCTCGGAGGTAGGGCAGCCGAATTTGTGGTTTTTGGCCACTTTTCAACGGGCGCAGCAGATGATCTTGCCAAAGCAACGGATATTGCCCGTAGCATGGTGATGCGTTATGGGATGGATAAAGAACTAGGGCCCGTTACTTATCAGAAAGAACATTCTAGCTTCTTAGAACCACCCATAATGCATAACGATCGTGAATTTAGTGAAGAAACTGCATGTGAAATTGATGCTGCAGTCCGCAAAATCATTCAATCTGCATTTGATGATGCCGTGGATATAATAAAAAAACGCAGCAAAATTTTAGAAAACGGGGCTAAGCTGTTATTACAAAAAGAAACTCTAAATGAAGAAGATTTGGCTGCATTAAATATTAAGTGACTATCAATGATCGTCTTTTTGTAGCTTCGCTGTGCTCAAGCCAAAAAGTATGTGGAGCGTTGCGTGCAAGCTCCGAAGCAATCTATTTTCCAGAACAATACTGATCGAACCAATTTGTGGCTAAACTCGCAACTTCGCTTAATTTTCCATGTTCTTCAAATAAATGAGTTGCCCCCTCCACTATGTCTAATTGTGTGGTGCAATTCATATGCGACATTGCTTGTTGATTGAGATCAATAACTACATCATCTTGACCGCCTACAATAAGCAATGTAGGTGCTTTGACTTGAGGTAAATAATTCCTAGCCAAATCAGGCCTACCGCCACGCGAAACAACTGCGTTGACTAATTTAGGCTCTTGCGCTGCAGCGACAAGTGCAGCCCCACCTCCGGTGCTTGACCCAAATAAACCGATTGGAAAATGGTATGCGGCTAATTCTTCGGTACACCAATGAATTACATCAACAAGCCGAGAAGATAATAGATGAATATCAAAACGAAATTCACGAGTCACATTATCAATAATATCTTCTTGTGATGTGAGCAGGTCAAAAAGCAACGTTGCGTAGTTCCCTTCATTCAAAGTGCTTGCTACATACTGATTGCGGCTACTAAATCGACTGCTTCCACTTCCATGTACAAAAATTACAATCCCTTTGGCTTTTTCAGGTATAAATAAAAAACCGTTCAGATAAACATTTTTACTGGGAATTGTTACGGGATGTTGAATATCTGCAGTATAGGTATTCATGCGCATTCCTTTTCCTGAAACCTCTCTTAACTCCAAGTATAGACTTTTAAAATAATTTATTAGAAATCAGGGAAAGATTACGCCCTCTACCTCATCTATTGATTAGAAAAATACGTTTTATATAAAGCAAGATACGTATCATCTTGTTCTATTTGTTGTAATATTTTATTTATGCGGTCAATTAAGTTTGAGTTTTTAGATTGAGCCATAATGGCTATACCCTCGCCTAGCGTCACTACAGGCCCCAAGGTTTTAAATAAATTACCATAATTGTGATTCCAATAGTTCACGTCAGAACGATAAAGAAATACAGCAGATATCGTTTTATTGCTTAATGCAGCAAACATATTTTCTACTGTATCATACTGATTCACTTTAATTTTTCCTTGGTACTTATTGAGTACATAAGCATATAAAACACCGCCGCTTAGTTCGTCTTTGATCACACCGACTGTACTCCCTTCTAAATCAGCCTCGGAATTAATGTGGCTTTGATCTTTCAATGTTAAAAATTGTCCTTTACTGAGCATGTACGGTAAGCTAAAAACATGGTCCTTCTGACGAGCAGGCGAAATAGTAACTCCAGCAATGACCAAATCAACTTGTCCATTTTCTAACGCTTGATAAAGCTGTTTTGTGTTCTTTATTGGAATAAGCTGGCACTTTATTTTCAGGCGCGAACAAAGCAAATGGGATAAATCAATATCAAATCCTTCACTACTGGATATAACAAAAGGAGGATTATAAACGAGGGTGCCAATTCGAACGGTACTATGACTTAAAGTAGAAAAGAAAAAACAAAACACTAACCCCAATAACATCCCCTTTACTTTCATACTCATTCCTTTGCAGTAATTTTTCTTATCAATTTGAACCCATTCCAAGCATGGATTCACTAAATTGGAATCTACTTAATAAATGGATTATAGTACATCTATGCCTACATTAAGTATGGGTCTGTTTACAATTCAACTATCTTGCCAAATGCTACGAATTGTATAGAGCTTAAATAAGGGTAATTCATGGATAATAGAAATCCCTGGGCTTTAAACGCCCCAATCGATTCTTTTTTCTTTGACTGTGACGGAACCCTCTCCCTTATTGAGGGGATTAATGTACTTGCAACGAGAAATGGTGTTGCCAAACAAGTACATCAAATCACTGCACGCTGCATGGGAAAAACCGGCATGACGCCTGATGATTATCGACAGCGTTTACTCCATGTTCAACCTACACTCAAACAAGTTGAGGAATTGGCAGAGTGCTACAAGCAACATATAGCTCCTGGGGCACAAGAACTCATTCAGTTGTTGCATGGTTTGCATAAAAAAATTTATATTATTTCTGCAGGGATTAAAACGGCAGTAGTTCCATTTGCGCAAACTTTGGGAATTCCTGCGAGCCATGTGCTCGCAGTGGACGTTTATTTTGATGATGCAGGCAACTATCAAGGATTTGATGAGCAAAGTAATATGATTCAAGGCAATGGTAAAACTGTAGAAATCGCGTCAGTCCTGAAACCAGACGAGCGTTCCTTATTAGTCGGTGATGGCGTGAGTGACTGGGAAGCTCGAGACGCAGTAACCCGATTTATAGGTTTCTCTGGACTAAGCCCTAAAGAATGGGTGAAAAACCATGCCAATTTTTATATCACTAGCACAAGCTTTTACCCAATAATTGCTTTGGGATTAACGCCTGACGAATTGAAACAATTATCGTCACAAGATTATGCTTATTATGAACAAGGACTGACAGATATTTATAATTCTGTTGTTCTGATCAAGGGGAATGACCATGTTCACTATTCAAGTTCTTGATAATATATCTCCTCAAGGCTTAAGTTTATTTCATCCTGACCTTTATCAGTTGGGTCTTAACCCTGTTGATCCTGATGTTATTTTAGTACGCTCTCATAAATTGCATGATCACCCATTTGAAAAAAACCTAAAAGCAGTTGCCCGAGCAGGCACTGGGACGGACAATATTCCTGTTGAGGCACTTACAAATTTGGGTATCCCCGTATTTTATGCCCCTGGAGCAAACGCTAATGCAGTTAAAGAACTCGTGATGGCGGCCATGATAATGGGTTATAGACATTTAGATGAAACCCGCTCCTTTATTACCGAACTGTCAAAAGAGGACAATCAACTATTAAATCGAGAGATAGAAACTAAAAAAAAGAAATTTGTTGGACATGAGATTTCAGGTAAAACATTAGGTGTCATAGGCTTAGGGAATATCGGCGTTAAAGTAGCTAATGCAGGACTGGCTTTAGGCATGAATGTCTTAGGTTTTGACACCAATATGACCCTGACTAATGCGCTCGCATTGATGCCTGGGGTTGAAAAAATCATGGATATGAATGAATTGCTTGTTCATGCAGATATCATTACGCTACATATCCCTTTAAATACGAATACTACTCATTTAATCAATGAAGAAAACATTTCCCTTGTTAAACCACATACTCTTTTACTTAATTTTTCACGTGAACAAATAGTAAATGAAGCAGCAATTTTGCAACAATTGAATAATCAACGCCTCATGGGTTACATCACTGATTTCCCAACAATTAATTTAGCAGGACACCCTAATGTCTTGTGTTTTCCTCATTTGGGAGCAAGTACGCAGGAAGCAGAGCAAACTGCAGCAGAAATGGTCATTCGCAATATTTGTAATTATCTGGAATATGGAATTATCGAGTATTCGATTAATTTTCCTAATATATCACTCTCCACCTCCCAAGTATCTAACTGTTACCGCTTGCTGGCGATTAACGAAAATATTCCAGGAGCTATGGGTAAAATCACTCAGAACATCTCAAAACTTGGATACAATATTGAACAAATGGAAAATAAATCACGTGGCGCCATTGCCGTGAACCTTATTGATATATCAGGCTCTAAAGAATCCCTTTCCAAACTGTGCGATCAATTGAAGCATATCCCCAATTTAATCAATATACGACTGGTTTCAAGCCATCAAAACAGCACAATATCTCAATAGGCTCCTACCTTCGTAGGAAAAACAACAATGGGGTATACCAGCTCGGGATAACGGAGCTGCATGTTCGGGATTCGAAAACCAAGCCATTTTGGTTCAAACTGGCAAAATGAAAAACAACCATAAATAAAAAATTTGTTTATTTTTTGAAAAAATCTATTTTCTTTACTACACTTTCTACATGTTATTTTTTTTACCTTATTGAGATATTTTAAGCCTATTTTTGTAAGGATTGCTGTGCATAATATTGAGTTACTAGCCATTCGGGATCACAAAACAAATGGCATGGCGGTTTGTTTAAAGCCAAAAATTCCATACATTATTACCCCCTCGCTAGTTCATGAGGTTCGGAGATTACAGAATAAAGTAGCAGAG
The DNA here is from genome assembly GCF_001897665.1 of Legionella sp. 39-23. Classification (NCBI taxonomy): domain Bacteria; kingdom Pseudomonadati; phylum Pseudomonadota; class Gammaproteobacteria; order Legionellales; family Legionellaceae; genus Legionella; species Legionella sp. 39-23. The sequence continues at coordinate 121,242 of NZ_MKTO01000009.1, read as the reverse complement.
CAATACTACGCCCAACCCTGGGATGGAGTTTATTATATTCTTTGGTATTTACACTCTGATACCGCTCCATGGAAGGGACTGGACTTCCATTTTATTCATGAAGCATTACTCAACCACCATGAGCGCAACCTAGAACACTACATTGAAAGTATATTTGAATTGCTTTTTATTAATTATATCGGTTTTGGCCTTCCCTTAATTAACTGTTCTATTATAAACAGAAAGCTCAGTGGCATATCGCAAGATTTTTTCTATGTAAATCGCATCAATTTTATAAAACGCTATAAAGAATTAAATTGCTATGGCTCTAATAAACTGCCTTTTAGTAAGTTGAATTTTGATTCTGAAATAAGAAAAACTACATTTCCCATTAAAATTTATACCCGTAATAATTTTTACTCCTTTGATTCTATTAATTTAAATTCAATGAAAAAAATTCTCGGTTCACATCAATATGCCCCTATCCCCCAGCCACAACAAAATGAAGTAAAAATTATATTTCATCAACTGAGCCAGGAAACAATTGCTAAAATTTATCAATTAGCTTCAGAAAAAATCAATTTAATTGAACGCTTTGCTCTGATTCAATCCTTAGAAAATAAATCAAAATGATATTGTAACTTGTAGCCTAGCAGAACCTGGGATTAAGAGGTCTTATTCTACACAACATCCTGAGTTCCACTGCACTGCATCCTGACTACCATTTGCAACATAATAGCGTATAATATGAAAAATTTTTATACAGAAAAGGATTAATTGATGTTTGGACTGAATGACAAAGTAGGCAGATCTTTTTTCAAAGATGCGAAATCCGATGCGCTTTTTGTTACCAGCCGTTTCTTTACGTTACAAGGAGAAGGTCCTTTTCGTGGCCATCCTGCCTACTTTATTCGTTTAGCTAAATGTAATTTGGCGTGCTCTTTTTGTGATACTTATTTTGATACGGGCGAATGGCTGGATTTTACTTCCTTATTGGAAGAAGCTGACACGGTCATTGCTGCCTTTTTTCAAAAACGCAATCTCCCTACACCTGCTTGGGCCCAGGGACTTGCAAAAAAAATGGTTTTGGTCATTACTGGTGGTGAACCTTCATTGCAACGGAATTTATCTGCATTTTTAGAAAAAGCCCAACCCTATTTCCAACAAACTCAAATTGAATCAAACGGCAGTTCCATTCTGCCTGATCTTCCCGAAAACACAACTCTGGTTGTTAGTCCCAAATGCCTGGAAAAAGACGGCGCCATTATCCGCTACCTAAAACCTAATATTAAAATGTTAGAACGGGCTGATTATTTGAAGTTTGTCATGTCAGCACCTGAGGACAACCACTACACGCCCTATAGCGAAATACCCACATGGGCGCATGAATGGGCCGAAAAAACAAAGAAACAAGTTTTTGTGAGCCCTATGAATAGATATCTTAGAGAACCACAACGTGTTCAAAAAATTCGCGATAAAGGACGTGACTTGACTTTAGAAGAACGTTCTGAAATCAATGAAGTAGTCAGTTTTTGGGAGCCTGGTCTTTTAGATCTGAAAAAAAATCAACGTAATCATGAATACGCAGCCGAATATTGCATGAAACACGGATTGATTCTTAACTTGCAAATCCATCTGTTTGCAAGCCTACCATAAAGATCAATTAAATCTGCTGATTTGTAGCCTAGGTGAAGGCAAAGCCGTAGCCTGAGGTTATAGATAAAAATGTTTCCGTAACTCCGGGTTACGCTGCACTTCACCCAGGCTACAAAGTTAAAAGCACCTTGCCTCATAGTCACAAATAAAGAATCTTGAGGAAAGGTCTGTTTTGAGTGCAAATGTATCAATCATTGCAGACCATATCATTGCCACAACATATTGGTGATTTAATTTGTCCACATCCATTAGGACATTTTGCTACTTGAACATGTCCATTCTCAGTTTTAACAATATCACTAACTAATTGTGTGTTGCATTTGCTGCAGGTTAAGTTTTTCACGCCCATCCCACACTTATGGCACTTGTATTCCATGAGCAAACTCCTCGTCAAATAAATTTCATGTCTCATATAGATTATGGACGCGTCAAACCGAAGATCACTTAGGGTTTACCCTAGTGCAGCACTTAATGCCTCATCAATATGATATTCATCAAATACCTGTACACCATGCTCCATCAATAGTGCTGCGGTAACCCCCTCTCCTTGCATCAATGTGCGCGAAAATGTCCCGTCATAAATCATCTCAGCCCCACACGAAGGACTCCTTGCCTTCAAAATAGCAACACGAATATGATGTTGCTTTACCAACTCAAGTGCTTTTTGTGCACCACGTAGAAAAAAATCAGTAACATCTTGATTATTGCTTGTTTTTACTGAAGCAGCTCTCTTTAATACATCAACACCTGATTTTTTATCTTGAATCTCGGCGGGAGGTCTTGGTGTGGGCAAGCCCCCGGCCATTTCAGGACAAATAGTGATTATGTTTCCTTCATTAAACCATTGCTGTAACAGAGGATGGCTTTGCAAACAATCACCGCCATCATAACGAACTTTTTGACCAAGAAGACATGCACTCATCAGTATTTTAGACATAAAAATCTCTGTAGTTAAACAATCACAGGACGGTTCATTTCCGTACTGCACATAGGCAACCTAAACTCGTTTTATAACTTAAGCCCCCGTAACCTGAGCGCATTAAAAATCACAGATACAGAACTTAATGCCATCGCGGTTGCCGCAATGATAGGATTGAGTAATAGCCCAGTTAGCGGATACAACACTCCAGCAGCCAAGGGCACACCCAATCCGTTATAAACAAAAGCAAAAAATAAATTCTGACGGATGTTGCGCATGGTCGCGCGCGATAAATGATGTGCTTTAACGATGCCACTCAAATCACCATGCAACAAAGTAATACCAGCACTCTCAATCGCAACATCCGTACCAGTGCCCATTGCAATACCAATATCAGCAATGGCCAACGCGGGCGCATCATTTACGCCATCGCCTGCCATCGCCACAATCAGACCTTTTTCTTTCAACTCACTGACCACTCGACGCTTATCTTCAGGCATAATTTCAGCAATCACGGTGTTTATTCCTAATTGCTGTGCAACAGATTCTGCCGTTGCTTGACTGTCTCCAGTCAACATATAGACCTTGATTCCATTTTTTTGCAGTTCATCTATAGCCTTTGATGTACTCGGTTTAATGGGATCCTCAACTGCTAGAATCGCAATCGTTTCACCATCGACCGCCAGAAACATTACAGTTGCTCCTTGTGCGCGTAATTCATCTGCATGCTGAATCAGTACGGTGTTACTTGTTCCATATTCTTGCATCAGTTTTAAATTACCCAATGCAATTTTCACACCATCAACCTTAGCAATAACCCCTTTCCCAGAAACTGCTTCAAAATCCGATACAGTAGCAAGCGATAACTGTTTTTCTTTTGCAGCAGTCATGATTGCATACGCAAGCGGATGCTCGCTCTGATGTTCCAATGCAGCCGCCAAAGCCAATATTTCATTGGTTTCAAACTCTTTGTCAGTAATAATTTGGGTGAGTTGAGGATGTCCCAGCGTCAGAGTACCAGTTTTATCAACCACGAGTACGTTAACCTTTTCCATCTGCTCCAGTGCTTCAGCATTTTTGACTAACACTCCATTTTGCGCGCCTTTGCCCACACCAACCATAATGGACATGGGCGTTGCGAGGCCTAAGGCACAAGGACAAGCAATAATGAGCACTGAAACGCCTGCTAGCAAGCCATAACTCAATGCAGGTGCTGGACCAAAGAAAAACCAAATAATAAATGCCAGTATTGCAACCAAGATTACTGCAGGAACAAACCAACCTGAAATGCTATCAGCCAATCGCTGAATGGGGGCACGGCTGCGTTGTGCTTCACTTACCATCTGTACAATATGTGAAAGCATGGTGTCACTGCCTACATGTTCTGCCCTCATCACGAAACTACCATTCTGGTTTATGGTCGCGCCAATTACTTTTGCCCCTACATCTTTGCTTATAGGCATCGACTCGCCAGTAACCATGGATTCATCCACATGACTGTGTCCTTCGAGCACCTCTCCATCCACGGGAATTTTTTCACCTGGACGAACTCGCAACTGATCACCTACCCGCACATGATCTAGGGTTACCTCCTCTTCGTTACCGTCCTGATCAATTCGGCGAGCACTTTCAGGCGCTAAATTCAATAAAGCACGGATAGCACCGCCCGTTTGCTCTCGTGCTTTTAATTCCAGAACTTGTCCGAGCAAAACCAAAGTGGTGATGACTGCTGCTGCTTCAAAATAAACATTGATTATTCCTTGATGTCGGAATGCCACAGGAAAAAGACCAGGAAACAATAGACCTATGCTACTGTAAACCCAGGCAACACCTATCCCCATTGCAATGAGAGTAAACATATTCAGGTGACGTGTTTTCAGTGAAAGAAAGCCGCGCTGGAAAAAAGGAAATCCACACCATAAAACGACAGGGGTTGCTAAAACAAACTGAGCCCAAGCAGAATGATTCGCTGAAATAAAATGGAACAAATGTCCGCCCATTTCTAATACAACAACCGGGATACTCAAAATCAGTGCCAGCCAAAATCGATACTTCATGCTTTTGTATTCAAGATTTTCTTGTTCTGCAGAAGTAGTTTCTGGCTCTAAGGCCATACCACAAATGGGACAATGTCCAGGACCCGATTGACGGATTTCTGGATGCATAGGACATGTATAAATTCCGGTCACAGTTCGCTGTGCATTCGAGTTAGATTGCTTATGCATCTGATAATGTTGATGACACGATTCATGCGCATTCTCGGGCGTAGAAAGCGTTTTATGGTGCTCGTGCTCACCATGCCCATGTTTCATAATTCACATATCCTTATTTTTTGCCTTGCCCACTTCATCTCAATCAAAGTGAACCAGTCATGAACTCTGGCATAATTCATAACCATTAAATAAAGTATATATTTGTTTAAAAATATGTCTATTGAGACAATCCCTATCTGATAAGAGACAATTGATAATCCATACGAAAAAGTGACAATCCCTCTGTTTTTTTGTCAACAAATTACCGGACATATACAGGATGCAGGGCGTGGCTAAATTTTTGAGATTCGCAAGAATGCGAATTACTCACGAATTAAATCTGCAACATTGTATTCATCACGTTCTAATACCTTAGCAATGACCTAAATATAAACTAGGAATAGCGCTTCTGTCGAAACAAGAAGACCTAGACTATACTACTTATAGAAAGGCTAGATTATTATAAGTTTTAAAAGGTCCTCTCATTTTCCAAAATAATCTCATATTAATGGCGGTAAGATGGAAGCTTGTCCAGAACTATAGGCTCTAATTTATAGACAAACTTTAATAATGGGACACTCGTTCATGTCTAATACAATTTTAAATAAACAATTTACAATTGGTAAATTGCATTTTGTAAATGAGTATGAAACGCGTGGTTTAATCTATGAAATTTTTTTATCAAAAAACTTATTTGTCAGATTATCTCACTTTAAGTCCCGGTTCGATCATTATGGACGTAGGAGCACATATTGGGCTTTTTCCACTGTTCGCTCTACGTCAATGTAAACATAATGCATTGATTTATAGTTTTGAGCCTATTCCTCAATGCCTCAAAAAGTATTTGACGCCATTTGAAGAGGAGTGCCACCTATACAACGTAGGCGTTGCTGATGTGGCTAAAGATTGTCTTATTGAATTTACCGTTTTTAGGAAAGATCTTACGACAGCAACCTATAAGCCTCAGGATAAAATGATCTCTAATTATAATCATTTATTAGATTATGATAATTTATTAAAAATTGCTCGATATCAGAATAACTTATTGTATTATCAAATGAAATTTTTACCTTTTATGCGACCATACTTGATTAAAAAGAACTTTAAAAATCGAACAATGGAAACAAAAATTTTATGTAAACTGATATCACTTGGGCATTTTATCGAAAGAAATGCGATAAATCATATCGATTTTTTGAAAATTAATGTTGAAGGCACAGAATTTGAAGTTGTAAAAAGTATTGAGCTTAAACAGTTTTTTATGATTAAGCAGTTAAGTACCAAAGTGCATGATATAGACAATAGAGTAGAGTATCTTGCTGCATATTTGCGAGAACAAGGTTATCTTACTCGAATCAATAGAAATCCTATTTATGAAAAGTTGGGTTGGAACCAATATATGATAAGAGCAGTCTAATACAATGAAAGCAAGTAAACTTAGAAAAATACATCGATTTTTAATGCAGTTGTCACCTATTTTACGCATAGCATTGATTCGCTGGCTTTATAATAAATTTGCCTCGAATAACAAGTCGAAACAATACGTTTTTCTGAATTATGGTTATCATGATGAGACTACCTTAGCGTTAAATCGTGAGGATGAGCCTAATCGATATTTTATTCAGCTTTACAATCGCGTCGTTAGAGATATCGATTTAGAAAACAAAGATATTGTTGAGGTCGGATGTGGTCAGGGCGCTGGTGGCATTTTCTTATTACAGTATAAAAAACCACATTCTTATATAGGCATTGATTTGTCTGATAAAGCAATTGCAATCTGCCAGCGTAACTCCAAATGGGACAATGCGTGTTGGATTCAAGGGCGTGCAGACTCCCTACCTATTCCTGACCATAGTGCTGATGTGCTTGTCAATGTAGAATCATCTCATTGTTATCCTTCAATGGAGCAATTTCTGAGTGAAGTCTGGCGTGTACTGCGACCTAATGGTTATATGGCTTTTACCGATCTACGCCCGTCTTCGGAGGTAGCACTGTTAGACCAATGCATCAGTGCCTCCGGATTACAAGTGCTTGAGCGAAGTGATATTACGCCTCAGGTGCTTGATTCGTTAACTCGTCTGTCAGATAGACGGAAAGCCCATATTAATGCAACGTATTCACCCATATGGCGGCAAGCGGTTCGTGACATATCAGCGGTGAAGGGTTCAGTTACTTACAATGGGTTTATCAATGGGCAACAGCAGTATCTTTGTTATTTGTTACAAAAGAAAAGCGCAGAATGACATCTTGCATAATCTAATGAGGTAACATGATGCAGACAAAAAAAGGACATCAAAATAGCCTAAACAACATCCTGAATGAGCCGATAGCTATTATTGGCATGAATTGTCAGTTCCCTGGGATTAATGCTGATGTTGAAGATGTCGATGCGTTTTATGAGATGTTACTCAACGAACAGACTTCAATTAAAGACGTACCTGAAAATCGCTGGGATATTAATCAATATTATGATCCAGATAGGCAGAAAGAAAATAAAATAGTAAGCCGTAAGGGCGGTTTTTTGCATGATCCTCAATTATTCGATGCTGCTTTTTTTAAAATATCGCCCACTGAAGCCAAACAAATGGATCCGCAACAACGTTTGTTTTTAGAGGTTTCTGTTCGTGCTTTAAATCATGCCAACATACCAATTGATTCATTAAAAAATTCCAACACTGGGGTCTATTGTGGTGTTTCTACGCACGATTATAGCCAACTGAATTATAAAGATAAGATCACATTTAATGCCTATACCTATATTGGTTCTGCTGATAGCGCGGCGCCAGGAAGACTGAGTCACTTTCTTAATTTAAAAGGCCCATGCATGACGGTCGATACCGCTTGTTCTTCTTCACTGTCGGCACTTTATCTTGCCACGATGGCATTAAGAAATCAGCAGTGTGATATGGCAATTGTTGGCGGAGTCCATCTGAGCCTGTGTCCTGAAATTTTTATAGGGGTAACGAAAGCGAACATGCTTTCCGCTCTTGGCCAATGCAGCAGCTTTGATGCTGCCGCCGATGGTTATGCACGTAGCGAAGGTTGTGCTGTAGTGGTTATAAAACGACTTCGTGACGCGCTCAAAGACAATAATAAAATCCTCGCAGTGATTAAAAGCATTGTCATGAATCAAGATGGCGGTGGAGGAATGGGTATGGCTGCGCCTAACATCGAGGCGCAAATTACAATGCATCAGGCCGTATTAGCACAAGCGCATTTAGCAGCAAGTGACATTGACTATATTGAAACCCATGGCACTGGTACGATCATGGGCGATTCTGTTGAGTTTAATGCGATTCAACACATACACCAAGGCCATCACACCAAAGACAATCCATTAATTGTCGGTGCATTAAAAAGTAATCTAGGACATACGATTTCTGCATCAGGCATTGCCTCAGTCATTAAAGTGGTTGCCGCATTAAATCATGAGCTCATTCCTGCTAATTTGCATTACACGACCCCAAGCCCATCGATTGATCCCGAGAGTATCCCGGCACTTCTCCCAATTCAAGCGATACCTTTTGCGAAGCAGGCTAATAAAAAACGGTACACGCAAGTATCCAATTTTGGTTTTACGGGTACTAATGTGAGTGCGCTCATTGAAGAGCCGCCTGATGTGTCATTAAACTCATCCACAGTGCATCACAATCAACCTGAATGTTTTGTACTTTCTGCACATAGTGAATATTCATTAAAGCAGATGCTGGCAAGTCACTTATGCTATTTAAAGGAATCCTCTGCAAGCCTGCACGATGTGTGTTCTACCTTAATCAATTGTCGAGACCATTATAAATTTCGCTGTGCCATCATTGCTGATAATAAAGAAGAATTAATTAAAAAAATTGAAGCAAAAACGTATGTGCTGAATAAAGTAACCCGCAATAAAGATCTAAAAATAATCGAACACGATGCGCAACAAGTTTATGAGCATTTTCTCGCAGGAGACACGATCAGGTTCGATAAAAACAAAATGATATACCAGCAAGTTGATTTGCCCTTGTATTTTTTTGATAGAAAAACTTATTGGCATGATAAAGAGAATAATGACACAGCAATCGATGTACCGGCACCTAAAGATTGGATCTTTCACCTGGAATGGCAGCAACAAGTCGCTGAGATACATCAGCGCAAACCATCAGACAAACCTTGGTTGTTAATAGGAGCCAAACAATTAGCTCCTGGGTTTATAGAGCAGGGATTGTCCATTGTCTTGGATGAGGATAACCATTCATTAGACACATTGGATGGGATTATTTTTGCAGCAGACTTCGAGTCAGTGACAGCAAAGGATATTGAGACGCATATCGATTTACAAAAGAACACGCTAAAAAAATTATTGAACCTGGTTCAAGAGTTACAACATAAAACAATTGAATTACGGCTCATAATCCTCACTACCAACACGATACCAGAGCTTAGTGGCGACATTTTGAATCTTGACTGCAGTGTACTTTTGGGGTTTTGCAAGACTTTAGCTTTAGAGTTACCCCAATATCAAACGATGCTCATCGATCTGGACAAGCATGATGCAGGTCATTATTCGACACAGATAATGAATGAAATTCATTATAATCATGGCCAAAATTACGAGCATGTCGTGGCGTATCGTAATGGCCAACGATGGGTCTCCCGTTTAAAGAGGACCACACTACCTGAAGAGAAAAGAACGTTACGAGGAGAAGGCCGCTACCTTATTACGGGTGGGACCGGTGGTTTAGGTCTGGTAACTGCGCAAGCCTTGCTATCTGTTGGTGCCAAAGAATTAATTCTTGTCTCAAGGCATGTGGATAAGCCTGAATTAAAAGCACGGATTAAAAAAATTCAATCTTTTTATCCAAATCAAATAATTCGTACAGTAGGTTTAGATATTACCGATAAAGAAAAACTACATAGTTTATTGCTAGAGAGTAATGCGGATGGTTTGCTAAAGGGCATTGTTCATGCAGCTGGCATCTCAATGAATGCGCCATTGCTTGCACACCAAGAGGACGACATTGATTCTTTATTTTCTGCCAAGATAAAAGGCGGCTGGTATTTACATGAATTAAGCCAACACTGCGATCTGGATTTTTTTATCGTCTACTCTTCTATTTCCTCGGTATTTGGAAGCAATAAAGAGTCAGTCTATAGTGGCACCAATAGTTTTTTAGATGCCCTAATTGCAGAGCGCCGACGTTTGGGCTTGGTAGGTACAGCAATTCAATGGGGGCCTTGGGCTGAAGCGGGGATGGCAGAAAAACGAGCACGCGATCAAGGTCTAAAACAAGCATTCATTCATAATGATCAAGGCCGCGCGTTCATTAATCTCTTAATCAGTAGCCCATTAAGCCATGTCACCATTATATCTCCAGAATACCTCTCGTTTATGCTGGATTTTGTGTCAAAACCTCGGCCTTTATTTTATCAGCATCTAGCTGATGATCTGGCTGGAGTTGAGCATAAGAGTAATGAAAGTACATCACCATGGCTGAATGATTATATGAAGATGGGTGATAATCAAAAAAGTATCGCCTGCAAGAATATGGTCTCTACACTGTGTAAAAAAATCCTGGGATTACCAGAAACTGAAGAGTTAGAGGAGCACGAAGGATTTTTTGAGCTTGGTTTTGATTCGTTAATGGTTACTGAAATAGCGACCAGGCTGAAGGAAAAGCTGCAACCTGTTCTTAATGTAACCGCCACCATAGGTTTTGATTATCCCTCCATAAACAAACTTGCCCAATATGTTGAATCGGAATTGCAAAAGAACCTTGTGCAAACGAAAGCGTTGCGGTCATCACCAGAAGATACTGATGATTCAATTGCCATAATCAGCATGAGTTGTTCCCTACCCAATGCCGCCGATGTTGCAGCTTTTGAGACCTTGCTCGAACAAGGGCTAAGTGGGGTGCAGGACATTCCCCTTGCACGTTGGGACAATAAAAAATATTACGACCCTGATCCGGATGCTCCAGGCAAATCCTACATCACGAAACTGGGGCTCATCGACAACATCAAAGCATTTGATGCGCAGTTTTTTGGGATTAGCCCCCGAGAAGCGCCGTTTATCGATCCACAACAACGTCTTTTTTTAGAACAATGCTATCAGGCATTGGAAAACGCCAACTACTGCGTGCACTCCTTACGGGGTAGCTTAACTGGGGTTTTTGCGGGAGTGGGTGCATCGCATGAGTATTATTCACAACTAGAACAAATAGGCTTGTCTCCTGATGAGCTGGGGATGTATGCGGTCACGGGTAAGGCATTGAATATGATTCCTGGGCGCGTCACCTATACCTTTGATTTCAAGGGACCAGCAGTGAGCTTTGATACGGCGTGTTCTTCTTCCTTAGTTGCGATTCATTATGCCTGCCAAAGCTTAAAAACTCGGGAAATCGATTTTGCGCTGGCCGGCGGGGTGAATGTGTTGTTGCGTCCGGAAAGCATTGTTAATCTGTGCAAAGCAAAAGCCTTATCGTTGACAAGCCAATGCAAAACCTTTGATGCAGAGGCCGATGGGTATGTGCGCGCGGAAGGATGTGGGGTGTTATTTCTAAAACGCCTTGCTGATGCCGTGCGCGATAAAGACCCGATTTTAGCGGTGATTAAAGCCTCTGCCATCAGTAATGATGGAAGGACGGCAGGACTCACCGTGCCTAATGGGAAAAGTCAGGAAGCGGTCATGCGCAAAGCTTTAGGTCAGAGCACTTTAGCGCGTAGTGACATCAGCTACATTGAGACGCACGGCACCGGCACGCCTCTTGGCGACCCGATTGAGGTGCATGCCATTAATCAGGTCTATGGCGGACAACGCAGTGCAGACAATCCCTTGTATCTGGGGGCTGTGAAAACCAATCTGGGACATCTGGAAAGTGCAGCCGGTGTGGCCAGTATGATTAAAGTCATCTTGAGCTTACAGAAAGGAAGAATCTATAAAAACATTAATTTTCATCACCTCAATCCAAAGATTCAACTGGATAATACCCGTCTTGCCTTACACACGATGGATTGGCACAGTACAGCCCCCTTAAAATGCGCTGGCATCAATGCGTTTGGTTTTAGTGGTACTAATGCCCACGTCATTGTGCAGGAGTTTCCTACCCAAACACCGCCCAAAAACATGACCGCCCAAACGAATGCCCTCGTGTTCTCTGCTAAGAGCCAGGATGCGTTGGATGGTTTGGCCCAACGCTATCAACAGTATTTAGCAACCACTTCCGATGCGTTTGCTGACATCTGCTTTACCGCAGCCACCTGTCGCGAGCATTATGCTTATCGCTTGGCGGTAGTAGCCCAAAGTACGGTTGAAGCCAGTCAATTGCTGCAGCAGGGTCTGGTTGTCACATCCTCTGCGCCCACAAAGATTCTGGATGTCGCCCCGGAACTTGCAGCCCTGGTGCGCGAGTACCTACAGGGTGGCGATGTGGATTGGCGGTATTATTACACCGCCACCCCGGGGATATGCAACAAAGTGATGTTGCCCAACTATGCATTTGCACGCCGTGAATTTTGGCTGGATAAAAAGGCGCCTACACCGCAGGTTAGCACCGATGACTTGGCCGTACAGTATCTGTACGAACTCACTTGGAATCCACTCAACAATACGGTGTCTCGTACCGCCGAGCTGCCCAAGCTGTGGGTTATCGCCCGTGATGAAGTACGCGCAGAAAAAGTATTAGGCGGGCTTGAGTATCAGCTCATCAAAGAGGTAGGCCAATTTCCAGAGGTAGCGCAGCAAAACATCGTGGTGCTTTACGAACAAGACCAGTTCCCTGAGCTGCTGCATTGGTGCCAACAGATGTTTCAACAGCAGCCGGCACGCTTTATCTTGGTCACCGAAAACGCCTATGCCATCAACGACAAGTACACCTCCGACCGGGTGAATCCGTACCACACCATGGCGAGTGCGTTTTGGAAAAGCTTTAGAAATGAGCTGGCATTTACTAAAAATTACACCGTTGACTTAGACGCACACAGTACCTTAAGTGACGTGTTACGTTATATCGTGCATACAACGAGTACTGAAACCCAATTTGCGGTACGCGATACCCTTTATGTGCCCAGACTTAAGAAAAAACAGCTGCCTGTGCCTACAGAGCCTCAGGTATTATTCGACCGTGAAGCAAGTTACCTTATTACCGGCGGTACCGGTGGTTTGGGCAAGCCCTTAATGGAGTATCTCATCGCGCGCGGGGCCAAACACCTCATCATCACCAGCCGCACAGCATGCACTGAGTCCATACAAGCGTTCATCGAGCAGGTGCGCAAAAAACAGGTGTCCATCACCCATCAGGTGTGTGATGCCAGTAACCTAGCGCAGATGGAGCAGCTTATCCAAGAGATAGAGCGCAGCGCATACCCACTCAGAGGGGTCTTTCATCTGGCAGGCGTCATTCACGATGAGTTGCTGGTGCATTTGAGTGCGCAGACCGTCGATGAAGTGCTGCAGGCAAAAATGAACAGCGCACTGATTTTGCATCAACTCACTCAAAAGCTGCACCTGGATTGCTTTGTGCTCTTTTCATCGGCGGCCTCTATTTTAGGCGCCAAAGGGCAGGCCAACTACGTTGCCGCCAATGGATTTTTAGATGGCCTGGCGCACCTGCGCCACCAACAAGGTTTACCGGCACTGGCAATCAATTGGGGGGCTTTTCACACCTTGGGTATGGCTGCGCAGAACATTGAGGCACTCGAGCACCGCGGTTTTATTCCTTTACCTCCTGAGCGCATGGACGTGCTGGATGTGTTGTTGCCAAGCCATGTACCACAAATCGTCGTCTGCCCCATTCATTGGGATGTGTATTTCAAAAACTCGTCAAAACCCAGCGAGTTCTCTGCACTCATGGAGAGGAAATCGCCTGCCAATCAACTCTCTATAACCGTGTTGCAACAGCAGTCCCTCAAAGAACGAGTCAGCTTCTTGAGCCAAACCTTAAGCGCGATTGCTGCCGATGTTTTGGGGTTGGAACACCGTGATGAGGTGGGTTTGAAAAATGATTTGTTCGCCATGGGTATGGACTCACTCATGGCGTTGGAATTAAGAAACCGCGTTCATGACCAATTGGGTTGTCCCTCACTAAGCCTGCCCATAGAGTATTTTATTAATGAACCCCGCATCGATAAAATCGCCAAAAACATTGCTCATGAATTAGATAAACTTGTCACGGATACCCCAACGCTGCCGCCTACTGCATCGCCAATCGCTGAAGAAGTTGCTCTGTGTGATTTTCAATACGTATTTTGGGTGCTCAATAAAATGGGGCATCCTTATAATATGGGTACGCAGCTACAGATACACGGCACACTTAACAAAGAATATGTGGCCCAGGCATTTGATTTTATTGTGAAACAAAATAGTGTTTTTTGGTTGAGTATTAATAAAGATGTACCGGTACAAACATTGAGAAAAGAAGGACTGTTCAAGCTAATCTATGAAGACATTTCATTAAGCAACGAACACACCGTGCTGCATGAAGAGTTTCAAAGCAATATGATGAGTGCCATTCCCTTAACAGAGCCCCCACTAATGCGCGTATATCTTTATAAGATAAATAGCGAATTACATGAGTTGCATATTGTGATGCCTCACATCATAGTAGATGGAACTTCATGTGGGATTATCTTTAATCAATTCAAAAAATGCTATGAAGCGCTTTTCCGTGGTAAAAAAATGATTCACAAGCCAGAAGAAGACTCGTTTCTTGACTATGTGAAAAAAAATAATCGTCTTTACGAAACCAATCTAAAAGATAAAGTTAATTTTTGGCGCCACTACAATCATAGTTTTAAGATGTTGTCACTTAGACCGAAAGATTATGTGTCTGATACAGACGAGCAAGAGAAGTATTTATTCCACTATCCTCTTGATTCACATCAGGTGGAACAATTTATAGAATGGCATAAAACAAAAAATATTAATGTCAGTACCGGCTTAATTGCTGCATGCCATATTGCTCTTTATAAACTGAGTCAGCAAAAGAAAATGCCGTTTGTTCTCATTCATAGTGGTAGAGAAGGAAGTCACTATAATTCCATAGTAGGCGTGTTCGTAGAATACAAAAGAATAAATCTTACCTTAAATGAGAAGGACAACTTTATTGATTTTGTTAAATCTATTGAGGAGCAATTCCTAATAACAGCACCCTATCAGAAATGCTCTCATATCATTAAGAATCGCGAGTTTAAAGGTGCAGGACTGGTAATAAGCCATTATTTACACTATGTATGGAATAAGCTCTTGCTGCAGAAGGATCTTAAAAAAAGTAAATTACATTCAATCCTCATTGATTATTTAATCAAGTATTTCAGTTGGGCACAAACGGTTACTCACAATAATTCGTTCAAAAATAAACTGAATCAACTACTTAAGTTAAATATACCTTTGAGAAAACCCGAGAGGCTAAGGGTCCTGGTTAATATCACGCCTTCTTTTTTTAGTAAAATAGTTACTGACAAAAATTTTGCAAATCTTAATTATGAGTATCCAAGTCATTACAGTAGTGAGAATCGTCCGATAAGCAACCGCTCTTTATGGATTTTATTTTCAAAAGACCAGGATGGACAGTACCAACTATCCATCAATGGACCATTAACACCACCTTGTAAAGATGAGATAGCGCATACATTCAATAAAATAATGGCTCAGTTATTAGAAAATGATGAATGTACTCTTGGAGATTTTCTAAGGTAAACGAAATTAGATTTGTAGCCTGAGTGCAGCGCAACGAAACCCGGGTTCCGCTGCACTGCACCCAAGCTACAAATACTTATCCAATACCACAATATCCATCTAATTTTTTACCAATTGACAAAATACATTCATCATCGCAATTTGTTCGACGTTCGTTGGAATCGCATCAAGCAAGGATGGTGAATAGACCACAATTGCCAAACACTGGGCTCTTGAAACCGCAACGTTAATTCTATTTTTATCAAAAAGAAAATTGAGTCCTCGAGGAGACTCATCCACATTACTGGCACACATACTCAAAAAAACAATCGGTGCTTCCTGACCTTGAAATTTATCCACACTTCCCACTTTAGCTTGTTCACCTAGTGCTGTTTTTAATTTACCTACTTGATGATTGTATGGGGCAACAAAAAGAATATCATCCCAACCGATCACTCGTTGCGAGCCATTTTTTTCCTTAAAGGTTCTCCCCAAAAGCTCCTTGGTTAATAACACAATCTGCTCTACTTCTTCATCACTGGCTTGAGTATTTCCCTCATGAAAAACAGGTATGGGAATAATGCCTGCCTCTTTATCTAGAACACCCGTATATCCCTTGGGAACCTGTATTAATTGATCTTCATTTTCTGCAGCAGTTTCCAGTTTACCCTCATAAATCGCATCACTAATAAACTGATTCACTGCAGGATGCATTCTATAGGTAGTACCTAAAAAGATGCCCATAGAGTCAGGAATAGTGGGGGTTGTATGCAATAAGTAATCCAATATAGATAGACCACTTTCTTCGGGGTGACTTCCTTGTGATGGTTGACCTAACTGCATTTGATCACCCATTAAAATAATATTACGTGTTGAACGACTCATCGCAATTAAATTAGCAACACTGACTTGGCCTGCCTCGTCAATAAATAAGTAATCAAACGCATCAACTAATTCTTCGCGAGCAAAACCCCAAACTGTGGTGCCGACAACACATCCAGGTTGGATAAACTCAATGATCTGTTTATTCTCCAATAAGTTAATGTCTAAAGCCGCAATTTGCTCATCCGTATTACGTGTACAGCCAAAGTGACCTTTTATTCCTTCCTTTTGGCAATAGGCAGCGGCACTCATCAACAAGTTATTAATCGCCTTATGGCTGTTTGAGGAAATACCTATTTTTTTTCCTCTTTGCACAAGTTCGGCAATCAAATGTTTTCCTGTATATGTTTTACCTGCTCCCGGAGGGCCTTGAAGCGTGAGATAACTGTTCTTTAAATTTAAAACTGCATGCATCATTTCCGCCAATCGTTCTTCAGGATGATGGCTTGGTGCAATAGGCATTCCTTGTTGATGATCTGTAATTCGTGGATACGATTTGCTCAAAAAATCCAGTATCGCTGTGTGTGCAAGTAGTCCCTGCTCAAATGATGTAGCCTGCTTCGTGATCGCCTCAGGAATCGAATGAGGATCGACATATTC
Organism: Legionella sp. 39-23; assembly: GCF_001897665.1. Lineage (NCBI taxonomy): Bacteria > Pseudomonadati > Pseudomonadota > Gammaproteobacteria > Legionellales > Legionellaceae > Legionella > Legionella sp. 39-23. The sequence continues at coordinate 104,303 of NZ_MKTO01000009.1, read as the reverse complement.
ATTGGGAATTAAAGTAATCGGATCATCAGGCTCATCTTTCATTTGTAATGCAATAATTCCATGCTCCAGATCACTATCGTCTTCATAATAATTAGCTGCTGCAGCCTTACCCTCTTCAGTTTCCTTACCTAGAATAAAATATTGTTTGGCACTTCCTTTAAACTCCTGTTCCGGATCAAAAAAATATTCGTAGACCAGGTTACGGGCTCTGGGCGAAGGTTTGTAGGCTGGCTTCGCAGTTCGTCGGCAGTAGGCCAAGCAATCAATGTCATCAAGTAACTCTTCTCCAGTTAAACCCAATCGTTCAAACATACGCCAAAACACCGGTTTGGCTTCACGTCGATGAAATTCAATTGACCATGCAAAAATCAGATTGATTTTAGCTAACTCAATATTTCCCTCAGACTTTAAACGCTCTGCTTGCGCCAACAATCGATCGCGTAATTGAATACGCTCGCCCAACTCTTCCTTAACCTCCAGTGCAACAAGTTCCGTTTTACCTAAGTAATTTATACCCTGTTCATTTTGCCGCGCTCTGAGCCACTCAACCAATTCTTGAGTGGAATTACAATCATCAATATTGTATGTGCGAATGTCATTTAATATTTTTGAGGTTTGCCAATTTTCCCCATCGGGATTTTCTCGCCAATGCTCATAAACAACGACAGAATCACCTCCAGATCCCACCGCCGTATCACGCTTACCTCGATATAAATGTTCTATATTTTTAATGGAATAGCGTGGTTCTCCAATAATCAGAGCACTTTTAACAATCTTATATAAATCAACAAATACTTCATTGCGTAAAAGCTGATCTACCTCATCCTCACACACGCCATATCGCCCCATTAATCGACGGCATGCAGAAATTTCGTAATTGGCATAATGATAAATATGCATTTTCGGATCTTCTTGCCAACGTTGATAAACCCAATGCACAAATGTCTGAAAAGCTTCTTTCTCCTGTTCGGGATTATGAGCCCAAAAATCCTTATACTGACGCTGTGCTTTTTCATCAAAATAGGTAATTCCCCAAAGATACTCCAAGCCACCTTCTTCAAGAGGAAACCCTTCAATATCAAAAAATATATCCCGTGGCGATGCAGGAGGTAACAGTGCCAATCCCTGTTTTTGTCCTGAAATCAGGGGAAGCAATTGATACAAAGGGACTTCCTTATCACTGCTTTCTTTTTGAATTTTAGCTTGTGCCTGCAAACGCACAAAACGTTCGGGCTTTATCCCTTTTACCCAGGAACACGTTGCCTGAGCTAAACCACTCATGGTCTTTATTCCTGCTTGATGTAATTTTTTAACTTGCCCAGAGGTAATGGTTGCGACCTGGATTAAATGATCTGCTTTAACTAATAACTCTTCAGCATAAGTATTCCAACGCCCCCAATTTTTCGATGCTGCAGGATCAGGACACTCACTGGGATTAAAACGCTCATGTGCCAATAAAAACTGTTGTTTCAGATTTTGATAAAAATAAAAATAATCTGCGGTACGAAAACGCTTTTGCTCCTGGTTTCCCAAAACGACAGTGAAGTATTCCGAACGCTCTCCTTGCATAGCAGCAAGCATTTCTACATAGCAACACAATTGCAGCAAAAAACTAGGTTTCACTGATTTAGCAAGCTTAGTATCCCAGACCTCATAACAATAATTCCCAAATCGACTTTTACCAGGTATTTTTATTAAAAAATCAGCATAGCCCTGAAATGGATCTAATTGTAAACGCGCTTGATAAATAACATCGGCGCCATCTTCCATTGCACTTAAAGTAGCGTCATAAGAATTCGCTTGTTGGCGCAAATTGACAACCGATAATCCTTGTTTTTCAAAAAGAGCCAATAGAGCCAATTCATGTTGATTTCCCAAATGTTGCAATACATCAATTAATTCATCTTTTTCATCAGGTGCAGGCAATAAATCGGGATGCACTACGGCAAGATGCTCTATCCAAGATACAAAAGGACTTGCCATAAATTGAGTAAGATCAGAAGGAGAAAAAACTAATCGGTTCGATTCGATATACATTTAGGCCAAAATTTATATTGGATTATCTGCAAAGTATACCAAAACATTCAGTCAATAAACTATTTCTCTAACCTATTGATTTTATGTATTTTTAAAATAGAGGCACGCTGTCTGAAAATAATATAAAATCCCACTCAATAATAACAATGTAGCCTAGGTGAAGCGTAACAAACCCAGGATTTCTGGACATAAATTCACGCCCTTTATTCCCGGGTTACGGCTACGACTTCACCCAGGCTACAAAGAACCACGACATATAGATTTCTCAAAATGATGGATAAAAACGAAAATATTTCCCCAGAACATCAAAAACTGGTTAACCGTACTATTGGCTTTTTATCAACCTCTGTTGCGCTTTATGCCCTGCTTCGTAAAGGCAATTACCGAGTTGCTTTTCTTTTGTATGAAAAAAGTGGCGGAGGTGGTTTGAATCTTTATAAAGAACAGGCAAGCGGCAAATTCAAGCGTTGCTTTGCTATTGATTATCATCCCTTTTGGGATAAAAAAACCAAACAATCTGCTTGGCGGTTGCATTATCATCGTGGTGAAAATGATAGCCAAATGAAAAAGCACAGACCCTATCAAGGTGGATGGTAATCTGTTTTTACATTATCGATTTTATCCAGTTCTGCACAAAAAATTCTGTTACTTTTTATAGCCTATAATTGTAATTATTACTCCAGAGTGAGTGAGCCATGTTTCATAATTTGTGCACATACACTCTATCTTTAGATAGAGAATTAAATGAAACCTGATGTAAGAAGAACGCGTCAATATGACTTGAAAACACTCTTAGAAATTGTCCAACCTTCGGAAGAAATACTATCAAGATTTGGGCATGCAGTGCATTTTATTCATTTTAATAGCCCACATAATGCAATACCTAAAGGGCGGCACTTTATAACAGGAAGTATTGATAAAAAAATCAAAGACACTACAAATACTGTATTAGCTGAATTAGATGCCCAACATAGACTCGATAATACCCTGTTCATTAACTTTACGGGCCATGAAGCGCCTGTTGCGAACGCATTGTATATGCATGGGATCGATTGCATCTGGCAACTATCCATTTTATGTGATGACACGTCGCAAACACGGATTATGGATCAGCTACAAGACGCTTTACCACGTAATGAACTGCTATCACTCGCTTCTGCATCACATGCTTCTTCATTAGGTTTAATATTGGAACCTAACCACGGGTTCACTGAAATTGATGCTGAAAAACTACCGTCATGGGAGCACCTCAAAACTTTTGGGGTGAAACAGATAGTGCTATTCACTGAGAAAAACCATAACCAAGGAAGATGTATATATCCACTTGATGCGGACTATTTCAACCGTGAAGCGAAATTTTATCGCTGGCTCCAATTAGCACCAAAAGATTTTCTTTTATTAGTTATTGGCGTAGGAAATTTTGCAGAACCTCCTGAAGAACATTGTCAGTCTATTGGGCCATTTTAAAAAAGAAAACCCTCGACTAGATAGTCTTCCAGCGGAAACGTCATCTCCGTAACATAGACTGGGCTGGTAAGCCCAGCATGTAACAACATACCGAAGTATTTCTTTAGGAACACCAGACTAAAATACTTGTTCATTGGGCTTGGTAATAGAACTTTCCCAACTTACTTAACAAAAGCTGCCTTAGGTTTTTCAAAATTATAAATTACCCCAAAAGCAAGTTGTGCAGAAACAGGATAAATTCGAGAATTTTTTGTAACCCCGCCAAAAGGATCAAAAAAGTGACTGCTGAATTTCTCGTAATTGGTTTGACTGAAATCAGCCATCATCGTCCATTGTGGTGTCAGGTTATAGCGCACTCCCGCACCGTAACGAATGCCGTTACGATTGGCAACTGAACTATGTATTGTTTCATCTGAGTTATGAAGTGCAACATGGCCATTCGCATAACCAATTCGTCCATAAACTACAGCACTCTCTGTGAGGAAGAAGCCTGGCAATGCACTTACGCCCTCACTATAGTGAATGGTAAAAGAAGTTTTCTTGAAATTATGATGGATATACTCTTTATTAACTAATCGATATTGAAGTGAGCTTGGATTAAAATTGCCTTCGACCGCTAAATAAAATCGATTGCGTACCCAAGAATAACCACCAAAAAAAGTGCCGAAAACACCAGCGCCTGAAAAATTCTCTTCATCTATCGCATTAAAGTCACCAAAATTATCAAAAACATGCGTTTTTTGAGTAAATTGAGCGTATTCAGGGCCAAAACCAGCACCAACATAAAATCCAGCAAAAGAAGGGTTAACTAATAATAAAGAAACCACCGAGCCCCAATATATCTTCCTTAACATTTTATTTCCTAAAAAGTGGTTAATAATAGCCGCAAAAAAACGGTAAGCCATTATATCAATTATAATTTTTATAGTGCAACTCGAAAAAAAATTTCTAATTCCGCCCTCAAACTGCTGTCTATGGTCTGTTGTTATGATTATGGATAATAAATTTGCGCGGGGTTCTTCTCTTTATCCACCACAGCAAAAGAAGTGAGTTGATGAGGGTGCGTTGTGGTTTTACTCATAATGTCCCAAATGCCATAATCGCGGATCAACTCAGCATCAGCAATAAGTGAACGATGACATCGCCAGGGTACTGCTTCAGCACACATGATTACCACTTTATGCCCTTTCTCTATGATGTCATTTAATTCATTAAGTCCCTCAAGGAACTCTTCTGTTTGCATGTAATCGGCAAATCCACGGAAACTTGCATTTCGCCATCCAGTATTGATGGAATTTTTATTCACCTTTCGTAAACCACCTAATTTAACCAGGTGTGTGTATGCAATTTTTTCTTTTGCAAGTGTTTGCTTGAATTCATCTTTATTAAACCAAGGAACGGTACGTGATTTAGGAATAGTCCGCACATCAATAAGATGAGTAACTTGATATGCATGGACTATTTCAAGAAATTCCTGCAAGGGATGTGTTGAGTGTCCAATCGTAAAAAGCTCAGGCATGGTAATACCCTCTTTTTTAGGCTGCTGCCCTAAACATCATGAGCAGGCTGTTGTTCTAAATTTTTAGCACTCACCCATCTTGGAAAAAAAGGACCTAACTTTTTAATAAAGTCATAGGCCATCAATAATGCACCAAGAGCAAATAACACGTCTCCCGGCAAGCGTAACCACTGCCACAACAACGTTGTATTATAAAACTCAAGGCTTCTTGAATGAGCAAATCCGTGTTCGTATACATCCATTAATTGTGCCCATCCCACAGGGAAGAAATTCAACACAATCCATAAAACAAGGCCTAGGTTATATAACCAAAATGCCCAAGTCCCCAAACGATCACTCCAGGGAAAACGATCACCTGCAGCATAACGTAAGCAAAAATAAATTAAGCCCAGCCCCAGTAAACCAAATGCGCCGAATAATGCGGTATGAGCATGGTTTAGAGTAAGAAATGTTCCATGCTCATAATAATTGACGAGTGGCGCATTGAGTGTACCTCCACCAAATACTCCAGCACCCACAAAGTTCCAAAAAGAAGCGCCCAAAATATAGAGAAACGCCAAATTATACGTAAACAAATGTTGGCGTTTAATTAATTGATAATTTTCGATTGCATCAATAATAAGAAGGACTAAAGGTAATACCTCAATAAATGAAAACATGCTTCCTAATGGTACCCATAGATCCGGCGTACCCGTCCAATACCAATGATGTCCTGTACCGATAATACCACCTAAAAATACCAGAATTGTTTCAAAATACATTGTGCGCTCTGCCAGGGCTCGTGAAACTAATCCAGTTCCCATTAGAAGATACGCTGTGGCACATGCCGCAAAAAACTCAAAAGATTGCTCCACCCAAAGGTGCACTACCCACCAACGCCAAAAATCGGTAATCGTGAACGATTTCTCAATCCCCGTTAATGGGATCATTCCAAAGCAATACAATACAGCAATATTTATAGTACTTGCCCAAAAAAGATGCTCCAAGCGAATCTGTCCAGTCCAAAATGCAATGGTAGCGTTTTTTAAACCACTCCATGTAGGCCACATTCCACGAAAAACAATAAAACTCCAAAGGAAAAGTCCAATACAAAATCCAATTTGCCACAATCGACCGAGCTGCAAATAAGACAAACCCTGATTGCCAATCCAAAACCAGGTATCATTCACATAGCCCATAATTCCTATATAATTGCCAACAATTGCCCCGCCTACAATAAACAGAGTGACCCAAAATAAAAGATCAACAAAAAATCCTTGCTTTTTTGCTTCTTTTTTACTGATAAGAGGTGCCATAAATACAGCAGAGCTAATCCAAGAAAGAGCAATCCACACAATGGGGGTTTGAATGTGTACATCACGCAAAAAATTAAAGGGTAAATAATCATTAATCTTAATTCCATAAAACCCCGTACGTTCAGTATAGTAATGCGCCATAATTGCACCTACAGCAATCTGCAGCAGTAGAACAAGCGCCACAACAATAAAATATTGACCTACCTTACGCTGACTAGGTGTCAGTGTCTCAAACCCCAAAAAAACAGGTGTCTTAAACGCATCATCTGGAGCACTCAAATATCGATGATAAATAAAAAGCACAGCACCAAAACCCAAGAATACAAAACAAAAGGATACCCAGGTCCAGTAAAAAGTGTGTGCTGTTGGATGATTGCCCATAGTAGGTTCATAGGGCCAATTATTGGTATACGAACTCGTTTGTCCTGGCCGATGTGCAATCGTAGTTAAGGAAGAATAAATAAGAAAATCTGCAGTTTGCAAAGCACTTTTCTCATCCAAACTGTACGCTTTAGTCCAACCTGCTTCTGGATCATGTTGAAGTAAGGTTTGCGAAATTTGCGTACGTAGTTGCGCAATTGCATCAGCAACTGGCTGAGACAAGACACTGATTTGCGCATTCAAATCAGTATGCTGCAGGTCCTGTTGCATTGTTTGGCGCACAACATACTGTTGTCCTACATCCAGATTCATAAAGGGTTTGCCAAACTGTTGTTGCGCTATTTTATCCTCAGTCATTCTGCCAAGGCTTACTAAATATTTTGCGGTGTAATCTTCACCAAAATAAGAGCCCATTCCATAAAGACTCCCGTAATCCATAAGATCGGCACGTTGAAAACCTGCTTTACCTGCAACAATATCATCCGCTGTCATAACGACCTGTCCAGAAGAAGTTTGAAATTGTTGCGGTAAAGGGGGAGCAAGCTGGTAGGTTTTATAGGTTCCCCAAATCAATACGACAAAACAAATGATCGCTGTAATTAAGAGAATCCATTTTAATACATTGGCGACTTTATCGGAGCTCATAGGCTCAGTAACACTATTTTGGGGTGTACTATCCATCCAGCACATTCCTTGTGTGAGAAATTTTTAGCTTAAGGGATTAATTTTACAGAAAAATTATTACAAAAGACAGGATAGCCTCTTTGGATGCACAAATAATTGGTAGCGTTCTTAAAATTACAATTGCCCTCTCACGCGAGGAGCGGCGAGTGCCTTATTTTCATATAAACGTCGCAATAATAAATGGAAATAGACTAAACCTGCATAGGGAGACCATTTTGCGGTGATTTCTGCTATTTTTTTATAATCTGGCTTCTTCTCGAGATGCAGAAAATGATATAAATTGTTTTGTGCACCAATATCATCGCTTGGGAAAGTATCAATTCTTCCTAAACCACGCAAGAGAACGTATTCCGCAGTCCAGCGCCCTATTCCTTTAAAATCGCACAAAAAATTAATGTTCTCATTATTTGATTTGTTTTCTAGAGATTTAAAGTGTGACTCGTCATTCATTATGGCTGTTGCTAATCGTATTAGCGTCTCGCTTTTATGGGTGCTATAGCCTATTTTTTTTAATGTAGGGACAGAACAATTCGCAACTTCGTTGGGCCTTGGAAATGCATAAAGTAGGTGCTCTTTTTCTGTAATCCTTAGACTCAAAAACTCAGCCAATCGATTTTGAATTTGCAATCCAGCATCCAAAGAGATTTGTTGACAAGAAATCGCATTAACAAGTGCCTCAAAGACAGAAGGAAATCGAGGTGGCTTAAGCCCTTTAAATTGAAGAACCAAGGGATTTAATTGGGGATCGCGCTGTGCGATATGATAAAAATCATGCATATCACAGTTTAAGCCAAGCATGCTCTCTGTTTCATGTGCAATTTGATTTTGAAATACCTCTGCATACTCACTTTTAATCGATATCGTCAGTTCGGTTTTTTTATTTTGCTCAACCACCACTTTAACTGGCATATTCTCCATAACCAATAACCTGGTGTAACGTTGGCCATCCCAAAGATCTACATTATTTTTGCTTCTCCTGCGTAACGCAGAAACCGTATAATCCAACCGGAATGGAGCTACTGGATGTAAGGTAAATGAAGTTTCCATATCAAATTAACCACCTTTGTTTCGGGTGGCTGTACCATGTTGGAATAAAAATCAGTGCACGCCTAATGATTGTTTCATGCAAGGTCGTTCAAATCCCATTTGTTCCACAATACTCGCAACTTTATCATCATCGTTAAATTTTTGTTTGAGAAACTGTAATGCCTCTTTAGGAACCTCTGTTTTTGTACCGTTATTCTCAAAGCGAACAATATGACTTAAGGTTTTTCCTCCAACCTCCATCGGATAACGTTCACCATTTCCGAAGTAGGACGTCTGAAAGCCCTGTGCTTTCAGTAAGTCTTTAAAAGCCTGTGCTTCTTGAGGATTATCAAAAGCAATTTTGAATGTACCATTCATCTGACCTTTACCCACAAATGGAATATCCACACTTGGAGAAGGAGTTGACACCATAGTACGAATCACTTGACTCACTTCCTGACTTGACTCTTGTGTTGAGTGCATTTTAGTCTGAATCAAAGAATCTTTCATTCGCGAAGAAGGATAGCTACTTTGTTGATGATGCTGTTGGTGGTGTTGTGTACTCGACACAACGGGTAAGCTGAGATGAATAAGATTCTGGCTACTGTAATTTCGCGTCATCACACCACGCGCTCGTTCAGATAAATCGGTTGGATCTTGCACGATCATCGATAAACGACCTTCTTGTCGATACAAACGATTACGCTCTTCCATCATTAAGATACCCAACTTATTGCCTGTTGGAGCATAAGGCTCGGTAGTACCTCCTACTTTCCAACCCCAATTACCATCCTGATTTTTAGTGCTTCGACTCCCTGTATCTTCGATAAGGCAAGCATTTCCTGTATCTCTCAGTGCTTGTTGCACTATAGGATTTTGTAATTTGACTTGTATTGCTCTCTGCATTGCGGCATCAGCTAAGGTATAATCATTATTCGCCCATCTTTTGGTTTGCCCTAAATCTCTAGCATTCTGCGCATCTCCCAGAAGAATCTTATCTAGGTATTGTTGGTCATGAGGATCTTTTTGATATTGGAAATAATGCTCAACTGTAGGAAATGTTCTTTCTCCAAAGGGAGTTTGCATCTTAATAGGAACTTCTGCATAGTTGGAAAAAATCCCCCACGCTTCCCCTTCTCTATCAAAAGCAACGACATCGACACTATCAAACTTATTACTATAGCGACTATGATTTGAAGTACCACTTAATTTCTTAACCGGACCTCGATTGGATTGTGCAGTCAAAGGCATAACAACACTCCACCTTTTTTGAAAAAAGCAAATATTTTTAATTATAGTTTATTTATTTTCTTAGTAGAAAAATAGAACAAAAAGAACATTAAAAATACGATTTATACCTGCTTGTTTTCGCAAAAAAACTCCAGAACTATTTCTAAATAAACTATCCCTTAACACAAACAATAGGTACCAGTCGGGCAACTTTTTTGGTTAAACCGGACTCTTGTGCTGCATCAACAACAAAATCGACATTCTTATAGGCTTCTGGAGCTTCCTCTGCTATACCACGATAGGAACTACTACGAATTAAAATTCCTTGTTGTGCTAATTGCTCAATGATTTCACTCCCACGCCATTTTTTGGTTGCCTGATGCCGGCTCATCGCCCGTCCTGCACCATGACAAGCAGAACCAAAGGATTTATGTTCTGAATGTTCTGTACCAACTAAAACATAAGATGAAGTTCCCATGCTGCCGCCAATAATTACAGGTTGTCCTACATGATGAAACGCTTGTGCTAACTCAGGATGACCTGGACCAAAAGCTCGCGTTGCGCCTTTACGATGAACAAATAAACGTTTTGTTTTACCATCAATCTGATGCGCTTCTTCCTTGCAGGTATTATGGGATACATCATAAATGAGTTTTATTTGGGCTCCTGGCATTTCATCCTGAAATACTTCGCGCATAAAATGAGTAATAATTTCACGATTAGCGAGCGCACAATTAATTCCTGAGCGCATAGCACCTAAATAATGCTCCCCCATGGAAGAACGTATAGGGGCACAAGCTAACTCACGATCAACGAGTGAGATACCATGCTGTTGGGCGTGAATGAGCATCGAGCGCAGAAAATCAGTTCCTATTTGGTGACCTAGGCCACGTGAACCACAATGGATGCTCACAACCACATCCCCTAGTGCTAAACCAAATGCTGCAGCAGTTTGTTCACAGTATATATGGCGCACCTCTTGAATTTCCAAATAATGATTACCAGAACCTAAAGTACCCATTTCATTTTTTTGACGTTTTTTTGCATGTTCGGAAACATGCTCAGGTAAAGCACCTTCTACGCGGCCATTATCTTCAATACGCGCTAAATCTTCACGTTCACCATATCCTTGCTTTACAGCCCATACAGCGCCACCACGCAACATATCATCCATTTGTTTCATAGTTAGAGTAATACGACTTTTGCTGCCTACACCTGCCGGAATATGCGCAAACAGCGCATCTGCAAGTTGTTCTTTATAGGGTTCAAATTCTTCACGTTTAAGTCCTGTAGATAAAAGCCGTACGCCACATGAAATATCAAAACCAACACCACCTGCTGAAACAACCCCGTCGTTATCGGGATCAAATGCAGCAACACCCCCAATAGGAAACCCATAACCCCAATGAGCATCAGGCATCGCATAAGAACCACGCACAATTCCAGGTAATGTTGCGACGTTCGTGACTTGTTCATAAACTTTCATATCCATACTGAGGATTAACTCTTCTGAAGCAAAAATAATCCCCGGCACACGCATCTTACCCTGTTGGGGAATTCGCCATTCGAAGTCACTGATTTTTTCTAACAGGTTTAAGTCCATTGATTTCTACCCTCGCTCTCTCACACATCAACAACACATTGTGCCACCCAGATGTTATTCTTTTCATACACTTTTAATTCAGTGAATGTAGCACCTTTGACCTCCACTGCAGGTTGATGTCTATGAATATCCACTGGTTCACCGGCAATTATAGCAGTTAGCCTCAATCCATTAATGCTGACATCAAACATGCTAAACAGCATGTTGTGGATTGCCATATTGTAAATAATGACATTTAACCAATCGACAAATAAAATCTCCTGATTCGGAGCCTCACAGTGAATTTGTATTTTTTTGTAAGGATGAATTGATTGTGAACGCGTAATAACATTGGTCAAAGCAAGCGCCCCCATGGAAAAAGCGTCTGCAACAGTTGAGCCATAACCTCTAACACCTATATCGGATTCATGAGAAAAATGTTCCCATCTTTTTTGTGCACTCATAGAGAATAACCTGCATTTGAAACGATTTAGAAAATACTTTAGCCCTTAAAATAAATAGGATCCAAATCCAAGATTTCTACAGATAAAGTAATATTTAATTGATTTTGACCTACTCTAAAAAAATCATCCAATAGATCAAAAAGGTTTTTACCTATGCTTTTTTTCTTAAGCTCATCCCGGCCTGGAAGCATTTTTAGCGTTAAATGCACAAAAGCATTGTCTTCACTCTGATCGCCAATAAAAAACAATGGATGAATAACACAGCGGCTCCTGCACCCTGATAATTGGGTAGGAAGTTGTTCTGCAAGCATATGATGTAATTTATCAAATAACTGGCTTAAATGTTCTGTGTTTTTAATGTTATTACTTAATTCCAAAATCAAATGAGGCATAAAATTAAACTAAGATTTTTTGTTTGGCCCATCATAACTTGGGTTAAGGAGATGTTGCAAAATAAATCAGCTTTATCTCACTTAAACCAACTTGCAAAACCATCCAATTATCTTTTTGCATAGACAGCAATTGAGAGAATTACCATGCTCATACCAATTGCTTGCCCAAGTGTCAGTCGTTCTCCCAACAGCAGCCAAGCAATGAGTACCGTGGCTAAAGGCATCACCGCCGTTGATAATGAAGCCATTACCCCATCCACTTTCTGGCAACCAAAATTCCAAAACACATAAAAAAGACCCGAGCTTAAACCTAAAATAATCAAAATCAGCCAATCTGAAAATTGAATGGTTATTCCGCTCCAGGAACTAAAACCCAAAGCAATCAATAACAAAATGGCATTAATTGCATTGAGTAAAGAAGAAATTAAAAATACTGGCAGTGAATTCGCATGCATCTTACTTAAAATATAGTAAGTAGCCTCAGGCAAAAGAGAGATTAAAACAAGCACATCCCCCCAAAAAGAATGGCTCACGCGCATCCCCACCAACTTATCGCAGGCAATAACGATTAATCCAAATGTGGCAAAACCCACACAGATGGCTTTCTTTCCTGAAATTTTTTCACCAAGAATAATCCAAGACATAATTGCAATGATCGCAGGTAAGGCGCTGGTAATAATACCCGCTACATTCGCATCCGTGTAATTTAATCCCCATAAAATTAGGAAATTAAACAGCACTCCCGCAGAAACCGCCTGCGCACCAATAAAAAACCAATCACGTGGTTTTAATTGAGAAAAATAATAACCCACCGGCTTATTTCGCGCAGAGGTAAACCAGTGCAAGGGTAATAAAATAATAGCAGCCAAACTAAACCGCAGAGCCAATATAAACAGCAGCGGAATTGTGGAAAGCACATACTTGGAAAAAACAATGTTCACGCCTACCATGATTTGAGCCAAGACAAGGAAGAGTATTCCTTGTAAATAAGCATTGGATTTTTGCATATAAAATACTTCTCTGTATCGCCAAATAAAAACGTACAGTGTAGCAATAATAAGCTCAGTATGAGTTATCCATTTCACGCATTTTCTTTGCCGATAATGCTTTTATTCGCCATTGGGAGGGCGACTCCCCAAAAACTGTACTAAATCGCCGACTAAATGCGGGCAAATTTTCGTATCCCACCGCAAAAGCAATGGCCTCTATAGAAAGGTGTTGGGCAGAAAGTAATTGTTTGGCCTGACTTAATTTTTTAAATCGCCAATATTCTGCAATACTACAACCCAGGGATTGTTTGAACCGACGCTGTAATTGACTGACACTCAAATGACAATGCTGCGCAACTTTATTCACATTGACACGCTCCGCGAAATAAAAATCGATCCAATTTTTTGCCTTAAGGACAATGTCGTCTGACTCGAATGATAAGGATTTTGTGGCGAAATGTACGAGTAATTGATTCATTAAGGAATCAGTAAAAAAATCGCCTTCATTATCTGCTAAATAATGATGCGCAAATTGTATAAGCTTTTTAATGCTCGTCGTTAAATTAAAAGCATGCGAGCGGTGTTCCTTAAAAAGATCCTTTGGGCTTGCTACATCAACCACTAAAAAAAGATTTCCCTGGCTTCCGGCAAAACAATGCCGTTCATTCGGAGCAATAAAGACTCCTACATGATGATCAACAACTCCAGAATAATGCCCCGCTTCCAACTCCATAGAACCAGCTAGAGGTAAAACCAGCTGTGCAAAATCATGAGCATGACTGCAACTTTCAGTATGATAGGAACGCAGATCTACACGATGAGTAATCAATTGCACGACTCACTAAAAAAACATTGCAAAATAGAACCAATTATATCATAAAGACTGAAGTATATGATGGCAAAAAGGATATTAGTCTGCGTTTTAAGAGTCTTTACATTTGAATAAAAATAATACATAATGAGCAATTATCTTGTTTCGAGCCATTTCAATCGAACAATAACTATTTTCCTTAATCCTGTTTTGGAGTCAACTGTGCCAAAGAAAGCTATTGTAAAAAGTCAACCAGTCTTCTCTTTAGATGCGCTCTTGGAAGAGAATGCTGAGGAACATATAGACTTACCCCAAGTCAAATCCGCAGCAGTGTCTGCCATGCGTCTATTAATGCTAGGTAATCAACAAGGTTATATTAATGAAATCTATAGGCTAGCGGATTTTTGTGCTCAATTATTGAACCAGGGCGCTCCTATTAATACCGTCGTAAATGCGATTAAATTCGGGATGGCTAATTCATATCAACAAGCATTGGATAAAGTAACCAGTGAAATTGGATTGGGACAATTTCAATTGACTCATTCCAACCCTCAGACTCTTGCTGGACAAAATTTACAAAAGCGCGTTAACACTATGAGACACTATAAAGACACTCCTTTTGCAGAAATTACAGAAGCGGTTATTACAGACTCCTTTGTTCAAGCAAGTGCACGATTTGGCGCAGACATTGGTAATTTCGACTTTATAAATTGTAGACCTGGAAACTAATTCAGACTTTTGTTCATGAATTTTGCAATTCCCTCACCCTAGCCCTCTCCCGTAAGCGGGAGAAGGATTTTTCTACTATGAATGTGAAAATAATAGCGCCATTGCTCTAGCGAACACTTTAATTCTAATTAAGACAAAATAACAGAAACTCAAAATGCGTGATTCTGACAAATCGCTTTATATTGAGGTCCATAATCTTATAAAATAAGCTCTAATCAAAAATGGAGGCTATAAATGTCCTTATGGAAAAAATTTAAAAAGTTTTATAATGCCTCAGCTGAAAATAGAATAGGATTTTATAGCTTTCTTGGCTTTCTCGTTGTTCCTATTCTTGGCATGACGATCTTATATATCTTAGTGCGCATTTTTTGGCTAAAAGCTTAAGTAGATAACCCCATGACCGAAACCATGGGGTTATTTTAGGTTTATTTGGCTTGTTCCACTTTGATATCTCGAGTTCCGGTTTTAGATTCCGTTTTTTTAGGTAAATCAACCCAAAGCATACCTTTTTTAAACGTTGCTTTCGCTTGCGCTATATCAACAGTAGCGGGTAAAGAGATGGAGCGTTCATATTTCCCAAAGCTAATTTCTCGAGAAATATATTTTTTACCTTCATTTTTTTTCGAGCTGGATTTCTCGCCGCTAATAGTGAGTACATTATCCAATATAGAGACCTTAATGTCTTTTTCGCCCATACCAGGCATTTCTAGCTGCACACAGAAATGATCTTTATCCTCAACAATATCCATTGAAGGAGAAAGATCTAATTTTTCAAATTGTCCCCAACTAAATTTGGTTGGAGAAAAAAACTCATTAAAGTCACTAAATAATCGATCCACTTCGTTTTGCAGACTTAAAAAGGGATTTTGTGATCGATTAATTTGAATGGAAGCTCCCTTACCAGGAGCTCCTTTGCTGGGAGTTCCTTGCTTAAATTGTGTTACTTTGCTCATGATATACCTCCATATAATCTATGGCCTTAATACAAATTTTGGTACATATAACAGCTTTGTCAAATGAGCGCATTGCATTAAAAGATAGCACTATGATTTTATTTAAATCCGCGATCACGAGAGCACATTCGTTCTAAACGCAGCGAGGTATCTCCGGATATGAGCAAGGAGAGCCTTCCTCAGGATTGTATCATTGACAAAGCTAAATAAACCTAGGCTGGGCTGTAAGCCCAGCATGTAACAATGCCAAAAATAATGCTTTCTTAAGACCAATGAATAAGCACGTGTTAATTGAGCTTACCGTGGGGGTTTCATGATGGACATTTTGGAGAGGAAAAATTAATCCTGTGCATGCTGGGCTTAACAGCCCAGCCTACTCGTGTTCTTTTTGTCAGCGAATTACCTAACATACAAGGATTAGAGTTATTGTTGGCTGGGTAGGCTATAACGTTTTAACTAACCCTGTTTTCCGGGTTTCGATATTGCAGCCAAAGTAATAAAAAAGCAATGATGGGCATGAAAATATCCGTCCAAAATATGCTGCCCGCGTTGCCAGGTTCAAAATTATGGGCAACGATCATTTGATAAAGATGTCCACCTGCAGCACCCCATAAAAACAGAGCAGGAACGATGATCGTTGCCGCACGAAAAGCAATTTGACCTTTAAAGCTAATTATTCCATTCAACGCAATCCCCAAACTGGCAAATCCTACTTCCATTTGAAATGGACTTTGCGGCCAGCCAATAAACTGCGCAGTAAAATCGCCAAAGAAGACATGCATAATAAAGTTAAACAAATAGGCCAATCCGATATTGAACAACAAATACCAAGAAAAGATAAATTCAATAACCATGGCTTTTTCCATTGGCCTTGAGCGAACCAACCATTCAAGAAGAGCGCATAGCAAACCAAGTATAAAACAAGTCAATGTAAAATTGCTCATTGCCAAAATAATCATATCGGCCATAATACCGTCCATTGGTAATGGTAATGTATTTGAAGTATAAATTATCTGAAAAATGCGTCTAATACAATTTAAACAACTGCAGTTCAGAAAGTTACTACCAACCGCACTAAATAATGCCTTTATTACCCTTAAGCGTTTAATTGGTGCAAAATAACTGCCTAGCGGATTAAAAACTAAGGTTAACCTGAATAAACTATAGTAACAGCATGCATTAATATTGACCCGTCCTTGTAAATATGAACGCTGAGAAAAACAGATTATCCCACTACAACCATGCATGACATGATTCGATAGAAACTGGGGTTTTTATAGTACAGAATCTGAGATAGACCATATGGCTCGATTAATGCATCAAGAAAATCCACAATACATTGAGAAATTAATCCATGAACTCAATCAATCCATGACTGCAATTAAAGCATATGTGGGTGGTTGCGAACTCCGGCTAGAAAAAAAAGGCCTTAGTGCAGAGCAAATGCTCAATGCGTTACAAAAAATCAACCAGCATGTTGAGTTGTTGAAAAATAAAATTTATTCCCTGCAAGAACCTACAACTCAAAAAAAATTAGGAGAACGGCCTGCAATTTTTCACGATATTATTACAGAGATTATTTCTCTGTATTCCTATGAAATAGAACATAATAATATTCGACTGGTCGTAAATTTTCAGGATGAGTGCCCTGATTTTCATATACCTCAATTGCAGCTCAAGCATATTTTATTTCGTTTATTGAAACAATGTATTACTGTTGTGGAAAAAAACAAGATACACAAAGCAACATTAGAAATTCAAACAGATATGGATAAAAATAAAGCAAAAATTATGATAAAAAGTAATTTTTTAATACAGGAAGAAGAATTCGAAAAAGAACTCACTTATTGCCGTACTTTGCTTGATAGAGAAAGTGGCACCTTATTCGCTGAGTTATTTGCTAATAGTATTAGTTTTCAACTCATAGTGTTTCATCAAGAGTATAAAGGATATGCCTTCTAATAATACAACTGTTTTTGTTATCGATGACGACCCCGAGATATGTAAATCATTCCGCTGGTTATTTGAGTCAATAAATCTGCAGGTTCAAACTTATTTAAATGCCAAAGATTTTCTCGATAGTTATGATAATCAACGTGGATGTTTAATCACTGATGTACGAATGCCTATAATGAGCGGCTTAGAATTACTAGAGCAATTGAGTTCATCAAAAAAACAATTATCAATAATCATCATTACAGGCTACGGTGATATTGCAATGGCAATACGGGCCATGAAAGCAGGAGCCGAAGATTTCATCCTTAAGCCAATCAATCATCAGAATTTATTAGAAATAACACAAAGATGCCTTAAAAAAGTTAAGGATAATACGACACAAAGGCAAACGGGCCTGCAAGAACGAATAAATGGTTTAACCAAACGTGAAAAGCAGGTCATGGATTTAGTTGTTGAAGGTAAACTGAATAAACAGATTGCGTATGAGCTTAATATATCCATATCCACAGTTGAGGTGCATCGGGCTAATGTCATGCGAAAAATGGAAGTAAAATCGCTAGCTGAACTGATAAAAATTAGTCTGATTCATAACCGAATTATTGAGTCTTCTGCATTCTTAGATGAACCGGTTTGAATTTGTGTTATTTGATGTACTACTAGCAGATACGCTTCCTCAAGAATAGCATTGTTAGACTATGGTTTAGTACCTATGAGTATAGAAAAGCAAAAACAATTTATCTTATTAATTGATGACAATAGTGCGGTAAGAGAAGCTTTAGTCTGGGCTTTGGAATATGCAGAGTATTTCACAGTGGCGGTTCAAGATGGGCAAGAGGCTTTAAACATACTTGAAAAAGATCCGTTGCCAGTAGTTATTTTTTTAGATCTCATGATGCCTGTACTTGATGGTTTTGAGTTTCGTGAGAAAAAAAAATTATGCCAACGCATAAGTAATATTCCAACAATTATCACTTCAGCGAAAACCAATCTGGAAAAAATGGAAAAAATGCCTTATGAAACCTTTTTGCCAAAACCTTTTGATCTTAATGAATTGTTTCATATTTTAAAAAAAATATTATGACGCAAATGGTAACTATCCCTATCCTTTACTCGTCGAAAACACCTCAAGATGATAAACGTCGTGAGCGCTTAGTGCTTAATAGCGCGGAAATGAAATATGTAAATGAGTAATTTTCCAAACATCGTTTTCTAAATCAATACAAATCGTACCCCGCAAATTTTGAAAATCATAATTTTTACTCTCTATCCATATTTGGACTTCACAAAGAGCACTAGCCCAATATGAATTAGGAGGAATTGGACTAAATGTGAGTAATTTAATTTGTGAATCATCGTACTGTTGCCAATCTCTTAGAAACTGCTCCTCGATTTGCGCAGTCCCGATTCGATAATCCTCGATGCCAGTCCCCCACATAGTAATATCATTAGAAAAAAGCGACCGCAGATAATTTAAATCACGCTCATTGTAACCATAGCAAAATCGTTTGAATAACTGTTGGGCTACTGTTAATTGTTTTAATTGCATTGAAAATCCCTTTTCTTTATGAAAATGAGGCCGATCACAATTCCGCATTGCAACATCTATGTGCTTTTAATTGAGCGACTTGCATGAACAAGTCGCCAATATCAAGTTATAGAGTAATTAGCAACGGAAAAATGACTCGTGTTAATCTGAAAAAAAACATTAATCAACTTATGAAACACCTTCGACAACAGCCTCAACTGCTTTTTCAAATTAGAAATTTATGATCGATTAAGAAAAAAAAATATTATGAACTACACTGGCAAAGCTAGGGTTTACCCTATATTTGAGTTGAACTGGAGATTAATAAAGTGTCTCTTCGCAATATCCATTCAACAGTTTTTGGATACTATGTTATTGTTACTATTCAAATTAAATAATTATTGCCAGGTTTTTTTTCCAAATATTGTTAAAAAGAAATGAAATGAATTCAAATATTATTAAAAAATCATCCTTGCAAATGCAAAACGAAATTCAAACATTACAAGAGCAGTTGCTTCGCAAAGAAAACGAATTACAGGAAAAAGCACAAGAAATTAAATCACTTCATTTAGAAATAGACGCGTTAAAAAAACAACATACTGAATTTTATGATTTCAATTCTAAAGCCTTTTTTACTTTAGAATCCCAACAACTCCAATTAAATCAATCCTTAGAAACGGTTACCAATTTATTCCAAAATATTTCAGATGCCATTGCCACATTAGATAAAGACTTTTACTTTAAAATAATAAACTCATCCTTCATCAAGTTTTTTTCTAAGATTTTTACCATAAAAATTCAAACGGGGATGAATTTTTTCACGCTTATTTCTGATTTTTCAGAGTATAAAAATCAATTAATCATGGCATGTCGGCAAGCTCTTTTAGGAAAAACAACGACCATTTTAATTGAAGACTCTAATGAAGTAGATGGTGCAAATTTTTGTTTTGAAATTAATTTTACTCCGCTCTATAACCATTCGTCTCAAGAAAATGAAATTATTTTACTCATTAAAGATCTAACCAACTATTATTTACAAAAACAATCAACAATGAGAGAGCAAGCAAAATTAGCACATGTAATGCGCCTAAATACCATGGAAGGAATGGCCTCGGCACTAGCGCATGAAATTAATCACCCGCTCACTGCAATTCTTCTTTATAGTCAAACTTGCCTTTTACAAATAAAAAAACATGCGGATGAAAATAAAATAGCTCCCAAGGTGATCTCTTTATTAAATAAAATTATTTCACAAGCCAAACACGCCAGTGAAGTAATGTATCGGATGAAAAGTTTTATTCATAAGGATGTATATTTTCAGGAAGAAACAGATATTAATACATTAATTAAAGATACGATGATTTTTTTAGATTCTGAGCTAGCCCATTCAAAATTAAAAATCAATTTGAAACTAGAAGCAGATCTCCCTAAATTAACTATTGATAGAATTCAAATGATGCAAATCATTACCAATCTAACCCGCAACAGCATTGAGGCAATGCAAGAAAATACAATCCCAACTCCAGAGCTCACCATTCAAACAATAAACAAAGAGGATGAGCGCATTGAGATTCATTTTCGTGATAATGGACCAGGTATTATTCCCGAATATCAAGATAAGATTTTGAGTTCGTATTTTACGACTAAAGCTCAAGGTACTGGTTTAGGGCTTACTATTTGTAGAAATCTTATTGAAGCGCATGGTGGTAAGCTCTACATACAAAATCATAATGAGGTAGGTGCCTGGTTTATTTTTACTTTACCAAAGCAGTAGAATTCATTGTGTCGTTCGTTTAATCTACGCCCATTGATTAACGCAAGGTTTCAAAGATGATACATACATTACCAAAAACAATTATTTTGACTGTTTTATGCTCAGGAATTTTTATTAAATCAACATTCGCCCATACTCACCATGAAACAAGTCCTGTAGGAAGTCCCGAGAATGCCGCCAAAGCCACAAAAACAATTCAAGTGACTGCATCAGACGACATGCGTTTTACCTTTGCACAAAAACTTCAATTCCATGATGGTGACATTATCACATTTAAAGTTACTAATATTGGAAAAGTGCCTCATGAGTTTTCGATTGGTGATGAGAAAGAACAAAAAGCACACCAAGAAATGATGCGAGCTATGCCAGGAATGGTCCATGAAGATGGTAATACAATCACCATTAATCCAGGTGAAACGAAAACATTAACCTGGAAATTTAAATCAAATGCGCAACATGATGTTGTATTCGCCTGTAATATCCCAGGCCATTTTGAGGCAGGGATGTATCAGAAAGCAGCTGTTGTAAATGCTTAATACCTGACAACGCATTATTTCCATCTTTTTATTTACAGCCTTCTGATGTCATTCCTATGTATGTTTTGACAAAAATAGCTAAATAATCGTAGGCTGGGCTGCTAAGCCCAGCATGTAACAATGTACTGAAGTATTTCTTCAAAACACCATGTATAAGATACTTGTTAATTTGGCTTCAGTGGAATTTTGAGAGTACGAATTAATTCAGCAAATGCTGGGCTTAACAGCCCAGCCTACACCGCATGCATACAACCCCACGTCATTCCAAGTACAATGAGGGATAGCGTTGGAGTTTGAAAAGCGTACCCATTTCCCTCAGTTTATTAGGGTGAATCGCAATTGTTCACTAACAGTTCTAGAAATTAAAACTCCCAGCCTTTAGCTAACAAATCTGTTTCAGAAAACTATTAATAAAATTTCATTTTTGCATTAGCGTCTGTTTACAATTCAAGTAAAAGCAAGTCACTAATAAAGCAAATTTATCATTTTAGCCTCTATGAGCTTTTTAAAAAATTAAGGATCTGCCTATAAAAATTAAGGGAAAATAAGGATAGATAATCAATGATTATGTTTTAATTTTACGTGCTACTCCAGTGCTAATAGCCGCCTCTTTAACCGCTTGAGCCACTCTTTTTACCACACTCGTATCAAATACGCTGGGTACAATATAACTGCAACTTAAATGTTGTTCCTCTATAGAGTTTGCAATAGCATAAGCTGCTGCAAGCTTCATCTCTTCATTAATCTCAGTAGCCATACAATCAAGTGCGCCTCTGAAGATACCTGGAAAACAGAGTACATTATTAATTTGATTCGGGTAATCACTGCGCCCTGTTGCAACAATAGCCGCATATTTTTTTGCATCTTCAGGCATGATTTCGGGTATGGGATTTGCCATGGCAAACACAATCGCATCTCGATTCATTTTTTTTATGTCTTTAGCATCAATTACCCCTGGTTTTGAGACACCAACAAATAAATCTGCCCCCTTTATCACATCATGCACAGTACCTTTTTCAAGATTGGGATTGGTATGTTCCGCATACCACTGATGGACTGGATGTAACCCAGGTTTTCCGGCATAAAGCACCCCGTCACAATCACATCCAATAATATTTTTCACGCCTAAGTTTAATAACATCTTAGTACATGCCGTCCCCGCAGCACCAATACCCACGACAACCACTTTAATGTGTTCTAATTGTTTCTTAACCAATTTAAGTGAGTTAATCGTTGCCGCCGCCAGCACGACAGCTGTTCCGTGTTGATCATCATGAAATACGGGGATATTCAGTTCTTTCTTAAGACGCTCTTCCACTTCAAAACAACGAGGCGCGGAAATATCCTCTAAATTAATTCCACCGAATACTGGCGCAATATGCTTAATGGTTGCAACGATCTCATCCACATTTTGGGTATTCAAGCAAATGGGAAATGCATCAACATTAGCAAACTCTTTAAACAATAATGCCTTGCCCTCCATAACGGGAATGGCAGCGTATGGTCCCATATCACCGAGACCTAACACTGCAGTCCCATCAGAAACAACTGCGACCATGTTTTTTTTAATGGTTAGATTAAAGACATCGTCGGGTTTGTTATAAATTGACGTGCAAATTCGCGCCACACCGGGTGTATAGGCGATTGACAGATCATCGCGTGTTTTTAATGGAATACGACCTTTCATTTCAATTTTCCCACCTAAATGGGCTAGAAAAGTACGATCGGAAATATGAATCACTTCTAAATGAGGAATGGTGCGCAATAGATCAACTATCAGTTCTGCATGTTTTGTGCCACACGTGTATATAGTAATATCACGTATCTGAGCATCTGTTTCAACGCGAACAATGTCAATCGCACCAATTTGCCCGCCTTCTTTTTCGATTGCTGCAGCTAACTTTCCAAAAGTACCGGGAGCATTTTGGATACGAACTCGCATGGTAATGCTATTGGAGGCAGAACACTTTTGATTTCTCATAGCCACTCCTTATCCCATGTCTTAAAATAAACTCCCAAATTTTTTGTTTAAGAGCTTAAGTATAGACGTTTTAGTCATATACTTTATCTTTTGACTGAGCTCACCACAGCAATCAAACAACTTTAGGTGCAGGACACTGCAGTTTTAATACCTTCAGTTAACTCAGCTCATCTCCATCATTATCGATTTCTCTAATAAACTCTGGATCCATGGGGTTTCCAGGAATGTTTCGATTTTCGCTCGCCCATTCTCCCAAATCAATGAGTTTACATCGGTCCGAACAAAAGGGCTTAAACAGGTTCTCTGGATACCAGGTATTTTTTTTCCCACAAGTAGGGCAGATAATTTTTTGATGGTTATTCATAACAGCCTTCACAAATTGATGTAGTTCGGAGTATGCGATATACAACCGGTGATTTTCAACTGGACTTTTGATCTCCATAAGTTAAGTATAGTATTTAACACCATGTAATGTATCATCAATTTTAGCCAATCTATGGCTCAAGTGGCGATGAAAACACTTTTATTTTTGCAACAAAGTGGTTCATTTGTTACCATGGCGGCAAATTTAATTTAGGTGCACAAAATGCCCGGTAAGAAATTCGACATCCTTTCACGTTCCATTGCTCAGGATCAAGCCGCAGTTGCTAAACAATGGGCTGACACATTGATACATAATTCAAAGGATGATACCGCAGTAAATATGACCCAGTTATTGTTGGCATGTTTGGCTCGCGGCGACTTCAAAACTCGTGCGTTTCTTTCTAAATCACCTGCATTGCAAGTACCTTCAGATAAATTAAGCATCACGGATTACATGTCCCACGCCAGTCGCATTATTCTTGACTACCAAGGACTCACTGAAACGAATAGACAAGAGCTATTAAGTTATTTCCCCTCCCCAAGAGTAAAAGATACTGTTTTTTCTCGTTCGGCCACCCATAATGTCAGTCGCAATATGGAAGGAGCAGCAGTTGAAGGCAAGGGAGTTCTGTTGGGCATTATGGGGCAATTGCCCGGTATCATCAAAACACCTCAAGATTTTGGCATTAATATCGCCATGGGTGGGATGGGGCAAACCAATTTTTATGATAAAAAAATATCAGACAATGGCTGCAGTGGCCATTTTTATTTTCACCGGAATGACAGCGATAGCTTACTCCTACTTGGACTAGAACAAACAGCACCGGCAGCCTCTGCTTTAGAATTCCTATTAGGGGCGAAAAAATATCCTGATGAGGTACAGCAACATCATGATCAATTTGGTCAAGGGCATTCGTTAACAGGAGCATCTGACACTTACACCGCAGCAGGATCTTTATATTTTAGCGACCCCGTTTATCAAACAAAGCTTCTATTAGAAAAAGGTGTTTTTCCACCGGATAAATACGGAGCAATGCACATCACCATTACCGAAGAAAATTGGCCGCTTATCAAACTATTCTTCAATAAACTGAAAACAACGGCTCATAGCGATGAAGATCAAAAGGAACAGCAGCTCCTAGAATTATTATTAAGCAAACCTGTAACGGCAAGCCCTGCTAAAGAAGATTACCTCAGTTATATCGCGCTTGATTTCGATACTTATTTGAAACGTGTTTATCAAATTTTCATTGCTGAGAGTCAATTGGACGCTGGAAAACAGTCAGTACTCTTTAATTTACAAGCTCAGTTATTAGTTACGATAAAAAAATTGCAACAAGGCCATATCGAACATTACGAGACTTTTAAACTGCAAGTTGCTGAAATCATTCACACAAAAGATACTCCCCCTGAATACCAAGAAGCTATTCTTCGTATTCAAGAGCTATTTAAATTACAGCTTAAAATTGATCCCAAACTGAAGCAAACACATGAAGAACTCTTATTAAAAAATATCTATGATGATTTACAGGAAGAAAGTAAAGTTATTTTGGAAAAACTGTTGGAAATTCAAAAACATTTCCAAGAACTCCCTCCAAAAGAACTCGAATCGCTAGAACCCTTTCTCCTGCAAATTGACAAGCACATTAGAGCGCTGCAAAATCCATTCTCTCCCCAATTAGAAGCGGTAGATTTATCTGCAAGTTGGGTCATGTGTGATTACCCTATTGCCATCACTATGGATTCTATTGACCGCTTGAAGCAAGCGGTAGAGTCAGCCAAATTATTTATCAAGCCCATCACGTTAACTGGCGACAACGCGCTCTCGTTCTCCACACTTCTATTAGGTTGGGAAGAAAAATTCTTGCCTTTTGCGCAAATCAATCTTATTGATTATTCAGAATTGAATCTGAGTAATTTGGCGAAACAATTTAATGAGTATGTACATGCAGTAGCGCGGCAAGCAGAACAATATAACTATTGGGATCATAAACCATCCCAAACCACGAATATCTTTGCTGACTTCTTCACACAACACCCTGAGCGTGAACTTGGCGCTACTTTTGTTGGGCAATACCGTGAAAGTACCATCCTAAGACGTTTATTTTTCCTAGATACAAACCTTAGGCCATTAGGTTTAAAACCCTATGAAGAACTTAATGCAGAATATCTAAAACATCACCCCAATCCATACTGGTGTAAAACCAACGAGCTTCTTACTGCAGGCACTGACGTCATTACCAATCTCCATACTTTAAAGGCAAAACAATCTACGAAGGCCTCCTGGGAGGATATGAGTACCACCTTCATTTTATTTCAAGAGGCTATAGCACGATTCAAAAAAGCAAATGAAGAGTTAAATCGTTTGCGCAGTACTGCCAAAATGGCTCCGGCAGAAGTCTTTGAAAGCCCTTTTTTCTACGCCATCAACGATGATGAAGTACTAGGGAACATGAATGGAGCGCAACTTGCGACCATATGCCTGGAAGAATTAAATGCGATATCTCCAAGTGCCTTGGTAAAGCGCATCACGAGTCGTCAAGATCTCTGGCAACTGGTAGAGCAAGAGCTGCCAAATGATGAATTTAAAAATCGTAACGATTTCGAGAAAAAAGTCATTACCCTACGCCAAATCCGTTATTTTGGGGAATTAGCCCGTCAATTTAAAGACAACACTGATTTGCAAACGAAAGAAGGTATTTTTGTAAAACTGCGGAATGTAGCGACAGAGTCGTCGGCTATCTTTGAGGCGACTCAAGACATTGAAAATGCGCAAACGGATCTGAGGCGACTGCAAGCCTACATGCTACAACGGAACAATTTGGCAACAGCAGAAGATAAGTTCGCTGCATTGAATTTATTGGAAGAACAATACCATAATCTTCCTCAAAATGAACGAAACCAATATGCACCTCAATTAATTCAAGCCCAAAAAAATGCTTATCAATTTTATCTTGCGAAAATCAATGCATCACAAGACATAGAAGAAAGGAAAACAATATTTTCTATCTTAAACCAATTATTTAGAAAACTGCCGCTTGATTCACGAAAACAACTCCAGGTGGAATATGACGCCAGACAAATAGAAGATACCTTGTATGGATTTTATGACCGCTTTAAAAGAGCAACTTCGGTCCCCGATAAGAAACTCGTATTTGTTAATCCTATGTATTCACGAGCTGTCGAAGATTTTGAAAGGAATAATGCATTATCTTCTGCATGCGGCAAAAGAATTCACAGACAATTAACACGTGCTCAATTGATCTATGAAAAGCTTCTTAATACTCAGATCATTAATGAACAATCCCCAGTGAAGCCATTGGATACACTTCTTGAGCAGTTCACCCCAATACTTGATAAACTTGATGTTCCTCTGCAAAATCAGTTAATAGCAGCAGCACTAAATGATGATATTTTGCGGCAAGCCATTCTAAAAAAAGTGGAAAATAAAAAATTCTCCCCAGCCTTGATCAAGGACTTACTCACCCTAAAGGCGTTCCGTGAAGCAAAAATTGCCCTCAGCAAAGAACAAAAATATGGGGACGAATATGATCAATCAATCAATCAATTCTATGAAAAAGCATTGACCATACGTTTGTCAGGTCATCCCTCGCAAAATCAGGCCAATGATTTAATGAAAGCGGCTAAAGATGAATTTAGCCATCGCCATGATACGCGCCGACTGATTGCGGATATCGTTATGATCGTTACCGCATTTTTTGGTATAGGGATTCTTGTAGGCTTAGCGCGTATAGGTGAAGGTAATACCTTATTTTTTAGTAGCACAAAAACAGACAGAGAAGTTGAGTTTCAAAATCAATGGCTTTGCAAGCCTCAACAGTTACCGCCAACAGAGGAAAGTGAAACCCAACTGCTTATTGCCCCTGTTGCTTAAAGGCTCAAAATTAGCCCTTAAAGCCAAATAAAAAATCAATCAATAAAAAATTACTGGATACATTGGCAAGAATTCGGGAAGTATTCTATTCTTAAAAAGTTTGAGCATCAACTCAAGCACCTTTTTAAAATATTTTTTATAAGGATATAAATAATGAATGCATGGAACAGTGTAATTTTTGTGAAAAGTAATAAATCTATGTCTGACATGAATGCAATGGCAAAATGGGATGGCGTAGAAGGAATGTGGTCTACATCCGGTGAATGGGATTGGTGCATTAAATTAGATCAAAAATCATCAACTCCTGAAAAAGCCGAGGCTTTTGTTGCTCGTATGCGCGAAGGACATTGGGCAACAGAAACCAAAACCAATTGGTGGAAAGAAGTTCCTGCAAAATAAATAACAAGCTCGGAGCCAAAAATGCTCCGAGCTTGTACCGCTCGATATATTTTATCTCCATTCATCACACTTCCTAGTTCCACTTCTAATTTTTATGATGCACAAAATATTTCAAATTGTGAAAAATTTTGACGACAATCTCTCACAACGACACTTATTATGAAAAAGCACAGCAAACAAGTTAAAAATAAATTCCATTAATATGAAAAAAGCTTTAAATTTTAACTTTTAACATAAACTATTCACTATGAAATCAAGACTCTTATTTTTATTGTTATTTTTTGTCAATGCAGCATTTGCTGATCCATGGTTCACTGGACCTTTACTTGCACCTGCTGGAAAAACAATTCCCAAAGGCCATATTAACTTTGAACCTTATGCGTTTTATAGCGGCTATCCACATGGGTTTAGAAATTTTGAAGTGACTCCTATTGTCAGTTTAGGGGTTCTTAGCTTTTTAGATTTACAAACTTCTTTACCCTATGATTACAGTTGGGATCATGGGGAACATGGAAATGGCATGGGTGATTATAGTTTGGCTGCAGGGGTGCAAGTTTTGCGGCAAAAAGAGAACTCATGGCTTCCCGATTTGCGCGTGGTAGTTCAAGAAGTTTTTCCCACAGGACGCTATGAACATTTAGACCCCAAAAAACTGGGCACCGATCAAACAGGTTTAGGTTCGTTCCAGACCTACCTTGGTTTTAACTTTCAAAAATTGATTCTATTACCTAATAAACATTATTTACGCACGCGTTTAAGTTTGGTTGGTGCGAAGTTTAGTGATGTCACTGTACATGGAGTAAGCGTTTTTGGTGGTGCTCCCCAGACCGTGGGTAAAGTAAAACTTGATAACAGTTATTCTGCTGACTTGGCCTTTGAGTATACACTCACGCAAAACTGGGTTCCTGTTTTCGAAGTTTTATATGTTCACAGCCCAGGAAGTAATTTTCAGGGTAATCCAGGATTTACACCAGGCGGGACTGTTGCGGGTGTGGGTGGAAAAGCAAATGAACAAGTTTCGTTGGCCCCTGCCATCGAATACAACTTTACTTCTAATCTAGGTCTTATTGGTGGTGTTTGGTTTTCTGTTACAGGACCTCATGCGGCGGAGTTCGTAACTGGGGCATTAGCACTTAATTGCTATTTTTAAGTTCAAAGCAATAGTCAGCTGCATTCTTCAGTTGTATAATGCATATAATTTGCTCAATGGCGTAGATTGGGCCTTGGCCCATAGTCACAAAGCTAAGTAAAAAATGGTAAAGCCCCTCCTCACCCGCCTCCAAGGGGGGGCGAGGGATTTTGTGTATTTTTTCCCTTAGCTTGACAGCGATAAGCCTTGGCCAAGATCTCCTCATAACGTCCTTAACTTGAAGAAGATATTAAGCCTGCGCAAAATAAATCAGTCCCAAGCAATAGATTGAACACTTAGAAAAAGGCATAAAAAGCATGTACTCATTTTTTAATTTTAAGACGTTCAATACGTCATTAAAATTAACAGCAAGCGATAAATTATTTATTTATGTATTTAATCAGGCAAATGATGAGCAAAAACATGAGCTCATTAAAAATCCAGGCATTGAAACCATTACTCGCATCGCACATCACAATCCAGCTTTCGAAGCATTTTGTAGGCGTACTGAACTCACAGGGTACTGGACCAAAATTTGGTGCTCCTATGGCGCAGCATTGACGCAACAAAATAGCATGTCTTCCATTTTATTGTTTTCCCAGCCCCAATTAAATCAGTTTGATTTAGTACGAGGAGCTCATTTTTTTTATTTTTCCCAAAAAATAAGAAAAGAAATAAATCGTGATTTTGGATTTTCTGAACTTGAATCGCTTAAAATGGCGATTCAATATGGTTCTGTTCATGCGACACAACGTTACAACGCATACATTTACCAGCAACTGCAACAGGCTAACGCTAAAGAATCTGAAACTCTTTATAGTAAGCTTATCGCCAATAGCAAGCTCATGCTCCCTCATTATGGCAGTTACGGTTATATGGTTTTAGCTGAGGCAATGGCACATTACTGTTTATGGCTACACAAGAATTTTGAGCTAAAACAAGCAAAAGAAGCATATACACGTGTTTTAGAGTCACTAGATTATGCTGAATCAATTTTAAAAGAGAGCCAGTACAGCATACACAACGCAAGTCTCGGACTAGGCTTGAAATGCAGTAATTCCCTAGGGTTTGAATCGCCGTCACAAGCAAAGGATTTTTTTATTAAATATTATGAGAAATTGCTTGAGTCAACTACTGAATCTGCCTATGCGCGGTCGCCAAAATAAATCAAAAACAACACAAATAGTCTATATTATAATCAAATAGATTAATTATTGTTTTTCCGAAAATAAGAGAGGTTATTATTATGCCTTCAATTTATATTACTTATGCAATTACCCCCGGCCATGAGCTGGTTGTTGCAAGTTATCATGATAAACTTCAGTCTAAAATGAATGCCGCGCCCCTACTCAGAGCGAGAATCAAAGATTTCAAGCCAAAAGACATGCAATACACAGAGATAGATGTTGGCACCCCATACAATGATGAGGTTGTTAAAGGCAAACTACTTGAATTATTGGCCTCCATTAAAGGAGTATATAATAAAGTAACCTATAGAGGCGATTTAAACCTATGTACGCAGAGAAAAGAAGACATCGCACCTTGTTTATTTGATGGCACCCTTAATCGCTTTTTTGCTGGAAAAAGTGTTGATTTGATTCTCGAATCAGCGAATAGAGAATATGTAGAGGGGGCTATAGAAGCGGCCGATAAAATAGGTTTGACTGGAGCCGTGATTCAAACAAAAGCAGGGGTTCCAGTAGGTGAAGCACTCTCTAAAACTTACCCTAAACCCGTCATACCATCAGCAGTGTCATCTGGACTGCAAACAACAATACCGCCTGTAACACCACCCCCGCCTGGCATAGATCTATCTATTCCAAAGCCCATGACCAGTGAACTTGCAGATTCCAGTGTTTCAGTTCAGAGTCCCCATAGCTTAGCTGAAGCTTTAGGAAAAGTTGGTGTATTTAATGCAGTTACCCCGCCTGATCCTGTTGCAGATAAAGATAAAAAAAATGTGCCTGGGACTGGTTTAACTAATTAAAAGTGTTGGGCTATGACTATGCTGCATCCGCAGTTAACAACACCATAAACTCATACGGACTCATCTGACGAGAGAAATAAAACCCTTGCCCATACCTGCAACCATACTGTTTCAGTTGCTCTCTAATTTCCTGGCTTTCTACTCCATCGGCCAAAACTTCTAGCTCGAAAGTTTGGGCCAGTTTAATAATGGCCTCGACAATTTTAGATTTTTTCTTATCTTTAACCATATTCAAAATAAGAGACTTTTCAATTTTTATTTCATTGATAGGGAAATTGACCAGATAAATAAATGAAGCATAACCGCTACAAAAATCATGTATCGCGATTTTAACACCTAGATTACTTAATTGGTTTAACACATCAATTGATTTTGCTTGCTCTGCTAAGCAGGCGCGTTCATTGAATTCGAGTATTAAATACTCAGAAGGAATTTTATTTTCATTAAGTAATTTCGCTACAAAAGCAGGTAATTTCCTGTCAATGGCATCTTGGCCTGATAAATTAACCGACACAAAAATTTTATGTCCAGCCTGATGCCAAAGCGCTAATTGTTTTGTGACATTGGTTAACATAAACCGTGTTAATTGTTGAATTAGACTTGTTCCCTCAATAAGCGATATAAATTTTTCCATACTGATTAGTCCATATTTTTCATGCACAAAGCTGACCATAGCCTCAGCACCTATTATTTTACCTGTTGCCAGTTCAACTGTGGGTTGAAAATAAATCTTCATTTCTTGATTTTCTATTGATTTTTTTAAGCCATTCACCACAATTCGGTTTGTAGTAAAATCATCTTCCATATTTGAATGATAAAGAGCAAAAGGCTTGTCCTTCTTTCTTGCATGAAAAACTGCTGTGCGCGCATGATTGACTAATGAGAGCTCCTCATCCCCATCATGGGGATAGATAGCTGCACCCGCAGTAGTACTGATGTTTACATGAATGCTGTCCACAATAAAATTAAGCGTAGTCGCATCAATAATGGCATTCAACAGCTTGTCCCAATTAATATTTTTATTCAATCTTGGCAACAATAAAGCAAATTCATCCCCCTCCATCCGGGCAACACTATTCATGCCCATAGTGGCCTGGAGCATAAAAGGGGAAAGTAACATATCTTTTAATTTTTTTACGAACTGCATTAAGACACTGTTTGCATTAAAATTACCGAAATTATTATGAATTGCTTTAAAGTCATTTAACTTTAAGAGAATAACTGCCAACTCATTCGACTTCTCAATTTTATTAATGGCTTGCGTAACCTGCTCACGAAATAGAAGCGAATTTGGCAACTGAGTAAAAAAATCATGCTCACTCTCATATTTTAGCTTTGACTCCAGATCACCGCTTTTATAGAGAAGCTCCTGAGTTTTATCCGCAACAAGTGTTTCTGCCGTATTGGCCAATCCATAACAAAACGCCTGCCCCCAATAAGCGAAAAGAAAGGGGGTGAGATCAAGAATCCAAATCGCAGGATTTGATGATTGTGCTCGAAGAAAGCCATTAACGTTAATAAAGCCTGTTATTTGATAAGACACGATGAATGAAGCGATTAATATACTAATAATGGAAATACTTAATCCAATGTAAGCATACTTATTCACGTATTCTTTAAAAACAATAGAGGGCTTCACAAGCTTATAGTTTATGTCCATATGAGTATGTTATTAATATCCATATGCTCATTTTAGACAATTTGGAGTGAAAATGTCATTCCAACCACCTCAAAAAAATGGCTAAATAAAGTTAGGCCAGACTGAACAGCCCAGCCTGCATGGGAATGGCACGGGTACAAATTGACATCTTTCAAAAAATTAAATTGACACCATGAAGTCCAATTTGATATGTTAACCAAACAATAGATAAAATTTAATCAATCTGCCATCAATATGAATCATCGTCAAACGAACCAAAGCAATACATTCCCTGCAGTGTCCACTGCAAAAGTATCGCTATGCCATGATTCTTTGGCTGTAGCAATTTCTTCAGCACAGATTATTATTATTTTGCCCTCTTTACCCTAGAGCGGTCAGCTATTTCCTAATCCGAACCTCTCTAGGGAGACACTCGGATTTTTAAATAACTGATTATGAATGCTGGAGGGTATCGTGACTCACAACAATTTTTTTAAATTTACAAACAATTACTTGCCTTTTGTTATGTGGTTTTTTCCACTTTCATTTTTTGCGCTTCAATTTATATTACGTCTTTGGCCAGGATTGATGATGCAAGAAATAATGACTCAATTTTCTATCGATGCATCCAATTTTGGCTTCTTGGCAGCATTTTATTATTATGGATATGCTGGAATGCAAATCCCTATGGCGCTCTTACTAGAAAAATTTGGCGCCAGAGTAATAGTTTTTATCTTTGCTCTCCTTTGTGGCTTGGGTGCCCTACTCTTTGCCTCTACCAATAATTTTCACCTCGCTATATTCAGCAGATTCTTAATTGGAGCAAGTTCGGCTGTTGGTTTTTTAGGGGTATCCAAAGTTGTCTCTGAATGGTTTCGTAACAATCAGTACTCTCAAATGATTGGATTTTCTTTTAGTGTTGGACTGTTAGGGGCAGTCTATGGCGGCAGACCATTGACTCACTTACTCTCAAACTATGGTGGCCAGCATGTAGGATTCATCTTAGCGCTCTGTTCTATCGCTATAGGATTTTTAACTTACTTGATTGTACGGACCCCAAAAAACTTTAAAACAACAAAATCGCCTGATATAAACGTGTCTCATTTATCTGTTTTATTTACTGTAAAGAGATTATGGGTTCTTGCCTTAGCTAATTTGCTGCTGGTGGGTGCGCTTGAAGGTTTTGCTGATGTATGGGGCGTGCCCTATTTAACTACCGCTTATGGATTAACTAAATCGGATGCAGCCCTACTTGTCTCTTTTATTTTCGTGGGTATGTTATTTGGTGGGCCAGTACTTGCTTTTCTTAGCAAGAAACTAGGAAGTTACACAGTAATAGGAATTTGTGGCGTTGGGCTATCCCTGGCTTTTCTTGCACTTCTTACTGAGAATGTAAGCAATTGGTGGCTACTTAGTGCTTTATTCTTCACTATCGGATTAATGTGCTGCTATCAAGTAATTGTCTTTGCAGCAGGGGCGACCCTCGTATCCAGTAAACATTTAGGAATAACCATAGCGTTTCTAAATTGTATCAATATGTTTGGTGGATCATTTTTTCATACTTTAATTGGTAAAATCATGGATTGTTACTGGGAAGGAGGCTTAAGTGCAAATGGATTAAGACAATACAGTCTTCAATCATACCATCATGCCTTGCTTGTTATACCAGTCTGTGCCCTTTTAGGAACTGCATTGATTTACATGATTCATAAAAGTGCTAGGAAACAAATCTCTATTGAACATGCCGCGATTGCTGAGGTTTAATCTCCGAACATGCTTTGTGGTATTCATTTCCCGCCAGACGGAAAATCCATCCATGATTTAGCAATAAATTGCTCCCTGCCTGTGCAGGGATAGCATAGTGAGTTGCATTGACATACTAGAGCGTATTGCTTTGTGTTGTCTCTGGTTGTGGCTCTGGCATTTTGAAAGAATCGAGCTTTGTGCCTCCCGGTTTGAGTGCGTCTCCTTTCTTAAACTCATCTCCGTTTGCGTGACACAATTTTCCATCTTTTGCATACCCCATAACTTCATTTGTTTTTCCATCAACGATGATAAAATTTTTATTTTCTTTAGCAAGCTTTTCGAAAAATGTGTGCATATCCTCATCTGATTTGAAGGCTAAGCTGAGCTTACCATCATCACCTTTTTTCGGTGGATTATCTTTGTACCATTGATTGTCTTTAAAGGTTTCTTGAAATTTCTTCATAATCTCATCATTGAGTGCACTGACAACAGACACATCCTTTTTGGGAGCAGATGGTAGCGGTGTAACTACTGTTGGAGAAGTCTGAGTTTCAGAAGGTGCAGATAGACTCATAGTGTCATCGGGATTTATAAGAGCATCATATTTTTTCCTATTATCTTGGCAAAACTCTTTATATGCATTCCAGCCTGCCTCGCTATCTTTATCTAATTGTTTTTTTGTATCTACATATTTTTGATACGCCGCTTCACATTTTTGCTCATACTCTTTGCGCATTTCCGCAGTAAATTTACCTTGTTGCTCAAGCGTATTTTTTTGAGCATCTAAGCCCTCTCTCTCTTTCAGATACTCTCCATGAGCTACCTCAGCTTTAGCATTATTCAACTCATGCTTCGCCCGTGCAGCAGCATGAGCGGCTTTTTCGGAACTCTCCATAGTGCTCAAAAACTTACTAGGATCTGCACTACCATCTTTGAGCATAGTCTCATAAACGGTTTGTATTTTTTTTTGGCCTAATATTGACTTAAGCACTTCCGCATCATAGGCCTCTTGAGCTATCTGCTGCTTTATTTTACGCTCTTTAATTAATTCCTCGGCAACACTAGGCATTGTTTTCTCCAAATATCACACTGCTTATTATAAATATTAGAACAATTTGAAAATAAAGATGCGTTTTGCAGCACCTCAATGGATGAAAAATCATAATAGAGAAAAGTTTCCAACTTATTTCATTACTAACGATATTCTCTTGAGTCAGATGCAAAATAGTAACCTCCTGGACCACCATAATTGAGGAAAAACTTGGCCATACAAACATCTAGAAGCTTTGCAGTGATATTCCAGGTATAGTTGATCAAACAAACACTTACGATGTAAGTGAATCCTTCTTAAACTCTTCGACCTTCGGTTTTAAATACATCAAACAGAGAATGCAGGCGGTCAATGCAGTGAGGCTACATAAAATAATGGGCAAAATAATGGATAAAACAATCAATAAACCACCGGCAAAACAAATAATGGCATCACCTAGCGTGCGCAAACTTAATTGCGCCCCCATGACTTCACCTTGAATGGTTGCATGTGACCTATTTGAGATGTGAATTGTCAAAGTGGTTACAACGCTGGTAATACTAAATCCAATGAGCGCAAAAAAGAAAAACATCGCTATGGGATTTTGCAAAGCAATCATCGCCGCAAAAATCAAAGTAGTCGCTAGCATGGCCAAAATAATAATTTTATGAATAGGTAGGTGTTTTGAAAGAAGACGTGGAAGCCATGAAGCGCCTATAGCAAGTGCCGCGGATAAAACAGCATTATACAGCGCAATCATGCTGGGTGACATGAGCCATTTTCCGGCCAGATAAACCGGACCAAACTCATAAAACATATCTACTGCAAAAGTAAACAACGTGCTGATAATAAGTAACGGTTTCAAATGCGGGTGTTGCTGCAACAAAAGTTTGAATTGTTGGATAATATTGAGTTGTCTTAGTATAGATTCTTTTTGGGGTGTGCGTGTGGCTTTATGCTCCGGCAATTTCCACCAAGCAAGTCCTAAAGTTATCACTGACGCAAGTGCTGCAACAGTAAAAGGAAATGACCATGAAAACCAAGGCACAAGTTGTGAGTTGGATAATAAGCCACCAATGATTGGTCCAATAATGTAACCAACACCAGCCATACTGTTGATCCGCCCAAAGCTTACAAACTTATTAATGGTAGTCAGTTCTGACGCCAATGCCCTTGCAACAGCAAAAGTACCCTCCATGAATCCTGTTAAAAAGCGACTAAATAATAGTAGCCAAAAACTGTTTATCCAAAACGCAATGACAGTCAACACATACCCGAGCACACTTCCAGCCAAACTAAGGACCAGTATTTTTTTGCGTCCATACAAGTCAGAATTTCTTCCCAGAATAGGAGCGCCAATGAATTGTCCCAGAGGAAAAATCGCGAGAGTTAGCCCCAGTAAAATACGTCTACCCGTTTCACTCCATTCCGGAGAGATAATTAATTGATCGGTAGATTGTAAAAACAAAGGTGGAAGAATAGGATAAACGATGGAGGAACCGACAAAACTAATTAAGACAATAAGTAAAATAATCCACAGTTGTTTTTTTTCACGAGTTGTTTGCATGTGCATTTATTCTTGGCCCTTGAGGGATAATCGGGCAACCGGCTTACACGATCAGGTTCTATTTTAACATTTTTTTTAAATAGATCGATATTTTTTCATAAAGAACAATTATTGCATATCCAAGCACTCTTTAAAAATCGTTGTTATACTCTTTAATAAGCAGTTGTATTTTTAATGTACTCACGCTTTTTTTGTTTTTACATAAAATGCGATGAATGATCCTTAACTCTGTAAAAGGAAAGATAAAATGTTGAAAATAGCTTTTATTTTTTTAGTTATAGCAATTATTTCAGGGGTCATCGAATATAGACAGAAAGGAACAAATCCTTCAGCAAAATCTCCAGTAAAAATTATATTTTATGTTTCTGCACTGATTTTTCTGATAACACTTATTCTTTATTTGTTTACTCCAGCCACCCCCGTTGCACATGAAGTGCCAAATCCTCTTTTATCTTTTATAGGCGCATTAATGCACTTAGGATAGTTGGGTTATTCAACCCAACATACTCGCTTTCTCATAGCATTCACTCTCCAGAAATGCTTTAAATTGCTCTACCCATTTATCATCAACATAATCGGGGAGCATTATGCTCTCAGTTGTTCTCTCAGTTTCCTCAAAATGCCTGTATAAATAAGGGCGATAATAAGTAAGGTCGGGGATCTCTATGTCCATTTCTTTGGCTTTTTCATCATTAACCCGCACACGTAATATGTCTTTAAAATGGATATTTTTTTCAAAAAGCACCATCTCTTCTTCAAGCATCACCCCGCCTTGAAAAAAAAGCGTTTTTTTACTTGCTGCAGATAAACGCTCAAAATACTCTTTTTTCTTTCCTGCCAGATAACGCTTGGCATTCACGTGATGGCCAATGAGCAAAGCAACTTTTGCAGAGAATCCTAGCCCATAGGCTAAACTCGCCCCTATCCATTCATGATGTACTACACCTAAATCAGCCATCCTATTTTGATTGTCCAAAACATAATGTCCTATATCATGAAATAAGCATGCAAGAATGACTTCCTGACTATGCCCTGCTTGCTCGGCAAAATAAGCACACTGTAGTGCATGTTCAAATTGGGAAACAGGCTCTCCTATGTAATCCAAATTTTTAGCATCATATAAATAGTGAAAAACCTTATCAATTTTTTGATCAATATAATTTATGGTATTCATAGCATCACTTCAGAAATAGGATTAGCAACATTATAAATGGCAGCGCCTGCTGAATAATCTTTATTGGGGTCACGCTCACAGTCAGGCGGAAAGTGTTCTCGCTTGTCCTTATAATAGGCATCACGTTTAAACCCACCTTCAGAAAATTTACTAAAGGTAATAAAAATTGCCCGACGAGGATTATTACTGCGATTAGGCTCAGAATAATGGGGTAGATAGGAGTCAAATAAAATAATATCTCCTGTCTTACATTCAATTGGAGACCAGTGAAATTTGGAAGCCATCTCATTTTTAATGGAACCGTCAGCCTCTTGAGGAAGAATTGTCGGCTTATTCGCACCGCCTTTAACCACTTGCAAACACCCATTTTCTAAAGTGCAATCATCTATAGCCACCATCATTGTGATGTGAAAACGCTGCTTAAAACTAATAAACGCCGGAGCATCTTGATGTGGCTTAAATCCCCCGCCACCAGGAAATTTATAGTTAATTTTTTCTTTGAAAATCGCAGCTTGCTCTCCCATTAATGAAGATACTAAGTTTATAGTGCGCACACTATTGGCAACCTCATGCATTCCTTGATGATAATCAATAAAATTTTCAACGCGACAAAGTTGACGTTCTCCCTGGGCATTCATTTCAAAATATTTCATCCATTTTCCTGGTGTTTCAGGCCAGGATGTTAACTCATCACACCACCTTTGCAGTTGTTGTTTCATATCCCCAAAAAGAAAATTGGATATGAACACAAATCCCTGCTCTTTCCAAAAACGGTGTTGTTCTTCACTCAATTGATAATCCATAATTTCACCTTTCAAGACGTTGATAACAATGTACTTTCAGAAATTGAATCCGAGAAATTAGTTAATTTATTTTCTTCTTGTTCTAGCCATTTTGTGAACAACCACCCCAGCAAAAGAGTGCTAGCAAGAATAGCTAATGTCAGATAGATACCCAGTCGGGCTTGGAAAATTGGTAAAAATATAGTTCCAATAAATGCTCCCAATTTTCCAGTCCCTGCCGCTAAGCCATGCCCTGTAGCTTTAAACTCAGGACTATAGATCTTTGCTGGCAAAAGATACGTTGTAATTCCTGGACCAAAGTTTATAAAAAAATTGAATAATATAAACCCGGTAAAAATAATACCGAGGCTTGGAAACAGATAGCTTATGCTCAGGATTAGCAATCCCAAAAATGAAAAAAAGAATCCTATTCGCTGCAGTTTAATCAGCGGTACTTGATTAACAAAAAAAATAACGGCAAAAGCACCTAAGGACACAAAAACATTGACCACTAAAGTACTTTTCAGTACCTCAGTTTGTGCACTCAGGAAATTAACGTCACTAGACAGATTAAATGCGTGTAACACGTAAGGAGTAAATAGTCCTATTCCATAATAGGATATGTCTAATAAAAACCAGCAAAAACAAAGGCACAGAGTAACTCTTATCATTCTTGGAGAAAAAATCAGTCGGTAATGTGTCAAAACAGAACGTTTTGATTGCGGTTTTAAATTTTGATGGACTTTCCATAAAAAACTTTCTGGTAACTTGGCTCTGAATAACAGCCCTACTATCGCAGGAATTGCCCCTGAAGCAAATATCCACCGCCAGACATCAAGCTGAGGATGTAGTTTAAATAAAAACCAGGCAACAATTACGCCTACTGGCGAAGCAAGACAATTAATAAACATAGCAGTTGCAATAAATTGTCCACTTTTTTGAGCAGGGATCATTTCGGCCAAGTAGGCGGCACAAATGGGATAATCAGCACCAACGCCAAAACCAAGTAGAAATCGAAAAATGCAAAGAGAAGTGATACTCCAGGCAAAAGCAGAACAAATAGCAATAAATACAAAAAAAATAAGATTGATAATGAGCATGCTTTTCCTACCCAGCATATCCGCCAATCGCCCAACAATGATTGCACCGAATACTGCACCGAGAGGCGCTGCTGCCTGCGTAAGACCAATCATAAGCGCAGAAGGATGATATATCGCATTAATGAATGGCTCTGCGACTGAAGCAATATATAAATCATAACCATCAATAAACAAACCCAGCGCACAGACTACCCAAACACGGAAAGTTAGGGATTTATTATTATTTTCATCCATGAAAATCTCTTGATAATAAAGGATATTTGCAGCGTTATTGCAGCATTAGGTACATGACTTTTAACACAATCAATTCATAAAAACAAACAGGCCCATCAATTAAAAATTTAAGGCAGCTACCACGATTGCTGGCAGTCAAAAAATAGCCTGGGTGAAGGAAAAGCCGTAGCCCGAATTGCAGATAAAAAATCAAACGCTGTTCCCCGGGTTCCGCGTCGCTTCACCCAGGCTACAATACAAAGAATCTCAAGCGGCATTTACTAGGCTGTCTTTAGGAAGCATTTTGCGTTCTATGATAAAATACATGCCCAATCCTAAAATGATAGCCCCATCAATAACAAGGACTACGGGGCGCATCGAGCCATCAAATAAAAGGCCCGTTAAAGCAACAGCTCCAGATGAAATAAACAAACGCGTTGACATGATGAATGAAGAGCACACACCCTTGAGATTCGGTAAAATTTCCAAAGATTGTGCAAAAATCACACTCATCGGAAATGCGCAGCCCACAGCCAACCAGCACATGGCAAAAGTGATCAAACGTGGTGAATCAGGATACTGGAATGCGAAATAAGTAAAAAGCACAATAGATATAGCACAACACATCATCCCTAAATGAACTGCTTTTCGGCTTCCAATTCGGTTGATCACTTTTTCAGCATAAAAACTGGTAAGCGAAAAGAGTAAGACAATTAATCCTTGCTGCATGGCAAATTGGAAATAAGTTAATTTACAGGTGTTAATATAATAAAACGACGCACTACCGACAAAAGTTAAATAAGCTGTAACTAACATATTGGGCATGCTGGCATAAATTAAAAACGGCCCATGTGTGGAAACCGTCCAATAGTCTTTAAAGAGGGTCGAAACTTTTAAAGGTTGTTTTTCAGTTTTGGTTTCCGGTAATTGCCATATCAAAAAAAACCATGAAATCAAAGCAATCATAGCTACGAAGGAAAAATTAGCGCGCCAAGTAAAATAGTTGATAATGGCACTGCCTAAAATAGGCGCTGCTGCCATAAAAATAGTAACATAAGCATTAATTTTACCAATATAATGTACAGCCACTTCGCCATGATACCGATCCGAGACCATGGCAAACCCCATCACTACCGTGCTACTTGCGCCCAAACCTTGAATAAAACGCCAAAACATTAATTGGTATATCGAAAATGAAAACACACAACCAACTGCCCCAATTAAGAAACAGGTTGCTCCAAAAAGCATTAAACCACGTCGTCCTAAAGCTTCAGATAATGGACCATAGAGCAAACCAGAAAGGCAGAATGCTAAAAAATTAAGACTTAAAGTGCTTTGGACTTGTGCTTCTGTGCTGCCGAAAAACGTCATAATGCTAGGAAAACTGGGCAAGGAAATGTCGATTTCCATACAGCAACCCAATAGTGAGATAACAATGAGCGCTACAAGTGGTAGCTGAAATAACCTGGATAGCATGATGGCTTCTTCTTAAATCAGGATAATAGACGATTGTATTTATGAGCAGAATGCTTTTTAATCGTTGTGCAATTATATCGGTATTTGTACACATTGAGAAGATGTGATTACGAACAAAGTGTGTGACTTACTCTAGTATGGTTACATTGACATCTATTTTTTAGAAATCTTCATTGATTGTATACCATTCAGCTCATCCTCAGAAAAATGTTCATATAATTTGGAATGAGAAACAGATCCAAACCCTCGGCCTCGATGCTCGTCCATGATTTTAAGAAAGGTTTTGTACTCTTCTCCGGTATAGCTCTCCTTTTCCTCTTCTTGCTTTTTACCCTCCAGGGCAACATTGCAGTCTAACTGTTCCTTAATTCGGCCAATGATGGTTGACCATGTTCTCGTATTTCCATATTGGTTAAAACGCCACTGCGCTTGTTCCTCTCTAAGGTATGCGTAGTCCTTGTGTTTACCCTCAATAAGCGCAACCAGTTTTAATAAAGATTTATTCGAACTGATCTTGGGTAAAATCAAATTGATACACTGTTTCGCTTCCGCCTTTTGTTGCGCTCTATTTAAATCCGTTGCCTGGCCAATAGCTTTTAACTGGCTTAATATGATATCTGCACCATACTTATCCCAATCAATTACTGTACTCTCAGAAAGTACAGCACGCCCCCAGTGGACATAATCGAGTATGGCTCCCTTGAGATTTGCGCCACGCAAATCTGCGCCCGAAAAATTGGCAAAAGAAAAGTCAGAGCCGTGTAAATCAGCATTAGTTAAAATGGCTTTCTCAAAACTTGCATTGAAAAAGCGGCCATTGGATAAGGTTGAATTTGCAAGATTAGTCTTTTCAAACGTGCTCTCGCTCATATGAAATTTATCTAAAAACAGATAGGACAGGTTATACTCTTTGAAATTTTGTTTGTGAGAATAGTTGTCAATATATTCATGAACATATAAATCCATCAATTTGGGATTGTTGACCAAAGAATCATTATTAATTAATGCAAGCACGTGTTCAAAATCAGGCTGTTTTAAAGGTTTAGTTAGGTCCATTCTAGGTTCGGCTGGGAATAATAGCTTTATAATTTTTTGCCTCATGCCTGCATGTTTTAAAAACTGCTCTGGGATATCAATCCTGGTAGCTTCCTTGTATTGTTCCGGGAACTGTTTAATGTATAAGCCCAACACACTTCGAGCATACGTTTGCAAACGCGTATCAGTTGCTAAGATTTCTTTTTGCCTGGCGTGATTAAATTGCTCCTCGAGTTCTTTTTGCTTTTGAGCATGCTTTTCTTGAGCGCTTCTCGAGTAGCTATCCCAAGCT
Organism: Legionella sp. 39-23; assembly: GCF_001897665.1. Lineage (NCBI taxonomy): Bacteria > Pseudomonadati > Pseudomonadota > Gammaproteobacteria > Legionellales > Legionellaceae > Legionella > Legionella sp. 39-23. Next base: position 61,145 of record NZ_MKTO01000009.1, on the reverse strand, counting down.
GCAGCGGCGACTGCGAATTTTGGTAATTCACCAGCCAAAAAAACAAGCATAGGTACATTTTGGGGGGCAGCAAGGAAAGCGGCCATTTCTCCTTGTTTACGAGCGACGCTCGCTTCAGACTTGCGAACAATATCTTTTCTTTGTTCTTCATCGATTAGAGTTGAAGCAAGGTCTTTTTCTCGAGAAACGAATTCTCCATAAAGACCTCCTAATGCTGTTTGAAATTCCTTTGTGCTCAGTTGAGAGAATCCGGGTAAAAACGCTTCAAAGACGCTTTGATATTCTTTATTGTTATGAATAAATTGATGTAGTGCCGATGCCTCAAAAGGGTAATACATAAAAAGCTCTCGGTACTTAACAAGTTGCTCAGCCACCCGTCCGGGCTGTCTTTTAATTTCGTCATTGAGTTGTGTTAGTGAGTTCGTTAAGGCAGCTAGAATTGTATTTTTTTGCGCAACAATTGCCGTTGGATTGTCTATGTGAGTGTTTTTAAAATGTTCTGTAAGAGGTAGTTCGTCAAGTGCAACAGATGAACCAGATACATCGATGAGTGCAGAGGCTATATGATTATCACGCTCATCAAAAACCTCAATCGTAAATTCTTTACCTTCGCTTTTTAATGCGCGCAAAATGACATCCTGTAGTACATCAAAGCTAAGTGTCGTAGCCACACCTGCAATTTTGAATATCATAGGATTTGTCCCCTATAAAAGGATGCTTTTTGTTTAATTATAGTAAAAAATGATTAAATAACTATTACGTGTCATTCAATCCAATAAGCAAAGCTGGTTTCGATGTATCAATCAGGGGTATGAGAAAAAAGAATAGATGGCAGGGTTTCGCGTCACTCGAGATAACACCGGTTATGTTTTTGATGTTTGTATATAGAAAAGTTTAAAGTAGCGATAGTGTATGATTTATAACCTAGGAGATGATATCGCTACAACTTAATAATAACATTTTAATATTAATTTATTATTAATAGGGAAATGCAAGAAACACAACCCTCTACCGAAAAAAGCAGTGACAATCTATTATGAGTTCACCAACTCTTTTCAGGATTGTGTGGCATATTTAATCGTTCTGTCACTTTAGCACTGTCAAAGAAAAAAACACAAATCCCATCAATATCAGCACACTGATGATCCTCTTGAACGATATGTTTCATATAAAAGCTAACACGAATTCTATATTCACTTTTAGAGCTTATATAACTTAAATTAGGAATCTCATTATCGGCGCTAACCGTAAGAGTCATTTTTTTATGCAAAATATTATCTAATACGGACACATAACCTAAAGCATTTAAAAAACAGCCAACAACTATATTTCCCGACTCCAATAGAGCAGACTCTTCAAGGCTTCCTAATTGAATAGTTGACCCAAGGTTTCTATGCAAAAGCACATCACAGATTTTTAAAGCAGAAGTTCTTGGTAAAATATATGAACCAAAACCCTCTAAAGTACCAAGCAATGGGGTAGTCATAATGACAGCACCTCCCAAGTTGGGATTAATCTGGGCAACTTCTTCTTTGATGCTCTCCTTAATGCTACTTTGGACCTCACATACTTGCACACTGACGTCAGTGCCTGCCAGCGTCATCTGCTGGTTTAATAATTTTGAAAATGCAAAGGTTGCTTCTGATGCCGCAAAGCTCATTAATTCATTGAATCGTTTCTCTATCTTCATAATGACTCATCCTGCATGTTTTGATTTTAAACATAGAAAAAGTTCATCGATATCTACAATTAAAATCGTCTCTCCTGATCCTAATAATGCCGTGCCAGAGAATAATTTACTACCGCGAAGGCTTGGATTGATAGGTTGGGTAATAATTTCTTCAGTGGTAAGCAACGTATCTACAATTAAACCTAATAGTTCTTCTTCTTTTCTTAAGACAACAATGGATTGCCGTTCTTCTATCACTACTTTTTCTCTAAAGAGAACGGATAAACGCAACAGAGGAACGTTTATTTGCTCATATACAAAAGCTTCTTGATGCAAGAGGCTTGCTGTTTCCTGACGCGATATATTGATTAAACGCTCGATACTGTTTAAGGGGAGCGCGTAAATCTGCTTGCCTTGACGCACTAATAAAACAAGAATAACAGTTAAGGTTAGTGGGATTTTTATCGTAAATTGAGTTCCTTTTCCCTTTTCAGTGGCGACAGCAATCGTCCCATTAATGGATTCAATTGTCTGTTTGACTATAGACAAGCCTAGCCCTCTTCCTGAAATATCCGTCACTTTTTCAGTAGTAGAAATCCCAGAAAAGATAGCATTTGTAACTTCTAGTTTTGCTGCGCTTGTTGGTAATAAATTACGGCGTATCGCAATATTTTTGATGGACTCCAGATCAAGTCCAGCACCATCATCATTCACTTCAATAACTACAAACTCTTTTTGATGTTTTGCACTTAATGTAATACTTCCCTCCGCAGCTTTCTTTTTCGCCTTTCTCATATCAGAGGATTCTAAGCCATGATCAATCGCATTTTTGATTAAGTGCGCAAGAGACTCACTTATCGCATCGATTAGTGAGCGATCAACCTCGATGTCTCTACCTTCTGTATGCAATGTCACTTGTTTTTTTTGCTGTTTCGCAAGATCTCTGACCATGCGTGAAAAACGATCGAAAACAAATCCTACAGGCACGAGTCGAATTTGCATGACATGATACTGTAACTCATTGAGGGTTTGATTCAGAATACCCACAGTTGCAGTTAATTCTGAGGATTGAATCGTTTCGCTTAAACTTTCTAACCTCATTTTGTTAATGAGTAATTCTTTCGTCAGGTTGAGTAACTTATCGAGACGGTCAACTTTTACCTCGATGCTTGTCACTGCTTCCAGAGTACCCAACGATTTGAGCGTTGAGAGATCAGCCATTTGTTTCTCATCATGCGATAATACCAATTTAATTTGTTGAATCAGTGTCTCTGTAGCAGGCTCAGGCTTTCCTTCTGAGATTTCTTTTAAGCTTTCTTTTAAAAAATCAAAGCAATTAAATAAAAGATTAATACACTTATTGAGTGGAATTTTTTGAGTGCGAATCGCATCTAATAAATCTTCAATAGCATGATTTAAATTGGCTATTTTTTGAAACCCCATTGTTGCAGAAATACTTTTGAACGTATGAGCAAAACGAAAAATATCTTGGAGGTTTTTCTTATTGTCTGGAGCTTTTTCCCAATCAATAAGTGTCAAATTCATATTTTTGATATGATTATTTGCCTCACTAAGAAAATCCTCTATGTATTTGTTCATATCATCATTCATGAACGCCACCTATGGTGAGTTATAAATATTTTTTTAGTTCACTTGTAATTTCTTCAACCTCAAATGGTTTTTGGATGTATCCTTTCGCACCAAGGGATTTACATTGCTCCTTAATCGATGCATGACCAACAGAGGTAATCATTAAGACGTTGATGAGTGGATATTGATCATGAATCTGCTCTAAAAGTTTTACTCCTTCTATTTCACTTGCATTCATGATCACATCTAACAGCACGAGATGGGGTGACTTAGTTTTAAGCTGAAGTAAAGCAGCTGTTTCACCATCAGCTTCTATGATATCAAGCTCTGCGAAATGTCTATTTAAAATATCTTTTAAAATTGTCCGCATGAAACTGGAATCATCTACAATCATCACGGTCTTACCCATCATACTCTCCTCAGCTGGGATCTGCTGCACCCACTCTCTTAATTCTTTCGAAATTTCTGGAGCGATCTCACCATCTCGGCATCCCAAGGAGTGCTTTCTTAATTTGAGCACCATTGGGGATGACGTATTGTCGTGAACGCTTACAACCATACTTTTAAGTACGTTCTACAGCTGATAACTTTGTCAGTTCCTCTTGGGCTAAGATGCTCGCTAAATCTAATAAAATGATTAAGCGATTTTCATCAATAACTACCCCATTCACATATTTTTCATGAATATTTATAAGGCTCGAAGGATTTTGATTAATATCCGCACCGCTTACGCGTAACACTTCTACGACCTCATCAACCATTAACCCAAAAATTCCACTTTTTTGTTTGGTGATGATAATGTGCTTTGGATTATCATTATCGGTCGTGGGAAGAAAAAAAAGAGTCTTAATATCAATAATAGCAACAACATCACCTCGCACGTTGATTAATCCGCGCATAAAATAAGGCGAGTCAGGAATAGGTGTAATAGGGACTACCTTGATAATTTCTTGAGCGTCATGGATGGGGATACAAAATTCTTCATTGCCCGTCCGAAATACGATAAGTTGTATCAATTGTTGTTCTTTTATTTTAAGCGATAATGAAGATCTATTCGGCATTATTCACTCCTGAGCACATGTGTTTCAGAAGCCATATAGGCCACTTTAAATCGTTTCAATGCAGTTCTTAACTCATCAGACAGAACTGATAAATTCGAAGCAGACACCGTCATTTGTTGCATACTGGCCGTTTGTTGCTGAATTGATGAGGACATTTGTTCAGCACCAACTGCTGCTTGCTCTGATGTTGCCGAGATTTCTTCTGTTGTTTTTGCAACGGCTAAGGCCGCCTTCGCTTGCTCTGATGTTGCAGTAGAAATTTCTTGTGCCTTGATGGTAATTTCCTGGGTTCCAGAACTAATTTGTCCAAGAACACTGAGCGCTTCATTGACAATATCGATTGATTCAGTGACTTTCTGTGTACCTGTGGTCATACCTTCAACCACCTGAGTAGTCGACTCCAAAATGGTATTAACCATGCCCTCAATTTGCACCGCTGCTTTTTTGGTACCTTCAGCAAGCTTGCGAATTTCGTCAGCCACTACAGCAAACCCACGCCCTGCCTCACCAGCTCGTGCCGCTTCAATCGCCGCATTTAAAGCCAGAAGGTTAGTTTGGTCGGCGATGTCTTTAGTCGTACCAACGATTACCCCAATTTCTTTAGCTCGTTTATCCAGATCTTTTACAGTGTCAGTATTCGACTTCACAATATCATCAATAGATTTGAGCCTTGTTGCCGCTTGTTTTCCTGCATCAGTACCCCTGCTTGCCAATTTTGCTGCCTCTTGAGTTACTTCCGCTGCTGTGCGTGAATTTGTGGCCCCTTGTTGAATCGATTTAGAGAGTTCCGTAACGATTCGTGTACTTGACTCCAATTTTTTCGCCTGTTCTTTCGCACCAACAGCGATTTGTTGCGTCGTGCTTGCAGCTTGCTGCAACGTATTGCTCACTTGCTTGGAAATATCTGCGAGCTGTACTGATGCGCCAGAAACTTTGGTCGAACTATCCATCGCAAAACGAATTAACGCGCCTAAATCATCAAAAGACTTATTCAATGCATCAGATAACGTTCTAATATCACCCTGAGTTTCAATACTGACGCGTTGCGACACATCCCCCATAGAAAGCGCAACTGCCAAACGAATGACCTCTTGTACTGGTGTAGCAATTGAATTAAGGAGATTATTTAATTTATCAACAATATCTTTCCAACTACCGCCAACCCCCTCAACATTAGCACGCTCATTTAATCTACCTTCTTTACCCGCTACTTGCGCCACACGCGATACCTCACTGGCTAAGCGATTGAGGTCATCAACCATTTTATTGATGGTTTCTTTTAGAAGTGATACTTCGCCTTTGGCTTCAACGGTAATTTTTTGCGTCAAATCCCCTGCGCTAATTGCGACCGCAACTTTTGAAATATTACGCACTTGATCAGTAAGGTTAGACGCCATCGCATTCACGTTTGCGGTTAATTCTTTCCAAGTGCCGCCTACTCCTGGCACTGAGGCCTGGCCACCTAATTTTCCTTCAGTACCTACTTCTTTCGCAACTCGCGTTACCTCAGCGGCAAAAAGGTTTAAGTTATCAACCATCTTGTTCAGTGTTTCTTTAAGCTGCAGAATTTCTCCACTGACTTCAACCGTAATTTTCTGATTCAGATCACCATCAGCCACCGCAGTTGCAACCTGTGCAATATTACGCACCTGACTGGTTAAATTTGCTGCCATCGCATTCACATTATCGGTTAATTCTTTCCATGTACCAGTCACACCAGGCACTTGCGCCTGGCCACCTAGTTTTCCTTCAGTACCTACTTCTTTTGCTACCCGCGTTACCTCACCTGAAAATGATCTTAAATTATCCACCATATCATTAATGGTGTTTTTTAATTCCAATACTTCGCCTTTTACTTCAACAGTAATTTTTTGATTTAGATTACCGCTCGCTACAGCTGTTGTGACTTGCGCGATATTGCGCACCTGGTTGGTTAAATTTGCTGCCATCGCATTCACGTTGTCGGTTAATTCTTTCCACGTACCGGTCACACCGGGCACTTGTGCTTGCCCACCAAGCTTTCCTTCCGTACCCACTTCCTTGGCCACCCGCGTTACTTCTGAAGCAAAAATCGTTAAGCTATCGACCATCTTGTTGATTGTTTCTTTCAGTTGCAACACTTCCCCTAATACTTCTACAGTAATCTTTTGATTCAAATCCCCTTTTGCAACCGCGGTCGCAACTTGAGCAATATTACGTACTTGGCTGGTTAAATTTGCCGCCATCGCATTCACGTTGTCGGTTAATTCTTTCCACGTACCAGTCACACCAGGCACTTGTGCTTGCCCACCAAGCTTTCCTTCCGTACCCACTTCTTTGGCGACCCGTGTTACTTCTGAAGCAAAGATGGTCAAACTATCCACCATCTTATTCAGGGTTTCTTTCAGTTGCAGCATTTCACCTTGGACTTCAACCGTTATCTTTTGATTCAGATCACCTTTAGCAACTGCAGTCGCAACCTGTGCAATATTACGCACTTGGTTGGTTAAATTTGCCGCCATCGCATTCACATTATCCGTTAACTCCTTCCATGTGCCGGTGACGCCAGGAACCTGCGCCTGCCCACCTAATTTCCCTTCGGTACCTACTTCTTTTGCAACCCGTGTTACCTCACCAGAAAACGATCTTAAATTATCAACCATCTTGTTAATGGTATTTTTCAACTCCAGTACTTCGCCTTTTACTTCAACAGTAATTTTTTGATTGAGATCACCACTGGCAACAGCAGTGGTGACTTGTGCAATATTGCGCACCTGGCTGGTTAAATTTGCCGCCATCGCATTCACATTGTCGGTTAATTCTTTCCACGTCCCTGTAACACCGGGAACTTGTGCTTGACGCCCAATTTACCTTCGGTACCTACCTCACGAGCGACACGAGTAACTTCTGAAGTAAAGCTACTTAATCCTTCCATCATGCTATTATAGGAATCCGCTATTTCTCCAAAAATATCATAGTGATCTTTTTTTAAGCGCTTGGATAAGTCACCTCGCCGTACCGACTCAATCGCTTCGAGAATATCGCGCAATCTATCTTCCATTGAGACATGACTTTTGGGGAGATCAAACGATCCGCCATTGTTCCCAACATCCTTTTTTTCTTTTTGTCGAGGCATTCTTAAATTCCATTTACGAGGCAATATAATAACTATAATAGTAAAGGGTTGATATTTTTACAAAAACATACTGCTCATTTTATGAGCATCCATTTATGCCTAGAAATAGCACTGTAGTGGTTTGAGGAGTGACTTTGATTTTGTCGGATCAAGCCCGACCTACGATTGTTACGTAGGCTTAAATACCATCCAACCTGTCTCATAACGCCAATAGACAGCAGGAATTTACAGGATTATTTTTTAATTGTTTGGCAATATAATGCAATTTAATTTGCACGCTCTCCCGTTCGTTCGAGGCAAATGAACGAGCGAAATCTCATTTATGGACGAGCATCGTGATCGAATATTATTGCCGGTAGAAATCGCGATATCCAAAATTAACGTAGGTGGATTACTCGCGTTCACAGCCATCATCAGAGATATAGAGGATCGCGTGCGTCTGATGAATCCTCTTAAAAAAAGAGGCAATAACAGACCAATTGGCCCAATCGTAGAGAATTTCTTAGCATAATCGAGAATGCGCTGCAAACAGAAAAGCTCCCTTAATTGATGTCACAAGAGTTTTTCTAACCGCTTAAATTGTTCTAGTGCTTCTTCAAGAGTTAAATCTTGGCCCCTCAAAACATCCTCTGCTTTGAATATACACACATTGCTTGGGATCGAAAATTGAGAAGAAAAATACATCTGATCAAGAAATACTCCAAAAACACACTGTTCATAGCCTAAAACACGAAAATAATTAATGGGCTGATGGTTTTCATTACGTATCACATAATTTTTAAATTCGGGGTTATAACACCCATAAGTCATATAGTAATGTATACCTTGCCTTTCAAGATCTTGAAGAATTTGCACTAAATTGTGGTGCATTTTTTCAGGCGCATAAAGTTCCAAATACATCCCTATTTTTTCGGAAATAGAACGCTCGTTCTCAGGGTAAGGTGGATTCATTCCCACAAAATCGCCCGGTTTTGCATCAGCAATTGTCGCTATAAAATCACCGGTTTTGAATGTAACCCGATTGGTATTAAGTAACTTAGAGGCCCTGTCAACTTCACTGATAAACTGCGCTAAAGATAAGTTCGCCTTCTCCAAAAAGCGGTCGGCTTTTTTTCCCTCAAATAGTTCACCTTCACGATAGATAAGATTAAGGTCCTGATCATAAAAAAGGATTCCACCCCATGAATGATTAATGATGAAGGGCAGTAGCAATGCTTTTTCTTCGTCAACAGTTAGCTGATTGTAATGCGCCAATACCCCAAGGAAAAACGCTTTCTTTGATGGCGCGGCATCAAAGTCATTTATCAATTTGGTATAGGATTCCTTGATAATCCCTGGCTTATTTTTAATGAGTTGCAGTGTCTGCATTAGCACTTTATTACTGTCATTGATGATGTACTCTTCAGCAAAGCCAATCTCCATTGCCGCCATACTCCAAGAAGCAGAGCCTGCGAAGGGTTCAATTGCTTTCTTGTATTTTTGACCCTGATTATTTGCTAATAATACTGAGAAGTGCTCATTCAACCAGCTATTATCTGGACGCATATGTCCTGTCAGATCTGGGAGAGTGAGGTATCTATTTCCGAGGTAGTGGAGTACTCCCCCATGATTTTGAGCGAGATGAATAGTGTATGGATGCATAATAACCTCAACGTAGGTCGAGCTTTGGCTCGACATTCCAAAGCTAGTTGAATTGCCTTGAAGCCCGAGCTAAATCATCAGGAAGCTCATACTGTACAGGCTCTGATTTTACAAACTTATTATGGAGAAAACTTAAATTTGTCCTTACAAATTCATAAGCATTAGATGCCGCGCTTTTTATGCTATTCTCAATACCAGAGCGTCTTGTTAATTGTTTAGGAATATCAACAAGTATTGTATTGAAAGCCGAGATAACATCGAACTGCTTATTTTGTCTCAATATATGCACAAGAGTATCTTGAACGCGATCAAGAAGCAAAATGCTCAAAGCTCCGGAAAACATCGATGATGAAAAACCATTGTTAACGAAATCTAAAATTATTGACATGGTATTAGTTAACACAAAAAATCCTGCTACATATCGTGTTATCTGAGCATATACTGCATTATTCAATGCAATTTTATAACGGCCATCATCAAGCTCAGATATGAGCTTATGAGCACGCATAAGAAATATTAAGTCATGCTCTTCTAATTGAGCATCATTCATTAATTCATTAACTATTCTACGATATCTTCTAAAATCATTGCCACTGAGGTCATTAAAAATGTCCCAAACGGATCGCAATGGCAAAGGATGCCTAAAAAAACCCGCTTTATAATCACTGATAAACTGATGATTGGGTGGCAAAATCCTAGTTGCAGGTATTTGGATATTAGTAAAAGCCAATGGAGCCCGCTGACTTGTTGCAGCACGGTTGTTTGTTTTATTTTTGAAATTCTTTAATTGCCAATTAAATTTATTTGCTTTATCAATTGCAGCAAGAGCAGCATTATCTTCAATCAGTGTATTAGCATCATCGTCTTTGAGCAGTTTGCTCGCGACATCTTGAGAATCGGCGGTTTTATGATTGCCTAAGAGTTCTGATAAGGGGAGCACATAATAATCAGCTTGTCGTCTTGTAAATGGACACGCCGTGAGCTTCTCTAAAGTTTCTTTATCGCTGATATAGTAATACTTATTGTTATCCTTTGATAGCGGAACCTTGACTAAAAAAGCATTTTCTTTAGTAAGCAGTTCAAGTGTTACTGGGCATTTATTTGTATAGGCCATAGGTTTATTTCTTTTTTATTTACAATGAATAACTTGCTATGAATTATACGAACTCCATTAAAATGATCAATATGGGAAATGTCGGTGTATTCACAGCTTAAACTTACTTCAAAGCGATATAACTCATAATTATCGCCACTGACTCATCAATTAAATTCTTTGATGTATCAATCACAATTTGCTTACTTTTCCAAGGCTCATAGTCTCGCTCTAAAACAGCTTGCCATGTAGGCAACTTATGAGCTTCTATATCGGCAATGCGCCCTTCTACCCGACGTCGATGTTCTTTTTCATCGGAACAAATAAGCTCAACCTCAATTAGATCTGATTCAGTTTGTTTTGCTACCTGTTGCCAATCTTGACGTGTAATAGCAATCGGATTAACCGAGTCAGCCACTACATGTAAACCCAAAGCCAAATTCTCGCGAGCAAGCGCATAACTGATTAAGTACCCCTCAGAACCAACGATTAATGAACCAGGATAACTATCTAAGTTGACTAAAGCCTGCTCAATGGTATCCACTCGCAGATAAACCGCCTTCAAACGCGTGGCTATAATTTTAGAAATCGTCGTTTTTCCTGTTCCAGGTAACCCACCAAAAACAATCAACATCGCCAGTTTGCCTTTTATAATGAAGAATAAAATGAAAAGAAATTATAACTAATGATTGAACTAGTTTGGAGTAACATTGATTTTGTCGGGCCAAGGCCCGACCTACGCATTAAAGTGTGCAGATTATAGGAGTCTTTATCTGCCTATGAGGATAAAAATTGCAGCGACCAAAGCAACTACTGCAGTGATGGTACTGGGAATAGCAATTCCAGGAGCCAAGACAGTAAGAGCTACTATAATCAGGTACACAGCAAGCAGAATAAAACCTATATTTTTAGTGAATCGCATCGTTTAATCCCTTATTAATTAGGTCCTGAAATAAACATTTAGAATGAGTTTCTGATTACTCAGTATTAACTCTAGGTTTAATATACAATAGCATCAATGGAAAAACCATTTTAGTTAGCAGAGCAAACAGGCTACACGTCAATATAAAGAGTTGAGTAAGCATGGATGAAATGAAACATCGATTTTCGGTGCTGAAGCCCAGCTCTCCCTATTAGAATCAAACCATACGCTGCCTTCTCCGCTCGCCCTCTCTGTTTGTAACTCTCGTTTTGTTAATAATACCGTAATAAATTATTAGTATAATAAATGCACCAAGTGCTCTTTTTTTTGGGTGTTTTTTTATGCCTGGTAATTATGGCTTAGCTGAAATTGATACATTTGCTGACGCTACGGCGGCATGGCAATCTTTTTTTGGCCGTTTTTTCTCATCAGAAATTCCCACCGGTGTTGACGTAAGTTTTAATCCGGATTTGCGTCAATTTAATCCTAGAAAAAATAAAAATGCTAAATACAAACATCCTGGATTCAGAGACAACGAGACCAATCAACTCCCTGTAGATGAGGAAAGAACGCTACATTCTGATGATTTTGATGACTTTTTAAATGGTAATACAATTACTATTCCTGAGCATATCACTCTTACAGCAGAAGGCTTAGAGCACGTTGCGCAAGCAATTCAACGTGGCGATTTCGAGGATGAATCTTTAAAAAAAGAGGAGCATACTTTTTACGCGTTGTGGCTCTTTAAACAAAACAGAATTACACGCCAACAAATGACCACGATACTCGCTAGAGATCAAATTCCAAAAGAATATCCTCTGGAAAAAACGTTTCGAATTCTAGATGAAGATGGGCACTTTACCCAAGAAGCTCGTGAATTATGGCTTCCAGCTGTTGTGAGAGGTACATATGGGGAGCAATTTAATAAGGAGCATCTATTTCGATTATACTTACTTATTGCAACTGCCCCCGAATCAGAGCAGGTTTTCTTTATTTCAAAAAGTAATCCCAAAATTATTTCTTCACCAGATGCCCCTTCAAAGACACCCCAATTAGGAGATTCTCTGCGGAGAAATAGGTCTTGGCATAGAGCAACATATAATGGAGCAGAGTATGATCTTCACCTACCTTTCGGCGTTATTGAAGCGCTGCAAATTGCACGATATGGAGTCAATGGAGCAGCTGCTAATCGAGCAAAAATAGGAAAGGTAGAAATTGATGCAGTCAAAGAGGGGGTTGAATCTTACTATAGACCGACTGCAATTAGTATGCGTGGTAGTGGCGTTGAAACAACTACAAAAAACATCCATGGTTATGCTGATACGCCGATGCCTGTAGTAACAGAACATGATGTGTACCATGCAAAAGTACATAATACGATTATGCCCGAATTTAATATGATGTTGAATCATATGAATGAGGTTATTTTTAAACATACGAAACAAAAATGGTCAAAAACTATGTGGGAATTAGTAGACCGTGAGTTTCTTAGTTTTACATACCGTAAAATAGATTTGAACGAGAAAAATGGAGCCAAACTGTTCCAAGAAATGCTTCATCGTAAGGATAGAGATCAAGCGAATTTATTTAGGAACAACGAGCCCCCGCAGTTAAGCGATGATGGATTTGCCATAGTTTGGAATATGGTGAATCACCGTGATGTTTGGAAAAAACTTTATAAAATTGATATTAAGCGTTTGGACTATCCATATGACATCCTAATTAAACAAATGGAGGCTTTTAAAAAAGCACTTGAGAGTATTTATAAGGGCGAAAAAGCAGCCAGTCATCATAAACACACCGAAATACTTACACTTAAGTATCGTTTTTTTGGTATAACCTCTAGTACTGAGTTTAAAAAAATTTGCAAACTACTTGATACACTTGGAGATAAGTTAATCCCCGCGAAAGATCAAAAAATCACTGACCAAGATCAAAAATTGGTATTTGGAAAATATAAAAAAGGGGCGGATAAAAATTTAACCACCCTTAAATTCAAAAATTTTGGAAAAGAAGTATTAATTGATGAAAGTTCAGTAAAAGAATTAATTCCTACGTTAGTTAACATGCAACTTAGTTCTATGTTTGGTGAAAGGAATACTGAAAAGGTAAAGGCCGCATTGAAAAAAGTTTCCAATGAATTCAAAAGCACTTATGAGAATAGTGCGTTCTCAAAAACTGCACTGGAGGCATCTATGAGTAATTTCTCCTCAATGACTGAAAAGCTCGATTTTCTTGAGGCATGTTATGAAGAAATAATTCACTCCAAAGGATATACCCGACGACACTCCTCTGCAGATAATAAATTTGCTTTCTTTAAAAACCCATTAACCACATCTCAACGAGAACATATCATTTTATTAAAAGAGAAACTTAATGAGTTAGTTACTGAATACCAAACAACAAATCGTTTAAGTAAGGAAGAAAAACAAGAACTGCAATGGTATATGGAAAATCGTGGTTCCAATCTGGCTCTTTGTAATACCGATCGATTTTATTTACATTATGATTCTACGGTTCCCTCTGCCAATATGATGTGAAGATCTAAGTCCTTATGTTTATAAAGAAGAGAATAACATGGATTTTGTTGTGCCAAGGCCCAACCTACCTCTCATTAGTATTAATTACTTAGATGTCCAAGAGTATCAAACAGTTTGTCGTTAATCCTTCAAAGTATCAGGTGACATAAGCATTTTATATATTTCACCAACGTGCATTTCTTCCTCTTGAATCATTTTTCTGGCGAACTCTTCTACTAACACCGACTTCTGTGCTGAATGGTGTAATAGTTGATGATACAAAACCAAACCTTGTTTTTCGTGTTCAAGAGACTCTTCCAAAATAGTTCTAATATTATGTTCATGGGTCTCTAATAATTTGCCAATTTTAAGTGTCGGATGATAAGAAAAATGGGTAATAAGCTCCCCTATTAAATGAGCATGGTTTATGCTCTCTTGGGCCTGATCACGCATCCATTTACAGATAGGAATGCGATTAAAACCAAAGATCATAAAGGAATAGTGGGTATAGCGTACAACACCTGCCATCTCAAGTTCTAATAATTTATTCAGAGTTTTTATAATCACATCATCAATTGCTTCAGACTCAGGTCTTGTGTATGTCATAGTTCGTCCCTTCTAGCTTGTCTATGTAGAGTATAGAATAATTCAAAGGAAAGTCTCAAAGTCGACTAGCAGTGTGCCCTACAAATGATTACACGTGTAGGTCGGGCCCTGAGGGATCGACCTACGCCTCCTCATTACTGCTGAAAGGTTCCTTGAAAAGGCATATTACGGCACCTATAATGTAAATAAATTAATCAAAAGAACCAAATATGGTCGAAAAATCAGCAGAAAGCTTACTCAATCAAAGAGCTGAAATCTATAACTCAATTTTGGCAATAAAAGCCCTCCCCGGTTGGACAGCAGCACCTATTAAATTTGAAAAACGTTCTGAAAATGATGTATCTGAGCTGGTAACCTCAGCAAAAGCTGATGCTATGTTAAAGATATTAAAGCCTTATTTAGGTGATGCAATTTTCAAAGTACCAGGCATTCAGGAATATCACGTGGTGATTGCCCACAAACACCTTACTGAAGAGAATGTTGCTGCAATGATTTTGAAAAGAGCATTGATATGCGCCACATTTAGTCCACTTATTGATATAGATAAAGAGATACAATGTTTAGATCAGATTAAATCATTACTCACGCTACTTCCTAATTATGTCGAGAATCTTGAAGATATTGAGAGTCTTGAGGATATTTCTGATTTCAATCGTAAAAATTTTTAGCGTAAGTCGGCCTTGGCCCGACAACCTCTTGCTTAAATAAAAAAAGCTCCATCAGAACAAACTGATAGAGCTTTTTTAAAAGTTACTAATTTAATTACGCAGTAGCTGCGGCTTTCTTCTCTTTTTCTTTGGCAATTACTGCTTCAGCTACGTTGTTTGGACAAGGAGCGTAGTGAGAGAATTCCATTGAGAATTGACCACGACCAGAAGTAAGGGTACGTAAAGTACTGATGTAACCAAACATCTCTGAAAGAGGAACATCGGCTTTAATACGAACGCCAGCAGCACTTGGCTCCTGACCTGAAATCATACCACGACGACGGTTCAAGTCACCAATCACATTACCTACATCTTCTTCAGTACTGTACACGTCAACTTTCATGATTGGCTCAAGCAATTGCGGCGCAGCTTTTGGAATCGATTGACGGAATGCACTTTTTGCTGCAATTTCAAACGCTATTGCTGAAGAGTCAACGGCATGGTAAGCACCATCAGTAAGGTTAACGACAACATCCAATACAGGGAAACCTGCCAACGTACCAGTATCCATCATTGAACGGAACCCTTTCTCAATTGCCGGGAAGAATTCTTTAGGAACATTTCCGCCCACAACAGAAGTGATGAACGTGAATCCAGTGTTTGGCTCTCCTGGAGAAATCGTGTAATCAATCTTACCGTATTGACCTGCACCACCTGATTGTTTCTTGTGTGTATAGCTGTCTTGAATCGATTTAGTGATGGTTTCACGATAAGCAACCTGTGGCTGACCTACGATTAACTCAACATCGTATGTACGCTTCAGAATATCCACTTTAATATCAAGATGTAATTCACCCATACCACGCAGAATGGTTTCACCTGAATCTTGATCCGTTTCAACTCTAAACGTTGGATCTTCTGCAACCATCTTACCTATAGCAATACTCATTTTTTCGGTAGCGCCTTTATCTTTTGGCGTAACCGCAATAGAGATAACTGGCTCAGGGAAGACCATCGCTTCAAGTGTACATTCGTGATTTGGATCGCAAAGAGTATGACCGGTGCGAACGTTTTTCATACCTACAATCGCAATAATGTCGCCTGCTTCAGCACTTTGCAACTCATTACGCTCATTCGCCTGCATCTCAACCATACGGCCGACACGCTCTGTTTTACCAGTAAAGGAGTTAAGAATAGTATCGCCTTTATTTAGTCTTCCTGAATAGACACGTACGAACGTAAGCGCACCGAAACGGTCATCCATAATTTTGAATGCCAAGGCACGGAATGGTTCGTCAGGAGAAACGATAGCGAATTGGCCATTTGGCTCACCTTCAGCATTAGTCAAAGGTTGTGGGTTCACTTCATGAGGAGCTGGTAAATAGTCAACAACCGCATCAAGTAACAGCTGCATCCCTTTGTTCTTAAATGCCGAACCACAATAAGTTGGGAAGAAGGCTAATTCAAGCGTACCTTTACGGATACAACGCTTAATTTCTTCAATTGAAGGCTCTTCACCTTCTAGATAAGCCATCAACAACTCATCATCCATTTCAAGCGCCGTTTCAATTAATTGCGCGCGATACATTTCAACATCGTCATGCATATCCGCTGGAACATCAGTCACTTTATAATTTTCTGGCTGGCCAGATTCATCCCAAACATACGCTTGACGGGTTAATACATCGACAACACCTACGAAGGTATCTTCAAAACCAATTGGCAAAGTCATAATTAAAGGATTAGCACCCAATACCTTTTTAATTTGCTCGGTCACTTTCAAGAAGTTCGCGCCAATACGATCTAGTTTGTTTACGAAAATCAAACGAGATACTTTTGAATTGTTCGCATAGCGCCAGTTAGTTTCTGACTGAGGCTCAACACCGCCAGAACCACAGAATACCCCGATACCACCATCGAGTACTTTCAGTGAACGATATACTTCAACAGTGAAGTCCACGTGTCCTGGGGTATCGATAACGTTGAAACGAGTACCTTTCCAAGAGCAACTTACTGCTGCGGACTGAATAGTAATACCACGCTCCGCTTCCTGCTCCATGAAATCGGTTGTTGATTCACCATCGTGAACCTCACCTATTTTGTGAATTCTACCAGTAAGCTTAAGAATACGCTCGGTAGTGGTGGTTTTTCCTGCATCTACGTGGGCGAAGATACCAATGTTTCTGTAAAGGTTTAAATCAGTCATAGCACTCTTAGATAAAATTAAATTGGATAAAATTTTGTCACATATTGTACACTATTTTATCCAGATTTGCAGCATAATTTTGTTATATTAATTTTTTTTTTTGATTATTTTGCTTTTAATTCAAGACAATGACCACACATTTTTATTACATAATCCACATTACCAGAGCCATTCCCATCATCATTAAGTTCTCCATGAGTGAAATAAATCCCAAAGGGACATTACTGTCACCCCCAACACAAGCACATTTTAATTCTCGCTTATCAATATAAACTGCTTTAAATACAGAAATGGCACCTATTGTACCTATAAACAATGCAAGCGGAATTGAAATCCAACTCAAGGCTCCTGCAATCATTAAGATCCCAGCTAATGCTTCTGCAAAAGGATAAATATAGCTGTAGGGAACCCAGCGCTTAGCCAGTAGGTCATAATTTAAAAACATCGTTGAAAATTTTTCGACATCCTGTAGCTTTAACAGTGCAAGCACGACCATATTAAAGGAAATAAACCAACTTAAAGTCCGTGTTGTAAACACCGTATGAGTGAATGCATAGCTTGTGGCAGCTGCCATAAGTGCGGTTATTGCAAACAGAGCGATTACTGGGCGATAACTTTTTTCCTTAGAATCACGAGTTTTTTTTCCAAAATAGTGACGTAAATCATCATAACCACCGACTCGCTTTGCATTGATAAAAGTTTGTGGGGTTGTTTGCACCTGATGTTCTGCTTTAAAAGCATCCACTTGCTCACGGGTAACGAGCCACTTATCTTCAACAATATAGCCTTGACGTTGCAAAAAACTTTTTGCTTTGAGACCGTATGGACACACATGTTTTGACATGACCATGCGATAAAGGGTTGCTTTTTTAACTGTTGAACTGCTCATTTGAATACTCCATTGCTCTATGGTCTATAAATACTATAAGGTATGTACTATGGTACGGAGTCAAATCATGAATCATAAAACAATTAGTGAATTTGCTAAATCATGCGGGGTTGGTGTAGAAACGATTCGCTTTTATCAACGCCAAGGGATTCTTAATATCCCCCCTCTTGGCAAAGAATTCAGCTCAGTAAAAATTAGACGTTATGGGGAGCATGATATCCGTCGTTTACGCTTTATTCTTGCAGCAAAAAAAGCAGGCTTCACGCTTAAGGAAATAAAAGAACTATTAGAGCTTGATGCCAAAAATGATCGCGAGCATGTAAGAAACATCGCGCAAAAACGTATTAGCAAACTAGATGGACAAATTGAGGAACTCATGGAGGCACGAAAATCGCTTCATCGCTTAGTAAAAGAATGCAATAAAGCGGATTCGCAACCCTGCCCTATCCTTATTGCCTTTGACAATGAATAGCGCCATCGTTAGCTTGCTGATAAATTTTATGGTAAACCTAGATGATTATCCACTTTGCTTTCATCAATTATCTTTTTGAGAATGGCTTTTTTATCTGACCATTTCTGAATTAATGATTTATTCAGCTGCGAACAATTTTCAGCAACCCAAGGTCCAAATTGGAGCAAGATAAACGGAACTCTCTGTTTCATGCAAGCTTCGAATTCCTTCCGTGCTTCCTTTTTACATAGGTTATTATTTTTGAGGCAGTTGTTTATCATATCATCGGTTAGTTGCTGCCAATTTGGGGGCGGGGCTACTCCAAGAAATGATGCAGTCATAATTTTTTGCAGAACATTTTGACTGATAGGAGCAAGTTTTTTGGGGTCAATGGTTGTTTCACAAAACTCGTGTTGTAAGAATTCTTTTACTTGTTTCCCTACACGCTCTATCTCATTCATGCTACCACAAGAGATTACGTTATTAGCACCAGATTGCACCCCCGGTTGAGCAATAAGTAAATTGCTGCTTAAAACCAAGCCTAAGCACATGAGTATCTTGACCATTCTTATTCTCAACAGTTCATATTAATAGTTAATATAGTAAAGCATGATATTTTTTGCGTGAGAAGCCTGTAGAAAGTCAGTAAAATTTGCTTGAGCGCTAGAGTGTTCGATAGGGGCACTTTTCTCGTGCCCGCAGATACTTGTTTGCACGTAAATTATTAGCTTCAGAAATCCTGTTTACACGCAAACAGGCTACTCGTGCTAATGTGGTGCTTTTTGGTCAGCTTTATCTTGCTGCTTGTTTATATTTGAGTGAAGCGTGTCAACTGCACTTAGCGGTAATCTAATAGTATAAGTGTCCTTCTCTTTATTTATAGTTCTCAGACAATTGGAAACATCTACCCCTTTCCTTTCAATGTAATATTTGAATAGCTCTTTCAAACTTGAAGCCTCGTCCGAGATTAACTCAAGAGAATAATTTGAACCTTTTTTATATAGATGCACACTTAATGGTATTATTCTTTGATGTTGGTCATCTATCATTGCCTTTTCAAACCATTTAGCAATGCTTTTTAATTCATCTTCGGAATAGCTAACCGCAGCACTGGCTGCAAAAACAGTCAAACCTCTTGGCATTTTATATTTCCCATAATGAGTAAGGCGCCATTATAGCACAATATATAACCTCTCAAGCCTTTTATTGATCAAAACAAACTGAACAAGGTAGCCCTTGGCTTGCAAATGGCTGCGTCTGCTAGTAAAAACCCCACACTAAATTTTCTAAATCTTGCAAGTTTCTAACTTTATCCTGCCAATTTGCAATTCTTACCTGGATGTTCAAATTGCTATATTGATGGAGCAGCATTAACGCCATCAATTGATAACTCAAGCTATTTGTCAACTCATATGGCAAATAACCATAAGCCTCTAAAAATGTGCGCAATAATTGCTTGTCACCTTGTATCAGAAAAGCACCTGGGCCAAGCAAATCATACTGTGGCAAACCAAGCATTGCATCGCCAAAATCAATCAAACCACTGATATGCCAAACGCCATCTGCTTGCTTCACTAAAAAGTTCATCGGCGTATATTCTCCAGTTAAAATCACTGGTTTTTTTATCTTCGGTAATACTTCTTTGAGTGACTCAAGGTAAATAGGCAATTCTTGCAACAAAGTCGTTGGCAGTCCTTTCTTTTGATGGTGCGCTACGCAACGCGCTATTTGTTTCTCAAGAAATTGCGGCCAATAACAATCAATAGCCTCAAGCCCCTCAGTCGGCAAAGCATGCACTTCACGAATAAGTGTCCCTAATTCACGAAGAATGACCATTTTATTACTGTGGGCCATGTTTTCCCAAAGGGTCTCTAGCAGTGTTCCATCAAGTTTGCTGATGATAAGATAAGGCCAACCAAATAGTTCTCCCTCATACTCAAGTACAGGCGTTTTTATCGAAAGCTTTCCATCCACATGCTTTAATACTAAGCGCTCACTTTCAAATTGGCTTTGATGAAATGGCGGAAAAATTTTAATGACCTTTCTCTCTCCATATGCAAAGACGATATTGGTCCCTTCAGAGAAAAGTACTAATGATTCTTCGGGTAATTGGTGCTTATGAATAATCGCTCTCACCAAATCATTTTCAATTTGCTGTTTAAGTTGTTCATAGTCTTCGAAAGTATGAATCGTCGGGAGGATTTGCTTTAAAGCCGTGTTATTCATCAATTTAATTCTGCTCTCTTTAATGTGACCTTATTTTACTATTTTTTGTGCAATCGTAAAACTTTATTAACAAAATCTAATTGATTCATCGTCATGATTGAGATAGCCCGTTTGCATGCAAACGAGATTACGTAGGTCGGGCCTTGTTCTTAATCAAATATAAAAATTACCTGCAAGACAAATGTAGCGCGACTACATTGATTCCTCATCGGATAAATCCAACCTACAAAAAACTGCAAAAATCATGTATATAATGGCTTCAGACTAATAAAAACAAGAACAGGGACTTATCATGAAGCGTTATTATTTTAATAATTCAAAAAATTATATCGACAGCCACGAACCGCTTTCAAAAGAACAAATCGAACAATTAAATGAAATTATGTCTTTTTTCCCTTACCACAGTAAAGAGAATTGGCCAGAGCTATTGATGTCATTTCAACCAGAAAAATATTCTCCTAAATTAGTGCATATGGCTGCTAACGCTTTTGATCACAATGGATATAGCATGCTTGGTCTAGCTTGTGAGTACGGTAAAGATGTTGGAATAGTCCAAAGACTAGTGGATCTGGGCGCCAATCCGAATAAACCTGATCACATGAGAAAACTACCATTGCATCATGCAATAAATAATCAATTGTCCCGTTCTAACCGTGATTCGTTGGACGCGGTAGCTGTTGTTCAATGTCTTCTTAATAATGGGGCTAATACGCAAAATACCAGCTTCCAAAATAGAACCCCGCTTTCTTTTGCTCAATCGCAACATTTTAAAGCAGCAGCAAAAATCATAAAAGAGCATACTGGTTTCTCTAGAAGTTATGGAATATTTCAAAAGTCATTGCTTACAGGAAATACATATAGTTTAAAACGAATGCTGGATGGCTCTGCAACTTTAGCATCATCAATTACAACATTGAAAGGTTGGTCCTCTGTATTTACAGCTGTCCATCAAAGTTATGCTCACCGAAATACACTAAATAGTCTAGAACTATTAAAAAAACATCATGTTGATTTCAATAGTACCCATTACCTTACAACCTATTCAGGTATGCCAGTGTATTGCGCAGTTAATCCTATTGCCTACTTCTTATTACGTGGTGGTGACTCAAGACTAATTGACGCCTTAATTAAGCATGGAGCTGATCCTGAGCATTATTCTGTAGCTGTAGTTAAGAAAATTATCGAACTCCATCCAAAGAATAAAGCATTTGATTATGTGGTTCAAAACGATAATAACCCATTTGATGTCAACGCAAGAACATTGCTCACTTTATTTGAAGCCAAAACGATGAAACAAGATGTAAGCATTAGTGATGAGGACATGGCGAGAAGTGCATTTGGTACAGGCTCATTCACCGCACAATTTAGATAATCTTAAAAGATTAACGGGGGCGGCCCCGGACCGTCCCCCTCAAAAGGAACTAACAATATGCTAAAAACAAGTCAAGTGAGTGAAACCTTATGTCAATCTGGAATTCGTGCAGCAAGCACGGAGTGTGAAAAAATTGGCGGCATTAATTTAGGTCAGGGTATTTGTGATTTACCTACACCAGAGGTAATCAAACAAGCTGCGATACGTGCGATTGAACAAGAAAAAAATGTATATTCTGCTTGTGAAGGGGTACTCAATTTACGCCATGTTATTGCCAATAAAATTCAAACGTTTAATAAAATTCCGGTTCATGCCGAAACAGAAGTCCTGGTAACCCACGGTTCTACTGGCGCATTTATTTGTGCAACGATGTCTTTGTTTAATCCAGGTGATGAAGTGATTTTGTTTGAACCTTTTTATGGCTACCACAAAAATATTTTGGAGCTGTATCAAGTGAAGGTTAAAGCGGTTCCTATTAATTTACATGATTTAAGCATTCAAATTGATGATCTTAAAAAAGCGATTACTCCTAAAACCCGCGCCATTATCATTTGTACACCGTGTAATCCTTGTGGCAAAGTTTTTTCTGAGCAAGAATTATTAGCGATTGGCGAAATTGCAGAACAACATAATTTAGCAGTTATCACTGATGAAATATATGAATATATTACTTACCCGGGTTATCAACATGTGTCGTTTGCTAGTTTAAAAGATTTTAAAGAACGCACCATTACGATTTCAGGATGCTCAAAAACATATAATATGACAGGATGGCGTTTAGGTTATGCCAGTGGCCCTGCACATGTCATCGCAAAAATGGCTTTGATTCAAGATTTATTGTATGTGTGTCCTGCAACCCCGCTACAACATGCGGCGATCGATGCATTCAAATTACAAGAAAATTATTACCAAACCATGTGTCAAAGCTATTTGGAAAAACGTGATCAGACAGTTCATGAGTTACGTGACATTGGTTTTGAAGTGACAGTTCCCCAGGGGGCTTATTATATTATGGCTGATTTTTCACGCATGGGTATTAAAGACGATGCAACCATGACGCGTCTGTTACTTGAACGTGCAAAAGTTGCAGTGGTTCCTGGTCGCTCTTTTTATTTAAATCCAGATCAAGGAAAACATGTATTACGTCTTTGTTACGCGTTAAGCAAAGAAAAAGTGGCACAAGGTTTAAAACAGATGAAGCAAGGACTAGTACTGTGTCCTTCCTAAGACAAGGTCGGGCCTTGGCCCGACAATTCCTTGGATATAAAATGGTTGCTGAATCGTATGGACCACTCGCGACATACGGATAAGTAATATTCTTGCCTACATCAAAAAGTTTAACCAGTCGGTAACCATCCATACAGCCAAAATAGCCATGCTGCCCAGATCCCAAAATGGTCACTTGTTTTTTGGCTTGCATCGCTTGAATCATCTCATCAAGTAATTTAGTAGGCTGGTATTGCCCCCTTTTTGTAAGCCAATAGTAATGACGATGTTTTTACCAATAAATTGTAGCGCTTCTGGATTCCCGGAGTGCAGCGCTCTCATCTTGAATCTCTTAGAAAACCGAAACAAATAAGTAGAAACTAGGCTCTACATCAAGGTAGCCCTTTTGCTTGCAAACGGGATTAGCTCCTTAAAATGAAGAAGAAATCCTATCTTTCAAGAGAGTTCACAAACCCATCATTGTTGAGAACAGTTTAGTCAAGCATTGGTTTTATCTATTGAGTAACTTATAGTGTAAGTTATTTAAATTGCATACGAGCAAGGACGCTTTACATGACTAAAAATGAAGAAACGAAAAATAGATCCAGTATAATTAGATGGACAGTGATTACTATTTATCTTCTGGCAACTCTTTTTTCTGCTGCTTGGCATGGCCCGGTCGCAGAGCTTGTTTTACCCATTATTCTTGTCTTTACTATTTTTATTTCAGCGTCCCTACATGGTACGGAGCGGTATGGAATAAAAAATTTAATTATATTTTTTATAATAACTTGGTTGGTCAGTCATTTTTTTGAAGCATTAAGCATTCAGACAGGATTTCCTTTTGGGCATTATTATTATGATAAATTAGCTGGGCCACGGCTATTTGAGGTGCCTATCATTATTATGTTTGCTTATTTTGGAACGGGTTACGCCTCGTGGATTTTAGCTCATATACTTCTGGGACAATATGCTACCCAACTAACTGGGAAGCAAATATTTTTTGTGCCGTTGATCGCTGCTTTTATTATGGTGATGTGGGATATATGCATGGATCCTCTTTCATCAACAGTCTATTCATTATGGGTATGGAAAGATGGAGGATTGTATTTCGGTGTTCCATTGCAAAATTATTTCGGTTGGTTCTTGGTGGTTTATATTATCTATCAAATTTTTGCAGTTTATATTGCCAAACATGATGTAATGGCCATACGCAAACAGAGTGTTTTTTCTTCTAGAAATTTTTGGAGAGAAGCGGTCGCTATTTATGGCATACAAGGTTTAACACAATTAGTTGATCCCCTTGGCGCCTCAACTCATTTAAAAATTTATGGATCGATGGCTCTAATTACAGTGTTCACAATGATGTTCGTGGCCCTACTTGCTTTACTTAAAATTGATGAGCGTCATTTAGCAAGGTAACCTGTTTGCTCTCAACAAACGTAGGCTGGGCTGAAAAGCCCAGCATCCAATCTTGAGCAGTACCTGGAAAATTGAGTATTAACTCGAAAACATAATATAAATTCAAGTATCAATCTATTCATCAGATCATTTGCTGGGCTTTTCAGCCCAGCCTACGCTTGCAACACTTGCTGCAAGCAACACTATAAATACTCCAGAATCCAAACTCATCTCAAATATGAGCGTAAACTAAATCCATGGTTGCTTATCAACAAGCAAATCGCTTTCAATACCGCCTGTTTGCTCTGTGGATTTTGGCTCTAATAGCATCACATGAGCTTCCTCATCCGCAACGGGTTTATGTTCAACCCCCTACGCTTGCTAATCAATAAATTTTAAAATCGCATCCGCTACTTTTTGAGGTTGTTCTACGGGGCTTGCATGCCCACCAGGTATAACATCAAGTTGAGTATTATTACCGATCTTTTTTTGCACTTCCTTAGCACCAGCCAATGGAGCAATCATGTCCTCTTCACCTGCAATAACTAATGCTGGAGTTTTGATTTCGCTTAACCAGTCCCCTGAATTAAACTCTTTTAAAGCATTTAATTGGCGTTCATATCCAATGAGTGATTGTGGATAAGGGTTCTGTTCAGCTAATCTGATTAGTGTTTCCAATTGATTTGGTTGCGAGAGAAAATCGCTTGAAAATACCCATGGTGCAATCGATTGCACTCGATAACGAAGAGGTAAATTCATGCGTTGTAATTCACCCGTTAATTCAAAAGCCATTTCTGGGGCTTTGGTTAGGTAAGCAAACGTGTTGATCAGCACAATTTTTTGAATTTGATCAGGGTATCTTTTTCCAATATTTTGAGCAATGGCACTCCCCATCGATTGACCGATGATAATTGGATCTTGAAGCCCTAACTTTTTACTCAATCGCATGACATCATCTGCCATCATTTCGATTGAATAAGGAGTATTTGGACTATCTGTTTGACCTATACCACGGTTATCAAATGTTAGAACCTGATGGTTTGCTGCTAATTGATTGAGAACTCCAGCCCAAAAAGTATGATCACAAGTAAAACCAGCAATTAAAATAATTGGAGTACCTTTGCCATGCACTTCATAATACATATTGATATCATCAATCTTCATTTTTCCTGAATCCGCTGCAATGGCTCCTGATGAGAGCAAAAAATGACTAACGCCTAAGATGAACAACGTTACAACTTTCATTAAGTTATAGTGTGTTACTTTTTTTAATTTTTCCATAATTTTTCCTAAAAATAATTCCCTTTATTTGCACCAACTACTGTTCTACGCAAATGTTTATCACTTCCCAGAGCTTCTAGCCCAGCCTACGCTTGCTGAAAAGCTGAAACTGCGAATACAATAACATTAAATTGAGCTTCCCTTGAAATACGGAGCAGCCTCTAGTTCACATTGGATCATCATTTATGGATCAATTTAAATTCCTAACCATATTTAATTTTGAATATCAGTTAAAAATATACGACTTAGTGTCTGAATCAATCAAAAAAGATATCTCTCATTTAGAGTCCAAGAACAATATTAATAAACTAGACATGGATGAGATCCGTAATTTAGCCTTTTATAAACAAAGCCTAGACATTTTGATTGAATCGACTTTCCTACAAATTTATGCGGCACTTGAAGAGTCTTTATACCATGAGTGTGAAAAACAATTAATTAAAAAAAATGCAAGTATATCACGCTTTGAAACAGCACTTAATGAACAAGGGTACTGTATTGATAGTGAACATTGGAAAGCTTTGCTTAACATTTCTAAAATCCGCAATTGCCTTTTACATGCAAATGGAAGAATAGATATTGATAGATACGGTATAGATACAAAAGAGACAATAAAGACTCTCAATGGTGATGCAAACACAATTCTAATTGAAATAGTTAATTTAAAAGGTCATAAAGAAGATACGGCCAAGATTAAAATTAAGGAATCATTTCTAGAGTATTGTGTTATTAAAATACAAAGCTTTATTAATCCTCAAAAATAAATTTATATATCGTTTTATGAGTCAAAACGAAAAATAGGTTGGTTTTTTGCCTTAATACTATTATCTTCAGCAACTCAATTAACTAACATAAGTGATTAAATTAAGGCTATTCTATTCGTTGAAATCGAGGAACTTTTTTTCCATGATGAATGACATTCTCAAAAAACATTTTCATAGGGCGAACCCAAAGCTGGTTATCACCAAATTGTTCACAATGATAAAGTGCCCTGTACACTATCATCTCTTCATCTGTTTCACTATGACGCGCTTGGCCAATGACTTCATATAATTTTTCGTTTTTATAATGCCTGTATTTTCCACAGATAATAGGATCTAACATTTACACCCTCGTGATTCGTAGTCATTAGTTTTCACTGACTGGCTTACAGTACCATTTGCATCAGTACCAAAAGTGCTACTTTCATTTACCAATTGAATTAGAGCAAATGATTTTGGAGTCAACTTAACATGAAATAAGTAAACGTAGGCTGGGCTGAAAAGCCCAGCATCCAATCTTGAGCAGTACCTAGAAAATTGAGTGTTAACTCGAAAACATAATATAAATTCAAGTATCAATCCATTCATCAGATCATTGCTGGGCTTTTCAGCCCAGCCTACACTTGCTGAATACCGGATGAAGCAAGAAGCTCAATCATTGTAGCCAACTATACTCTTGATTTCGAGAAAATCATGGATGCCGAAATCAGCGTATTCTCTGCCGTTACCAGACTGCTTATAGCCCCCAAATGATGAGAAGGCGTCCCAGTCCGGATAGTTTATTGAAACTGTGCCCACACGCATTTCTCTGGCTACAGCCCGGGCATGATCTATATTTTCTGACTGGATATAGGCAGCAAGTCCGTAGATTGTGTCATTGGCAATACGGATTGCATCCTCTTCATCCACGTAAGACATGATAGACAGGACCGGTCCGAATATCTCCTCGCGAGCTATTTCCATTTCTGGTGTAACGTGCCCAAATACAGTTGGACGGATATAATAACCACAATTGAGATGCTCTGGACGACCTAAACCACCAGTGACAAGGGTAGCACCCTCATCAAGTCCAGACTGTATCAGTGCCTGGATTTTATCATATTGCACTTGACTGACAACTGGACCCAGATCAGATTCAGGGTCTTTAGGATCACCAGTCTTAAAAGCTTCGGCTGCTTTTTTTGCAATATTCAATGCTTCTTCATGCCTCTCCTTGGGTACTAGCATACGAGTTGGTGCATCGCAGGATTGTCCACTATTTCCGAAACAATTTTGCACTCCCTTAGTGACGGCAGTTACAAAATCAGCGTCTGGCAAAATAATGTTGGCCGATTTACCGCCTAGTTCTTGACTCACACGCTTGACTGTATCTGCGGCGGCCTTAGCAACGATTATACCGGCGCGGGTTGAACCGGTGAATGAAACCATATCAACATCTGGATGGCAGGCCATCACTTGACCAACATCCGGTCCAGTACCATTAATTAGGTTAAAAACCCCTTTGGGTACGCCGGCAGCATCCATAATCTCCGCAAAAATGATGCCGCTTATTGGTGCAATTTCTGATGGTTTTAGGATGACGGTACAGCCAGCAGCAATGGCTGGGGCAACTTTACAGACTATTTGATTGAGAGGCCAATTCCATGGCGTAATTAATGCGCAAACACCTATGGGTTCCTTGACAATGGTTGTTGTACCACGCTTTTCACTAAACTTATAACGCTCAAATGCAGTAATAGTCGCTTCCAGATGGACCCGGCCAACTAAAGCTTGTGCATCCCGAGCAAATGCAATGGGTGCCCCCATTTCGTCGGAAACTGCTTTTGCTATATCCTCAAAGCGTTCTTTGTAGAGCTCAAGGATGTTCATTAGAAGTGCCATACGAGAATTGTGCGACGTTTTGGAGAACGTTGTGAACGCTGTTTTAGCTGCAATTACTGCCTTATCGACATCAGCCTTAGAGCCTATAGAAATCTGAGTGTAGGCCTTTTCAGTGGCTGGATTAATGACATCGAGAGTAGCTGGAACAACAGGAGAGACCCATTGACCATCGATGTAGAACTTTAAGTGATTGCTCATAATAGGCTTCCTTTCTGTAACCAATTTATTTCATGGAGAGAGTAGACTAATAAAATCCTTTATCGTTTTCAAATAAACCCAATAATTATTTTTGGGTGTATTTTTTAAAATACGATTGCTATGTGTCAACCAAAATAATTACTTTGAATCAGTCTTTGGTTTTCAATGATAAGCACGACCATTGTAAACTAAAGACCCTATTGGCGCTCATATTCAGTCTATTTTCTGCTAACATATGCATCCCTTCATGAAATAACAAAAGTAAAGAATCTGGTGTATGTATGAATCAAAATTCAATTTGGACCAAATCAAAGGCACGCCTAAATCAATTGCATCGAGATAATAATACAAAATATAACTGGCTATTTTTACCTGGTGGCCCCGGCCTAGGGTCTGAATCTCTGCATAATTTAACTGAAATCTTATCCCTTCCCGGTACTCTTTGGTATCTAGACTTGCCTGGAGACGGCTCAAATAATACGGAAGATGATGAGAAAAGCTTTTCCAACTGGTCTAACGCTCTTATCGAAGCCACTAATGAGTTAGATAACGTTATTTTAGTGGCTCATTCATCGGGTGGCATGTTTGCTCTTGCAACACCCGAATTGGAAAATAATCTTCTCGGACTCGTATTAATGGACTCTGCGCCTAATGCAAGCTGGCAAAGTTTTTTTATGGAGTACGTTAAAAATCACCCACTGGAAGAAGTTGAAAAATTACAAGAAATGTATGAAAAAAATCCATCAAATGATTTATTACGAGAGCTTACCATCGCCTGCGCTCCTTACGTTTCTACATCCAAAAGTTTAGATAAAATAATCGAAATGCTTGCTTCATTACCTTTTAATTATAAAAGCCACCTATGGGCAGAAAACAATTTTGATCGAACCTATCAGGCAAAATGGATTCCAGAGAAAATACCAACCTTAATTTTTTCTGGTGATCAGGATCATCTAACGCCATTAATACTATTTTCACAAGCACGGGCGTTTCAACGGCAAAATATTTGTATCCGTGAGATAAAAAATGCATCTCATTTCCCATGGATGGACAATCCAGAGCAAGTGAAACAAGTATTTGTGGAATATTGTCAATGGTTAGAAAGCTAAAGCCCACTGAATAGAGATGAAACAACTTTGAAGGAGCGCCAGCTGTTGAAAATTTAAAAACTGCCAAAAATAAATAATGAAATAGCGCAGCGCTCGAAACCATGACTTTAATTTTTTACACTTTACTGGTTGGCAAGTCTAAATCAGAACCGCCTCAGTCTGCTTTTCAGAGTAATCAGACTTAATGTCTTTTATGAATAATCATCGAAATTACTTAACTTCCATATAACAATAAGGAAAACGCCCTATGCCTACCTGGGTCTTAAACTCTAATTTCAAAAAATCCATCACCCATAGACGCTGTATGGAGAGGACCTAAATTAGCCCCGTGCTCTTCAATTAATTTTAATAATTTGAGCATTCGAGCCTGAATCTTCGGGGGCATATCTAAAATGGCTTCCTCGACAGATTTACCAGGATCCCAGTCGGGGATCTACTACTTTCCTACTGCGTAAAACTCTTACAGAAGGTCAACGAGTGCAATTCGTTGTAACACAAGGTGCTAAAGGCCCTCAAGCACAGAGTATAACAGCCCTTTAAATTTAAGATATTTTACTACTACATCTTTTGGGGGTGTAGTAGTACCGATTCAATCGAACGTATCAGACAAGCACCACATAAAAAAATACCGCGAAGAAATGACAAATACTTCCTGATAAGACAAATAAGTGCCAGAGCACGTGACTAAATCTCAATCGCTCCCAAATATAGAAAATGACCCCAACGGTATAGCTCAAACCTCCTGCTACAATATAGGTTAAGCCGCCTGGTGGCAGTAATTGATACAGAGGTTTTACAATGAGGAGCGCCATCCATCCCATCAAAAGATAAATTAGTGTGGAAAGTAGGTCAAATTTATGGACAAAGAACCACTTGAATAATATCCCAACAAAAGCTAAAGACCAAACAATAGTGAATATGGTCCATCCTAGAGAGCCGTTAATCGTGACCAACACAAATGGTGTATAACTTCCAGCTATGAGTAAATAAATTGACGCGTGATCTAAGATACGAAATAGATGTTTTATTTTAGGGTTCGTCATACTGTGATAAACAGTAGAACATACATACATCAAGAGCAAAGTACATCCAAAAACAATACTAGATACCAACTTTAAACTATTGTTTTGATATGCGGCAAATAACGTTAATAAAACAAGGGCAATGAAACTTAAGAATGCTCCAAGTGCATGAGTAGAGGCATTACCGATTTCTTCAACCCGGGTTTGTGATGTATCTGGTTTAATCCAAGCCATATGAGTCATTTAATAAAATGAAATATTTATGTGTACAGTCGCAACTTTCCCTTATAAACATGCTATTTTAATCGGTGTAAGACTATTATGACAAGTGCAGGCCACGGTAAACGCATTTAAATTTGACCAATCACTTTAGCCAAGTACTGAATATTAGTACAAACCTTAGGTTGCTTACGGCGAATTCTCGCTTTGAAGAGCTTCATTTTTTAACCAAGCCTAGTGCAAATTTACGCATATCAGAAGTCAATTGCACGGACATTTAACTGGTATAACTAAAGAGTTGGGGGCCCTATAATCCTTCTTATTTTCATCCATTTTTACTAGAGCCTGTGTAGAAAAACATTAATTAGCACCCAACTTTAGCCGAAAGATCTCTCCTTTCAATTGAATCGTATCTCCTGCTACCATCTTTTTTCTTTTCTGTTTTTCTATTATGCCGTTTACCAATATAGTGCCCGCAGCTATCATATCCTTAGCTTCCGCTCCACTCGAAGCGATACCTTCAAATTTAAGAATTTTAAAGAGCTCAACAGGTTCTTTATTAATGAAAATATCCTTCATATTATTTATTACTCCAATAATGATGAGTTGTCGCAATCTTTATTTTTTAAGGAATCACGAAAAAGGGTTTCAATTTCAGTCCTTGCCCATGGTGTTTTGCGCAGGAATTTAAGGCTTGATTTGATGCTGGGGTTGGAAGAAAAGCAGTTAATCTTGACTCTCTCCGCCAAGCCTTCCCAGCCATAACAAATCAACAATCTATTTAAGATAGTCTCTAGGGTAATGCCGTGCAGTGGATCATTAGATGTTCTGTCCATCAACTATACCTTTTTTTGTTGCGCATTGGGGGTTTTAGTTTAGCCCCCGCTTAGCTCTACTACTTCAAATACTATTTTTAATATACATAAGTGTTCTTAGTATAGTCACACGGATCAATAATACTACTTCTACTACTGCTTAATCAAATCTTTTAACGCCGGGGTTGCAGGCGAATTAAAATGCACAGTGGGGAACATGTGTATTAATCTGAGACAGTTGGCCAACGCCGTGTTTTTAAATATAAATCGATCCTCAATCCTCCCATGCCGGTTTTCCCTGCTTCGGCAACAGATAATTTGAGGTAATGAATATTACTTACAAATGTTAATAATATTTTAAGATTTCACTGCTAAAATAAATAAATAAAAATCAAATTGGATAAATAATGTTATTAATAATCGTGCAGATTCCACCAAGAGTCCGGTTTAATCCTTTTACTACCCAAGCCGATCTATTTTCTTTCTATCATCAAGTGAATAATATAAGCAAAGCACATCATACTCCGTATATTTCTTTTTATAATAATTCCTATCAAGAAGAGAGAATAAACCATCTTAAAGAGTTAAGCCGTATTCTTGTCTTAGAAATGGCATTAAACCATCGCTATGAAATACCAGCACATAGAAATTCTTTCAACGCTGCGGTTAATCGAGCAAATTTTCATTTTAGAAATTTAGAAACACCTATAGAGGTACAAAGGGCTCCTTCACCAAGGGCATCACAGAGACTAGTCCCCGACCAAGGTAGAGTCGCCGCAGAACGACCAAATACACCTTTTGGACATGTGCCTAAACCCGATACAGCATTACAAGAACGTGCTAAAAAAGCAATGGAGAAATTAGGAAATGATTTACCAAGCGAATGCACCGATCCTATAAGCATGGAACCTCTCACTGACCCTATAGAAATCAATAATCGTGTTTATAATAGAGGTACCGCATTAAACTTGCTAGAACGTGGTCAATTTAAAGATCCGTTTACGCGTGAATTAATTGATCCGAAAACTGCTAAATCTGGTTCGTATATGCTTGAGGCGATGGAACAACATCTTGAAGCCAAAGCAGGTAAAGAACCCGCTTTATATGTTAGACACAAACAAACCAATGTTCATCCTTTAAAAGACCTTATTGAAAATTGGGAAAACTTATTAAATACGGCACCTAAACCTCATTAGACACAGTTCACGGTGCCTAATAAGCAGGCGAAGGTTGGGTCAAAATGGCCCAACCTTGCTTAAATCAGAAAAACTAAATTCATCCTTCAACCAATCACCAATAAACTTTAATTTTTCCTTGTATTCATCAGTATCCTTCCAGCTCATAGATAACACCTTATTTTCTCCTAATTCAGTGTTAAGTGTTACCAGTATCACCTTTTACCTTAATATAGGTTGCATCAAGGTGCCAGCGACAGGCGTAGCGTTTCTTATGCCAATCAAGGCGTTTTTTTAATTCAGGAGCGTAATGCTGAACCCAACGATAAAGTGTAGTATGGTCGTTGGAATCTCAGTTAATAATTTACATTGAAGTATAAACTATCCTTGGTTTTTGCAACGGATCCATAAAAAGCAAGGAGTAGGATTGATAAGATAATTTAATCTGCTCTGCTAAAAAGACCAGATGCGACCCCATAGATGATACGATAAAAAAGTGAATGTGGAATTTTTGTTAGAAATTATTAAGCTATTGAAAAAAATACTTTTTATTATCACTTATTATTGATTTCCGATAAGTATCCAACTTAAGATAAGCGCTCAATGAATGTCTGTATATGGATTTGAAGATGCAAATATTTAAAGCTTCTTGGTCTCAGCTTTTTATCGCTGTTATGGCTTTTTTTTTTCTTACAATAAGCTGCGCAGGTAAACCGGTGTGGACTTTGACAGCGGATCCTAATTATCCACCAACGGTTTCGATAACATCAATAGGATCTGCAACGATTAAATACACAGTAACGAATCAATCGAGGAGAGCGCACACGCTGTCGATGAAACCTATCGTTGGGATTACCCAGGTCACTTCAATCGGAAATTGCCCTAATCCCTTTAAATTGGCATTTCATCAATCTTGTACTCTAAATTTGCTTGTGAATGGAAGCATGCTTCCAAGCAATATTAAAGGTGGCCCTCAAGTATGTGAACAAGGAAATGCACTGCAGTGTTATCAACCAAGTGCAGCGAACATTTTAAACATTACTGTAGTTCCCGTGACCCATTATTTGATTACTCCTAGTGTTGGTCCAGATGGAGTCATTTCACCCAATACACCGCAAACTGTTATTGCTGGAAACAATTTGACGTTTACTGCAACCCCTAATGCGGGTTATCAAGTGGATGAATGGTTAATGGATGGAGGTACCGCCCAGAAAGGAGGAACAACATTTACACTATCCAATATCGATAGTAACCACACAGTAGCAGTAACCTTTACACGGGTAGGAACAACGTATGCAGGTACTAAGAGTGGTTCTATTTATTTTTCTACTGATAATGGTTTAACTTGGACTACCACGGCTGTACCTTCTTTAAATTACGCAGTAAATAGTATATTTGCAACATCCACCACGCTTTATGCTGGAAGCGAAGATGGAAAAGTATATTATTCAACCAATAACGGTGCTTTTTGGAGCCCTACAACGGCACCAGGTAGTTCATCGGTGAATAGTGTTTTTGTTACGACTGACGCAACAATTTATGTTGGAACTCAAGAGGGTAAAGTTTATTACTCAAGCACCAATGGAGCGACTTGGGTTTTGACCACCGCTAATCCAGGTACTGGAGCTATAAATAGTATATTCTTGACCTCTTCTACAATTTACGTAGGAAGTGAAGATGGCAATGTCTATTATTCAATGAACAATGGAAGTAACTGGAATAGAATCAACGGCCCAGAATCAAGTACCCCTGTCCCGGTCCAAAATGTTTTTGCTGTAAATAATCAGCTTTATGTGAATACTCGGCAAACCTCTTCTAATAGCACATTCCCCCCTGGAACCATTGATTTTGAATATGTCTATTTTACCAATAGCTTAACAGATCCAAATCCGATATGGACTCTTTTATCACAAATAACCTACACCTTATTTGTTAATTCAGATTTAACCGTAATCCTCGCAGGGACACAGAATGGCCATGTTTTCTCTTTAACCACTGGAGATGACTTGGGATTTATCATTAATAGCCCAATTACAAGTTTATTTTTTTTCGGGTAACAAGGAAGATTATTCATGTTGAAACTTAAAAAAGCAGTATTTCTCTTATTGTCATTAAGTTTTGTGACGATAACTCCCTATGCAAAGCAAGCAAATGACTTATTGAGCTTACCCAGCCCAGGATTAAATTTACTTAATCAGGCCACACGAATTCGACCTATGTCCCCTGAGAGCGACATTTCATTTATTGTCTGGTTAAATTTACGTAATAAAGCCAAGTTGGATAAGCTCGTTCAAGATGTCTATGATCCCAATAGCCCTCAATATCATCAATTTTTAACTCACAGTCTTTATGAGCAAGAATTTTCACCTGGTCATGAAGCGGAAAATTCAGTACAACAATTTTTCTCTTCTCAAGGGATGCAAACAAAAGTCGTCAACCATAGTGTTCGTGTCACTGGAACAGTCGCTCAAATTGAACAAGCACTTCATGTGCAAATCAACTATTATCTTTATCAAAACCAGATCGTCCACGCCAATACAAGCCCACCCCAAGTAAATCAAGAGATTGCCCAATATATTGCGGAAATTACAGGTCTGAGTTCTGTTCCTGAATTTCACTCAAACATAGAAAGTATAAAAAATAACTCTCTTGCAGTTCATGATATAAATTTTATTTGGGATAATTTTATTTCTTTTGCAATTCCGACCGATATTTCATTGCAAGGTTTTACGGGAGCAAATTTGCAAAAAACCTATAATCTGAAAAATATTCCTCGCATTAATGGCACTCATCTCGATGGAACGGGACAGACTTTAGTTATTGTTGATGCGTGCGGCACGAACACTGCAAAACAAATCGTAAGTGATGCGAATCAATATTTTAATGCGAATAATATACAGCCCTTCGTCACCTCAGGTGCATCGAAGAATTTTGCGATAATTAATCCTGATGGTACCCCCTTTACAACATGTCCGAATGCATCCTCTTTTAGTAATGAAATTGCGCTAGACATTGAATCATCCCATACAATAGCACCAGGAGATAATACCGTTCTGGTACTAGGAAGTGATCAAAAGAGCATATTAACTGATGTAATTCACACACTGATTAATGATAATTTTACTATTGCAGGTTTTCCTAATGCTTATGTCATTTCGAATAGCTGGAGTAGTCAAGAGATTTCAGATACAGCGTTCGAACAGACATTGGAATTAGCTGCTGCTGCAGGAATTAGCGTTAATTTTTCTTCTGGAGATTGTGGCGATAATACATACACAACAGATAAAAAATGCACCCCTCCACGTCCTTCTTCACCAGTAGTTGATTACCCTTCCAGCTCTGCTTATGTGACCGCTGTTGGAGCCACTGCTTTATTTGTAGATACAAATTACCGTTATGCATTTGAAACAGTCTGGGGCTCTGTTAAAAACACTAAGGGTAGTTTTTCCTATGATGGTGGTACTGGCGGAGGCATCAGTCAATTTTATGGGCCAGTTGCTTGGCAGAACTCCATTAGCAATTTCACAGCAGGTGGCTATGGAGTGATTAACAATTATGGGCGCCATCGTGCATTACCTGACATTGCCATGCTTGGTGATCCGCAAACAGGATTATTGATTATTGCCGATGGAACATCAGTCCAGGATGGTGGTACTAGCTTAGCGTGTCCATTATTTTCGGCAACTTTAGTTCTAGTTAATCAAGCACGTAGTTTACTGAATAAAGGGACCCCTATAGGCCAGGCTGCACCTTATTTATATCAAAGGCATGATGTATTACTCGGCAACAGAGCAATTAATCTTATTATTCCCCCTGCGCTTATCATTAGTGGTGCAACACCTCCACCGTCTACATCAATTCAAGGAACTCCGGCCCCTGCATCTGCTTTTACTATTAGTAACAAAACCTTTGGATGGGATTCATCACTGACGCTTGAACCCGAAGATCAATTTTGGAATGATGCCGTTGGGATAGGCTCGCCTAACATCCCAAATTTTGTTCTAACAATGGCGAATATGTAGCTTTAAGACGCCGTTGGTACACCGGCTGAGGATGTGGGGCGGTCACAAAAAGTTGAACCCTCATGTAAAAGCTATATTTTTATGAGAGCAAGGCCAGCGATGCTGAGTTTCAAAAGGTGATGCTGGTAGTCGTTATCGTGATATTGATTAGTTGGCTCTGGATCTCACCAGCCGGAAGAGGCATCTCGCAAACGCCACAAGCATTCATGGCGCATGGATAAGACCTATATTAATGCAAAAAGCCAATGGGGCTATCTGGATTGGGCTTTAGATAAAGAAGGGAATGCCGTAATAACTTCAATTTGTGTTTTGGAATATTTTGCGGCAGAACTCCTGTGAGTAATTTATTCATTAAACAAGGCTTGCGCGTAGGTTTGGTCAGGATTTATTGACTAAATGAAGCAATTGCATCTACACATACATTTCTCTTATTTTGTCGGCCAAGGCCCGACCTACCTTGCTAATCTTTTTATTTTGGAAAGCTCCAAAGTTGACAAATTAAATAATAGATTACACAATAAATGACCAGAGGCTCTCTTACTAAATTCATGAAAATTTCTCCTCTTTATCAATCAAAACTAAATAACTTCAAATCAACACCCAAATTAGATACTCCTTTGCGCTTGATCGCACGAGGGATCCATTATGGACATATTATTGGTGAGGAAGCTGAGTTGCGTGAATTTATTCTTGCTCATATTACCAATCCCACTGATATTGAAGCCATTAATCAAACTGATGATGACAAAACTTGTACAGTCATTGCGGAATTATTTGGTATTTTACCAGGCTCTATTTTGGAGCAATCGGAGGAAAATAAAAGAAGTATTTTCCTTGCCTTTCGTATTTTTTTTGAAAAAAACCCACTGTCTCTTATAAAATCAATTCAATATAAAAATGAACATGGGGATGTTGTTTGGACATCTTCTGCCCTAGAGAAAATAGGTGAGGCTCCTGAATTATTACAAGAGCTTATCCCAGAGTTGTCTTTATTTATTAAAAAATATGCGCGCAATCTTAGTGAATTAGAGTTACGCAGATTGGTTGCAGCGATACATGGAAATCAATTGCTCGTAGGGTTAGTGCTCGAGTTGCATGCTTCAGGCCAATTTAATTTGCCTCATTTTCAGAGAAATACTTTAAGTGAAGAAGAACTAGCAAACTCACTCAAAAGCTACTGGCATCCTGAACAAAAAGGAAATGCAGCCTATTTTTATCAGGATTTTCCTGAGCTTGAATTGTGGCGCCTCTTTATGGATGGTTATCAACAAGAGAAGGGTTGGGCTAATTATGAGGCGCGAGAAAAGGGCTGTATTAATCAATTATATCAAGCCTGGCTGTATACTAAAGAAACCATCGCCGAACCATTAACCCCTGAGTACTTTAGGAAACTACACTCTATTTGTGCGAAAGGCATTATTTGGAATAGAACGGAAGGGATGTATCGAGAATATGGGGCTAGTTTTGGACTGTCATTGAGAACTTTAACTTTTCTTGGCTACATGGAGTACCTAACGCAGTTTAATAACTTATGCACATTAGAAAAGCATGCCCCCTCGGGGTTTGATGCAGTAACTTCTATAGAAGCAAAGCGCTTAGATACTTTCGTTCGGCAAATAATAGAAGAGTATGAATCAACAGTTTCTACCCACACTGAAAACCCGAAAGCTTTATTACATGCAATCATTAGTTTTTGCAAAAAATTAGAGCTGACTCATCCTTTTAGGGATTGCAATGGAAGATTGTTTTGCAATCTCCTGTTAAATCGAGAATTGGTTCGTCATGGGTTTTCACCAACCCTTCTAGATAATCCCAATATGATTGAAGGTTTTACTATCAAAGAGTCAATGTCTGAGCTAATTCGTGGAATGAATAGTTTTCAACGCTTAAAGGCCGATGGATTATTCAAAACAGGGATGAAAACAATTGATTTAATTAAAACGCAAATCTATCCAATTCCTGATGTGTGGAATAGGTATCAACTATCTCAAAGTATTCCTCAAAATACGGGTGCACTTCTTGGGAAACACGGAATTTTTGTTACTTCATCGGAGAAACAGGTTTGTGTAGGCGAAACCTTAAATCATGGAATTGAGTTTTAGAAGGATTCCAAGAGTTTTTGGGACTTTCCCCTCTTATTCTCCTATTTCTATTAGTAATCTATACAAAACTTGGTAATTTTAAATGTCCTTGGAGAAGGGACCAATTTGAAAAAGAGTATGATGAATTTCTATTAGCTATTAGCCACTTTGAACAATGAAGTAGATTTTAACACTAATAGATTTTTGAATCCGGTCAAGATTAACTGGGCACACATAAATTAAACTCACAGGGAATCACTCGGTGACGTATCTTAATAGAAATATCCAGAATTACCTTTGTTTTTGGCATTATAAAGTGCTAAATCTGCTTTTTTAAATAAGCCATTTATGGTTTGTGCATGCTCAGGATATAAAGCAATCCCGAAACTTAATCCAATTAAGATTTCATTATCATAAATTTTCAGTGATTTTTGCAAATCTAATAAGATTTTTTCAACATATCTTATGGCTGTAGATATATCAGAGTGGATTAGCAATACAGCAAATTCGTCTCCACCAATCCTGGCTGCCAGGTCATATTTTCTGCAGTTTTTAATAAACAAATCTGCTACGTGCTTTAACACTTCATCTCCTGCCTGATGACCATATTGGTCATTGATTCCTTTAAATTTATTAAGATCTGCCAATATTAAAACCAATTTTTCTTCTTCTCGCTGTGCTAAATTAAGGTTGCATTCAAAATACTCAACAAATTTATGTCGATTAGCCAGTCCAGTCAGTTGATCGGTTGAAGCCATTCTTTTTATTTTTCTTTGTTCTCTTAGTCTATCTGAAATATCTCTGGAAGAGGCGTAAATGTAATTTCTTCCCTTTAAAGAGATGCCTTTTGCATTAATTTCAACATCAATAATAGAGTCATCCTTACGTTTATGCTTCGTTTCGAAAGTATCGGATGAGTACAATAATATTTTTAATTTGCATGCAATCTCATCACCTGGTATAAGAACATCCCAGTCTCTTACATTGAGTTTTAACACTTCTGCTTTGGTATAACCGAGAGAGTCTGCAAAAGATTGATTGCATTCAATCACATCACCATTTTCATCCAGTATGTGTATTCCATCCCCTGCTAACTCTAAAATAGTCCTAACTTGCTCAGCTTTTTCCATTAACTCCATTTCTGTATTTTTTTGAGATGTTATATCCGTCCTAATTGAGTAGTATTCGATGGGTTTTCTATTGGCATCAAGTCTTGGAACAATGGTGGCATCAATCCAATAGAGTTTTCCATCCTTTCTTTTATTACATAACTCGCCACGCCAAACATGACCAGCCTCGATCGTTTGATACAGATTTTGATAAAATTTTTTATCATGTACACCTGATTGCAGCATTCTGTGGTTCTGTCCAATGAGTTCGTCTTTTGTATACCCACTTAATTTACAATAGAGATTGTTAACATAAGTTATTTTTCCGTTTGCATCCGTGATGCACATGCTACTGTGAATATCCACCAATTCTTTATGAAGTTGTAACATTTCAAATGATTTTTTTAATTCTTCGTTTTTTGATTCAATTAGTCGTTCGAGCTGAATTTTATAAGCAAGTAATTCAGACTCCGTTTTCTTTTGATAGGTAATATCATTGACAAATACAAGTGCATAATTTTCATTGTTTTTGATAAATAAGTGAGCACGAACTTCAACTGGAAAAACTTCTCCAGATTTTTTTTTATGTTGCGTTTCGAAATGTAATTGCTTTTTTTCGACAAAATCACGCCAAAATGTAGGCCAAACCTCTCTCGGAAACAGCGGATCCCACTGCCATACAGACATTCCAACCAATTCATCGCTTGTATAACCCAGTGATTCACAAGCCGCGTTATTTACATATACGATTTGAGATTCATCGTTCATCAAAAAAACTTCATCCGAAGAAACTTCTGTCGAATAATGAAAAAATTTACTATTAATCGGTATTTGATTCTCACTTTGTTCTTTATTCTTTGTATTCAGATCATGCTTTTCAGAGATTGGTTCTTCTGCAAGAGCCACTATTTTTTTTATGAAATTCGCGATCCCCAATAAACTTAGTCTATATAAATCATTAAATACTGATTGTTCAATCTGTTTAAAACGAATTAGAGAGCTTTGGAAGTTTCTTTTTTTTATTGGCTTTTCAGATAGGATTAAGTGCTCACTCTTTATTGTATATTTTGAGATGGAATTGAACATCTTAAGAATATCTTTTCTTTCTCCTTCAAGGATCTGGAGAAAAGTATGCTCTGAGTGTAATAAAAAGCCACTGAGATTAAGCTCTACGGAATGAGAACTTATCTTTTCAAAAATATCCATGAACTGACAGCTATTAGAGTCAGGATCTAAAGAGCTGATATAGATTAATTGGTATTCATCCATTTTATAAATTTAATTTTAGATATCAATTAAATACTAGGATTAATACTATTATGCTGCAAGTTTTAGATGCTTTATTGAACGTTCGGTCCTAGACCCATTAGGTGAAAATGATGCAGTTGCCGCCATGAAAAATATGGCAGTGATGTTTTATTTTGTCGCACCTGTATTGTTGCTCAAACTCTCCAGTCACTTGGTGGAGAAGCAGGAGCTGGGTTAATGGATTTAATTAGTGGTTCTGAACGACATAGCGAAAACATGACTCAATCCGGAATGCACGTTGCCAAAACAGGATTA
The DNA here is from genome assembly GCF_001897665.1 of Legionella sp. 39-23. Lineage (NCBI taxonomy): Bacteria > Pseudomonadati > Pseudomonadota > Gammaproteobacteria > Legionellales > Legionellaceae > Legionella > Legionella sp. 39-23. The sequence continues at coordinate 19,295 of NZ_MKTO01000009.1, read as the reverse complement.
AAAATCGCCTCCAAGGGAGCATTATAATGTTTTTAAAACATTTCATTGCGTTCAAATACTTCATTGAACTCACGAATACTAATCAAACCGGCCTCATACTTTTCTCGAGCCTCATGAATACTCATATAGCGATTATTAGGTTTTTCTTCCGTAACACCAACAATAGCATCAAGAAACTCAACCAACCATTGAAATGTCTTTCTCATTTGGAGCCTTCCCTGTGATAAAAAATTACATCATCCGTTCAACCATTATAGGCATATTTCAAATTCTATTGCCAATAGCGGTATTGCTTGTTCTTGCCCCATGGTTCATTAATACCCAAGTTATCAACCACCTGCAAAAACCAGGAATTCATCCATGGTTCATTGTATTGCATGCACTCTTTTACTTAACTCTCATCCTGGTATGGCAGAAACTAGTCCACCGCTTAAACAAACAAAACCCAATTAATGCCGAACAACTGCATTCATTACTCTACCCATTCCAGGCCTCTATAGAGCATGGCAAGCAATAAGAGTAAAATGCTACCATCATCAATTATTGGGATGCCCACTTATGCCCTCTCCACCTCAGAAATTCCTTTGTCTAAAAACTGGCTACTCCTTGGTAAAGGATTTCGTTGGCGGCCAAGTCACACGCAAAAGATTCACCAAATCAAACAAATAAAAAATGAAAAATTCATGCAAAAGGCTCTTGCTATCAAACAGTAAGACGATTTTGTCAAAACCATGAGCACAGCAAATTAGCTAAATGGTTAAACCATCGTTCAAAACTCAATCCATTCAGACCAGTAGTTTCTATGGTTAATGATACACCACTTGGGGATGAGGGAGTTTATTTTATAACAGACAATTGTTAATTTACCTTCTGACATTTATCATTAAATTTATTGAATTTTTTTACCTCAAGTCCGCTCTATATTAATAGGTTGACAAATAATGTCAAAAAATCAAAACAATAAGATTGGATTTCTTGAAGCCACTGCCATTGGTATTGGAGGTATGGTAGGCGGTGGGATATTCGCTGTTCTTGGTTTATCAGTGGAGTTGGCTCGCGGTGCAGCGCCACTAGCGTTTTTTGTAGCTGGAATGGTGGCCTTATTCACTTCCTATTCCTACTCACGTCTGTCGGTTACCTTTCCTAGTGAAGGTGGCACCGTTTATTTTTTTGACCAAGCTTTTGGTTCTGGGTTGTTAACGGGAAGTGCAAATGTTTTGTTATGGATTAGTTACATTATCATGCTCTCTCTTTATTCTTATGCTTTCGGTAGTTATGCTGCTTCTTTGTTGCCCATGTCCTTACACTTTTATTGCAAACATTTAGCGATTACCGGGAGCATTGTGTTGCTCACTGCTTTGAATTTTTTCAGCGTGCGAGTGATCGGTGACTCGGAAGAATGGATTGTTTTGATAAAAATAATAATCCTGGTTTTTTTTATATTTGCTGGGATTGGCGGTATAGAAGTTAGCCGATTGACTCAATCGCCCTGGCCATCTCCGTTAAATTTGATTTCAGGAGGAATGATTATTTTTCTTGCTTATGAAGGATTTGAATTGATTGCTAACACTGCTCATGAAATTCGCGACCCCGATAAGAATTTACCCAAAGCTTTTTATACTTCAGTTATTTTTGTCATCATTCTGTATGTCTTAATCGCTACCGTAACGGTAGGAACGCTACCAATTACAACAATTATCCATGCCCGCGATTATGCACTTGCTGAAGCAGCACGCCCTGCTTTGGGTTTTGGTGGATTTTTTTTGATTGCTGTGGCAGCAATGTTGTCGACTGCTTCTGCAATTAATGCCACTATTTATGGTGCAGCACGGTTGAGCTTCATTATTGCCAAAGACGGGGAATTACCACAGTTTTTGGAGAAAAAAGTTTGGAATAGACCTATTTCTGGTTTACTCATTACTGGAGGATTAACCATAGTTATTGCTAACGTGATAGATTTAGATAATTTATCGCTAATGGGTAGTTCCGGATTTCTTTTGATTTTTGCAGCAGTAAATTGTGCAAATGTTCTTCTGGCTAGTAAGACAAAGAGCCGTGCCTGGATTTCTGCTCTGGGCGCTTTTTTTTGTTTTGTTGCACTGGGATGTTTGGTATGGTACGTGGGAAAAACTCAACCAATCCAATTATGGTTTTTGGCCGCATTGATCCTAATTGCGGTTATGATTGAAGGTACTTTCAAATTGACTGCTAGAAGATCTTTGCATTTGGTTAGAAAAAAGTAATTCGCCCTACTTCATTGTACAGCGAATGGTGAGATGTAAATCAGTGCCAAAACTCATAGATTTAGTAACTTTAGTTATAGCATCTGTTGATGCTTGTACTCACTAGAGTGAGTCACTCTTCTATAGCCTTTTTTCCTGGTCCTTGTTAAATAAGCGCTTTTCTTCTGACTTAGATTGTGTGATTTCCACTAAAAGTTGAATTTCTTTTTCCATAATTTGAAATGACTTTTGCATGTAATCTAATGTGTTGTAACCCAGCTCAAACAATATGTTCATCTGTCTCTGTAATAATTCTTCTGCATTTTCAAAATTCGCCATCTCGGATTTTAGATAAGGAAAACTCTCTTGGTCTTTATCAGTAAAAATGCGGAAAAATTGGTCTAGCTCATCTAAATTTGCAAGAAATCTTGGGCTTGTTCCAATGGTGAAACTCTCCAGAATTTTACTATTTAATGGGGGCATCAGTTGAAAAAGTTTATACCCTTGGTTCCATTGCTCAAATAGATTATTCATTTTAATTTCCTTATAATGCACTGCACAATACTAGATTAGAAGTGCATCAATCCAATGTCAAATAATCAGAAAAGCCCATGAGGATATTGCTACAGATATTAACCGCCATTAATATCCAGGTTAGCACCAGTAATAAACCCTCTCTCAATAGCTGCCAAAAACTCTACCGCATCAGCTACTTCTTCTGGCTTGGGTAATACCTGCATTGTTTACCAACACGTCGATATGCCCAAAACGCCCCATAACGAGGGAAACCAGTTTTTCTCAATCCGCAAAGTGAGCAATGTCAGCATAAGCAAGCTCAATATCATACCCCTCTTCTTTCAGAGCCATTTGCCATCGTTTTGCTTCTTCATGTCTGCCATCCTTGAAATAGCGAGCAATTACTTGATAGTTTGCTGCTAAACGCTTGCAAATTGCTGTCCCTATTCCGCCTGTACCTCCTCGGTCTTTCGCTCCAGAAACAACACTCCTTGTATGTTTTAATGTGCTACTGGTTTAGATTGTTTTTTGGCTAATTGTTCGCTTTTTAACTGTTCTACTATAATAGATGAATAATCAAATTTACAATTGATAATGAGTTTAAGGTTTAAATTGAGGTTAAAAGATCTTCCTCTAAATCTTGCTTATCAATAAAATTATAACACTGGATAAAACAGGGAATTATACGTTTTTTCTGCTTTAGTAAATGGAGATGATTTTGAAAGAACCAAGAAACAAACAGGAGCAAAATAATAACCAATTAAATGATACTGAGGCTTCTCAAACATTTGGTTTAGACAAACCATTACACGCCTGGTTAAGTCATTTTTCGGGATGGCTATCACCATCTACTTTTCTATCCTCTTACTATGACTGGTTAACCCATTTAACACTCTCTCCTGATAAACGCTTGGAACTGATGAACAATAATTCAACTAATAATTTGCAATTATTGTTCTATTTATTGAATATTTGCCGCAATCAGGAAGGTGAACCCTGCGTGACGTTACGAGAATCCGATCATCGATTTCAAAATGACTTGTGGAATCAATTTCCATTTGCACTGTATTCGCAATTATTTTTAATGACTGAGCAAGCTTGGGATAAGGCCACAACAAATATTCGCGGCGTTTCAAAACATCATCAAAATCTTATGAATTTTATAACAAGACAAATACTCGATATATTTGCACCATCCAATTTTCCTGTCACCAATCCCGAAGTCATTGAGGCAACAACTAATGAATCAGGAATGAATTTTGTTAATGGATTCAATAATTGGATTGAAGATGTTTCTCGTATTATCAATAAACAACCTCCAGTGGGTTCAGAAGAATTCAAAGTCGGAAAAAATGTTGCAATTACCCCAGGAAAAGTAGTTTATCGAAATCATTTAATCGAACTGATTCAATATAAACCAACAACCACCAAGGTTTATGCAGAGCCTATTTTAATCGTACCTGCATGCATTATGAAATATTACATTCTAGATCTTTCTCCCAATAACTCCATGGTCAAGTATTTAGTCGATCATGGGCATACTGTATTTACCATTTCCTGGAGAAATCCCGATAGCAAAGATAGAAATTTGAGTATGGAAGATTATATTAATCTCGGCGTATTGGATGCTATCGAAACCATCAATCATATTGTACCAAAACAAAAAATTCATTCAGTGGGATATTGTCTTGGTGGAACGATGTTAATGCTTGCAGCAACTTTATTAGCAAAAAGAAAACTAGACCAACTAAAGACCATTACCCTATTTGCAGCTCAAATCGATTTTAAGGATGCAGGTGAACTCATGCTTTTTATCGATGAAAGTCAAATAGCTTATCTTGAAGACATTATGTCGGAGAAAGGCTATTTAGATGGATCGCAAATGGCAGGAACATTCAGTATGCTGCAATCTGTAGATCTCATTTGGTCTAAAAATGTTCTTGATTATCAATTGGGAAAAAGAAGACCGGTTAACGATCTTATGGCTTGGGATTACGATACCACACGTTTACCGTACACCATGCATTCAGAATATTTGAGAAAATTATTTTTAAATAATGATCTGGTTGAAGGACATTACAGCATTGATGGCATGGCACTATCTTTAGAAGATATTGACTGTCCTGTTTTTGCAGTAAGTGCCTTAAGAGACCACGTTGCACCCTGGAAATCCGTATACAAAATTCACCTCTTTACTGATACTGACATCACCTTTGTATTAACAAATGGAGGCCATAATTCAGGGGTTGTAAATGAACCAGGTCATCCAGGGCGAAGCTATCAACTCATGACGCATAAAAAAGGTGAGAAGTACATTTCTCCAGAGCTTTGGCAAGAAACAGCATCACATAATGATGGTTCCTGGTGGCCTGCATGGCAAGATTGGCTCGCCAGTCATTCGGGTAATAAAGTGTTACCCCCTTCATTAGGAAACTCAAAAAAAGGGTATAAAGTTATATGTGATGCACCAGGAACCTATGTTTTTCAAAAGTGATGCATAAAGGATGTGTCTGGTTAGTGATTTTTTAAACCTGAGCTAGCAAATAAGGGAGAGTTCTCATTATGAAACTCAGTATAGGCCACCCCAAAGATTCCAAATCAACCCTGGGATCGAAAATTGATATGCAAGATGATTTACAAACTCTGCCTCTGCCAGAAGTGGAGAGACTATTAGAAACATCTAAGGACGGCTTAAATCATCAAGAAGCACAAAAGCGGCTGGCCCAATATGGGCCGAATCAAATAGAAGAAAAAGAAGAAAATCCCATCCTGAAATTCCTTTCTTATTTTTGGGGTCCTATCCCATGGATGATCGAAATTGCGGTGATCCTATCAGGAGTAGTTCGACATTGGCCAGATTTTTTCATCATTCTCATTTTGCTTATATCCAACGCTTTGGTTGGATTCTGGGAGGAACACGCAGCAGGTAATGCCATTGCGGCGCTGAAGGCCAAATTAGCACTCAAAGCACGCGTGAAACGTGATGGAAAGTGGATCAACACACCAGCAGGTGAGCTGGTTCCTGGCGATATGATTCTTCTGCGTTTAGGCGACATTATACCTGCCGATGCACGCTTGTTAGAAGGTGATCCTATAGAGGTGGATCAGTCCACACTCACTGGAGAATCATTACCCGTCACTCGCAAATCAGGCGAGGCTGTATTTTCTGGCTCGATTATTCGTCAAGGAGAAATCGAAGCACTGGTGTATGCCACTGGAACGAACACCTATTTTGGTAAGACAGCACAATTAGTGGAGGAGGCACACACCGTCAGTCACTTCCAACGCGCGGTGTTAAAAATTGGCAATTATTTGATTGCTTTTGCATTGGTTCTAGTAGGAACAATCATTACTGTTGCAATTTATCGGGGTGATCCAGTTTTAACTACATTGCAATTTGCCTTGGTGCTCACTGTTGCCGCAATTCCTGTAGCAATGCCTACAGTGTTGTCTGTGACCATGGCAGTCGGAGCACGTCTTCTCGCTAAAAAAGAAGCAGTGGTAACGCGGTTAGCCGCCGTAGAGGAATTAGCTGGAGTGGATGTACTCTGTGCCGATAAAACCGGAACGCTTACCCAAAATAAGCTCACTTTAGGTGAACCATTTGGCGTTAATAATATTACAGTTGAAAACTTGATACTCAACGCGGCCCTTGCTTCACGTGCGGATGATAATGACACGATTGATCTGGCGGTTCTTGCAGGTCTTAACAATGTTGAAGTCTTGAAAGAATACCAGATTCTTCATTTTCAACCCTTTGATCCAGTACACAAACGGACTGAAACCACTGTTAAGTCCTCAGATGGGAAAGAATTTAAAGTAACTAAAGGTGCTCCACAGGTAATCTTGGCATTGTCAATTAATGCGAAAAAAGTTGAACCCGAAGTAGATAAAGCAGTCAATGAATTCGCAGCTCGAGGCTTTCGTTCTTTGGGTGTGGCGCGAGCTGATAAAGAGGGACAATGGCAATTTCTTGGTGTGTTGCCTCTATTCGATCCACCACGAGAAGATGCCAAGACAACCATTGCGACTGCAAACCAGATGGGTGTGAAAGTTAAGATGGTAACAGGCGATCAATTGGCAATTGCTGCGGAAACTGCCAAGAAATTAGGCATGGACACCAATATTTTCGATGCCAGCGGTTTTGATACCCCTAAAGAAAAAGTGTCAGTTAAATTATCAGAATCCATTGAACATGCCGATGGTTTTGCTCAAGTGTTCCCCGAACATAAATTCCGTATTATGACGATTTTGCAAAAACTCGGTCACATTGTGGGTATGACTGGTGATGGCGTAAACGATGCTCCTGCTCTAAAGAAAGCGGATTGCGGTATTGCTGTTTCAGGTGCTACAGATGCAGCACGAGCAGCTGCATCGATTGTGTTAATGACGCCAGGTCTCTCAGTCATAATAGACGCAATTAAGGAGAGCCGGAAAATTTTCCAGCGCATGAACAGTTATGCGATCTATCGTATTGCTGAGACCTTGCGAGTGCTCTTGTTTATGACATTGGCTATCCTAATCTTTAATTTTTATCCAATAACTGCGGTAATGATTGTGATGCTGGCCTTACTCAATGATGGCGCCATCTTATCGATTGCATACGATAATGTGCATTATAAAAATGAGCCAGAGGCTTGGAATATGCGTCTAGTGCTGGGAATTGCCACAGTTCTGGGCACTATCGGCCCCATAGCATCGTTTGGACTGTTTTACCTGGGCGACCGCGTTTTCCATCTCGATCACCAACATCTTCAGCCGATGATGTATTTAATGCTATCAGTGGCTGGGCATCTGACGATCTTTCTTACCCGCACACGAGGCCCGTTCTGGTCTATACGCCCCGCAAAGATTTTGCTGTTTGCAGTAATTGGTACCCAAATAATAGCAACATTCATTGCAGTCTACGGATTTCTTATGCCACCTCTTGGTTGGGGTTGGGCTGGGTTTGTTTGGGGATATGCACTGATATGGGCACTCTTGAGTGACCGTGTGAAACTGCTTGCCTATCGGATTCTTGATCCTGTTAAAGCTTGAATTTGGAAAAAGCATTCGTAATGAATAAAAGGATATTATGATGATAATCGATCTGAATAATAAACAAGGCCTAGTGACTGGAATCGCCAATGAGCATAGTATTGCCTATGGATGTGCAGAACAATTTCGTCTGGCCAATGCCGAATTAGCAATAACTTTTCTTAATTCCAAAGCAGAACCTTACGTTCGTCCTCTGGCCTTACAATTAAAATCCCCCCTTATTCTTCCTTGTGATGTACAGCAAGAAGAAGAAATTATTGCATTATTTGCTGCGATTGAAAAAAAATGGGGGAAGCTGGATTTCATGTTGCACTCTATGGCTTTTGCTCCTAAAACTGACTTAGATGATAAACTGGTTGAATGCACCAAAGAGGGATTCCTGGAGGCTATGGATATCTCCTGTCACTCCTTAATTCGACTGTCGAAATACGCTGCACCCTTGATGAAGAACGGTGGTAGTATCTTGACTATGAGCTATTATGGCAGCCAGAAAGTCGTGCTCAATTATAACTTAATGGGTGTAGTCAAAGCAGCATTAGAAGCATCAGTAAGATATCTGGCTTATGAATTAGGGCCTATTAATATAAGAGTAAACGCGATTTCTCCAGGACCTATTCAAACACGTGCCGCATCGGGTATTCCTAATTTTTATGAATACATTAAAGCAGAAGAAGAACGATCCCCATTGCACCGTTTGGTTGATATTAAAAATGTCGGCAACTTAGCAGCATTTCTAGTAAGTGATGCCTCTATGGATATGACAGGACAGGTCTATTATGTTGACTCAGGTTACTCCATTATGGGATAAGGAGCACAAACATGTCTTTTATCGAAAATAAAACATTTGATGAACTTAAAATCGGTGATTCAGCGCACCTTAAACGCACACTCACCCCAAAGGATATTGAACTTTTTTCCATCATGTCAGGTGACGTAAATCCAGCCCATGTGGACGCTGAATACGCCAAAGATGATATGTTCCATAAGATCATCGCCCAAGGGATGTGGGGCGCATCACTCATATCAACGGTGCTTGGTACAGAGCTCCCAGGCCCTGGCACCATTTATTTAGATCAAACACTTAAATTTACTGCTCCCGTGGTACCAGGTGATGCGGTCACTGTTATCGTTACCGTGACTGATAAAAATCCTAAAAACCATATCGTTGATTTGGAGTGCAACTGCGTGAATCAACACGATAAAACAGTAATCAGTGGTATTGCCACGGTTATTGCCCCAACACTAAAAGTAAAAAGAGAACGGGTTGAATTACCGAAGGTTCTTTTTAAGGAACCTAAAGGTGCTTGGTACAGACATATAATTAAATTGACAGAACACTTTGCCCCTCTTAAAACCGCTGTTGTTCATCCAGTCGATAAACTCGCCTTACAAGGGGCTATCGATGCAGCTAAAGAAAACATCATCATCCCTATTCTGGTTGGTCCAAAAGATAAAATTCTGGCCGCTGCCATTGAAGCCAATCTGGATATTTCTGCCTACGAAATTATTCCAACCCAACATAGTCAGGAGGCTGCTGAGGTTGCAGTGCAGCTTGCACGAGAATGTAAAGTAGAAGCTCTAATGAAGGGAAAAATCCACACCGATGAATTGATGGGGCCCGTTGTACATAAAGAAACTGGGTTGCTTACTGGACGAAGGATGAGTCATGTCTTTTATGTAGAGGCTCCTAATTATTCCAAACCTTTATTTCTCTCTGATGCAGCACTTAATATTCAACCTAATTTACAAGAAAAAAAGGACATTACTCAAAATGCAATTGATTTGTTTCGGACTTTAGGTTTTGGTACCCCAAAAGTTGCCATTGTTTGTGCTGTTGAAACGGTCAATGAAAAAATGCAATCCACCCTCGATGCTGCCGCATTAAGTAAAATGGCTGACCGAGATGAGATAACGGGCGCCATTGTAGATGGGCCACTTGCATTTGATAATGCCATTTCTATTGAAGCCGCACGTGAAAAAGGGATTAGATCAAATGTCGCTGGCGATGCTGACATTATCATTGTACCTGATATTGAATCAGGCAATATGCTCTATAAAGAAATGACTTATCTGTCTGGCATGGAAGCTGCTGGTATCGTGATGGGTGCAAAAATCCCTATTATTTTAACCAGCCGTGGAAGTGATGATATCTCACGTAAAGCGTCTTGTGCACTGGCTTTAGCTTATGTGCGTCATAAGGAACAATTAAATGCATAAAGTCATCTTAGTGATTAATTCAGGCTCTTCGAGCATTAAATTTTCACTGTTTGCTTGTCAGCAAAAACTCAATTTGCTTTATCATGGTGAGATTGAAGGTCTTTTTGAGTCGCCTTATTTAACGATACTTAATGCAACCCATGCGCATATTTTCAAACAGAAGATTGTATCCCAAGGACATGAAGCAGGACTAAAATCATTTTTTGACTGGTTTGAGCAACTATCCAATTCCATGACTTTAACAGCAGTAGGACATCGAGTAGTACATGGAGGGATGTATTTCTTTCATCCCACATTAGTGACTGATGAAGCCATGAAAACTATGACTAGTTTGAATCCATTAGCCCCCTTGCATCAACCACATAATCTGGAAGCCATCAGAATCATCAAAACGATTTACCCTAAATTGCCCCAAGTCGCATGCTTTGATACCACATTTCATCGTACTCAAGAAAAACTGGCAACCCTTTTTGCTATTCCAAGAAAGTTAACTGATGAAGGGGTACTTCGTTATGGGTTTCATGGAATTTCTTATGAATACATTGCCTCCGTCATGACACAACATATGGGTGAGACTGGAAATAAACGCGTCATAGTGGCTCATTTAGGTAATGGCGCGAGTATGTGTGCTATGTATCAATGCCAAAGTGTTGCCACCTCGATGGGATTTACCGCATTGGATGGATTGATGATGGGAACTCGCTGCGGACGCATCGATCCTGGCGTTATTTTATACCTGATCCAAGAAAAAAAATATTCTCCCAAAGAAATGGAACATTTACTTTATAAAGAATCCGGTTTACTAGGAGTCTCCGGCATCAGTAATGATGTACGTGAGCTATTAGCAAACTCTGATGTCAATGCACAAGAAGCCATTGATTTATTTTGTTATCGAGCTGCACTTGAAGTGGGCTCTTTATCTACCGCACTCAAAGGATGTGATGCATTGGTATTTACTGCAGGAATTGGTGAAAATGCAGCAATTATCCGCAAAAAAATCTGCGAACAACTTAGTTGGTTGGGCATTAAAATTAATGATCAAGCTAATGAAATGAATTCGGTTATTATTAGTGATAATGAAAGTAAAATTAGGGTCAGCGTCATCCCAACAAATGAAGAATATATGATTGCGAAACATACTTGGAACATAGTTGAAACCAATTAAATCAAAAATAAAAAAATACAGTCAACACGAATCATTACATCCTATTAAAATGGTCGTGTTTGCAATCATTTTGGGTATTTTAGGTGGATTAGGAGCAATATTATTTCGTACTTTAGTCGCTCTTATCCATAATGTCGCTTTTTTAGGTCATTTCAGTTTTATTTATAATGAAAATCTTCATACATCAGCCAGCATATGGGGAATAGGAGTTATTTTTGTACCTATAGTTGGCAGCATCATGGTTATTTGGCTTATCAAAAAATTTGCTCCTGGACAGAGTGGGCTTGGAGTTCCAGAAATTTTAAACGCTATATTTTGCCAAGATGGAAAAATTCAACCTTCAGTATCTTTGGCTAAGATAATAGCATCTGCTTTGACGATAAGTACTGGTGGTTCAGTAGGACGTGAAGGTCCTGTTTTTCAAATTGGCGCTTTATCAAGCTCCATCATCAGTAATTTGCTTCATTTATCCAGACAACAAAGAAAAATACTCATGGCAGCGGGCGTAGCTGCTTGTACCGCTGTAATATTTGATGCACCCTTCGCTGGAATTGTATTCGCCAGTGAATTTATGTTAGAGACTATTTCAGTTTTAAGCATAGCGCTCATTATTATTGCGACATCTTTTGCTCTTTGCATTGAATATTTATTGATTGATGTAAAACCGATTTTTTCTACTCCATTAGTAAATCAAATAAACAGTAACCTGACGTTATCTAACCTACTTTTATTTGTTTCTTTTGGGATGCTTGTAGGAATCATTTCAATTTTGCTCATTCGCAGCGTTTATTACTTCGAGGATTTTTTTAATAGTCACTTTAAAAATGTGTTTCTACGTCATATGACTGGGATGCTAATTGTTGGCTTTTTCATGTATTTATCAATGTATTTATTCGGTCATTACTATATTGAAGGAATAGGATTTGCAACAATTCAAGACTGCCTTAATAATCAGATCCTCAATCTATGGCTGTTACTATTTTTGGTTGTAACTAAATTATTGGCAACCTGTTTGACGCTGGGCTCAGGTGCATCTGGAGGAATATTTTCACCTTCCTTATTTATAGGAGCAACTTTAGGAAGCGCTTTCGCTCTTATGATTAATTACTTTGTTCCAACATTTGTTGTAGACCCAGTTTTGTTTACCTTAATCGGTATGGCAGCAATGTTAGGAAGTACTACGGGTGCATTGATTACATCCGTGATATTAACTTGTGAAATGATGAGAAATTATCATTTTATTTTACCTCTAACACTCACTGTATTAATCGCTTATCTAGTTCGTTATTCTTTTTGCCGTGAAAATATATACACTTTAAAATTGCATCGACGAGGTATTGATTTACCGCGAAGATATTTTAATTAGCTTTTAAAGCTCTTCTTCAGGGTTCTCTCGACTTATTTTTCCTCTCGTTTTTTTTACATCACTTGCTTTGTTTTTTTCCAAATCCATAGTCAATGCCGTTATACCCTGAGTTTTCGGCAAGTCTGCGTGACTGAGCCAGGTCTATTGTTTAGCCTATAACCTCAATGATTTTAAGAGGCGACTTTATGATAAATGGCAGCAATAAATTAGACTCTGTGAAACAAGCATTTAGACATTGGCGAGCGACACGAACAAAGCGAGGACAAATCCCTGATGCGTTATGGGAGCAAGTCAAAGAACTATTAAGTGATTATACCCCTTCAAAAATCGGCACTCATCTGGGCATCAGCCCAGTCCAAATCAGGAAAAAATTACTACCATTAGTTAATGATGAATTACACTTTGTTGAGGTAGAGAGAATGCCTTTGACATCTGACTCAGCGTTTTTATCCAATAAAGGTAATCTTTGTACTTTTGAACTTCTTCGTCCCTGTGGAAGTACACTAAAAATCAATGCAGTACCTATGAATATGGTATCAAAGCTCATGCTGGATTTCTTGGGGTAACGATGCTTCAGATAAGTTCTCAACATCGGATATTATTGGCCATTGAACCGGTTGATTTTAGAAAGGGTATCGATGGCTTAAAAGCGTTGTGCAAGCAAAAGCTATTCAATGATCCATTCAGTGGAATTGTATTTGTCTTTACCAATCGTATGCACACGTCGATAAAGCTCTTAGTATATGATGCCAGTGGATTTTGGTTATGTCAAAAGCGTTTTAGTCGAGGTAAGCTCGCTTGGTGGCCAACTGGAAGTAATCCTTCGGTAAGCCTTCGTGCCTGCGAGTTAATGATTTTATTGGCACAAGGTCATCCAGTCAAAGCGGGATTACCTGAAGACTGGTTAAGTGTTTCTCATGCTGCTCGTGTTGATTCTAGTAAAGCCAAAGTGTTTTCGTAATTCCAGGGAAGCCAGGCTTTAGGTTCTTTAACAATTTGGTTTTTATAAACCTGGAGTGTAATCAGGTATTCAAAGGGATTGATGCCGGATAACTCACAGGTATAAATGATGCTGGTGAGTACACCTCCTTCCATAGCGCCGTATCCGGTTTTGTAAAACAACCAGGTATTTCGGCCTCTGATAGGGATTTTTAAACCGCGCTCCATGTCGTTGTTATGGATAGGAGCTCCTGGGATTTTTAAAAAACGGATGAGTTTTTCCCAATTCTTAAGCATGTATTTGATAGCTTTGCCCAAGGATTCATTGGGCTCTACTTGTTTGGACGACAAAAGATGCTCCATGTATTCTCTAGCCTCAAGCATTGCGGGCAAGCTGTGCTTCTGGTGGTAGACCAGACGCTGTTGTTCATCATATCCAAGTTGTTTCGATTCCTCATCTATTTTAAAAGGAATCGAAAGCCATGGGACTAGCAGTTGCACACAATGGTGTCATGAGTCTCTGGGATGTTATGACTTAGCGCATCACACATTTGGATGACCTTACCATTATTTCTATTGCGTTTATGGAGCAATCGCTCCATGTTTTCACCAGAGTGGCGTTGGCTGTTATAAAACAGAGCAATTCTATGGTTACCATTGTGGGCCAGTATTCCCGTTGTGAACATGCCTCTGCGTTTCTTATCGGGATTTAATCTGTTGTGACGAATCGCATCAACGATTCTAAGAACGGTATCATCATTGTGAATTAAAGAACCATTGGCGGCCATTTCCTCTAATGCAGGGAATATCAATAACGCACAACCGGCTAGTTCTTCCATGAGTTGCCATTGGGTAGAGGATGGAATGGGAAAGCCAATGAGCGATTGAAAATATTCTTGTCGATGAAATGGCATAGCCATGTAGTACTTTTGTAAGGCTAGTATGGCTTTAAAACTTGGATGATATTTTTCTTTGTGGACATGGGTGGGAATATCGGCACTAAAGAGCTCATTGCATAAAGCGCATCGTAGCTTCTCAACCCAGTATTTATCAATCGATGCCAGATTCTGTCCCTTGATGTTAACGATAATTACAGGGGCAATGCGATAAAGCCTACCACCGCAGTCAAATGGGCAAAGTTGGCCTGCGCTTAGCTGCTCCAAAGTAATATGGTGTTCGACTGCATTGTTGTAGGCTGTATGTGGTAGTCTTCCATGTCCTTTGGAAACTTTTGGCTCATGGCTCTCATCATTTGATGTGCTGGGTACGGGCTCTTCTGGAGCGGTGTTATTCTGTTCTTTTTTTAGAGAGTTGTCTTGTTGTTTCGTAGCCTTATCCCCTTTGCCAAAGATAAGACGCTTTAGATTGGATACAGTGATTTTATGCTCGACCAATGCCTTGGGAATCCAAGAAGCCAGGTTAATACACCCAATGACAAAAAGTTTTGTTCCCTCAGATAAGTTTGAGGAGTGCACCGATGCAATAATTTGCTCAATCTCATCTTGCGATTTTTCAATGACCATTGGTAAGTCTTTTGCTGGTGTCATTTAGTAACCATGCTCCACTTGGGAGCAGCAAGGGTAACTAGCAGTTGTAATAAAATCAATAGGTTAATTGGGGAAAATAATCAATCCACGCTTATTTGCTGTAAAGTCACAAATCATTGAGGCTATAGGCTAAACAAACACTCTGTCTTTAGTCACGCACGCTTCCCGAAAGTTCAGGGTTCTTTATAAAGGAACACCTAAAGGACGTCATAAAATGACCAAAACGAAAAAACGCGATCAAGGAAAAGACTCTAAAAAACACAGTGCTGCATGGAAAGAACCTTGGTTTCTTGTTACTTCCTTAAAAGAAGTTAAGGACAATCCTGATATTGTACGTATTAAATATAAACGAAGAATGGTTATTGAAGAAAATTTTAGAGACACAAAGTCTACTCAGTTTGGTTTTAGTTTCGATAAAAACATCACTAAAAAAAAGAACGTTATGTTGTTTGGCTAATGCTTGCTGCTTTAGCCGGTCTCATCGCTTGGCTCACCGGGGCCGCTGCAGAGCAATTAAAGTTGCATTATGATTTTCAAGCAAACTCTTATAAACATCGACGTGTCTTGTCCTTCTTCTATCTCGGATGTCAGATTATTAGAAAAAAAATAAACCTCGATATTAACTGGGAGTTAATTTTTAAGGAGCATGTTTATGCTCCTTAAAAAAATGAGTCGATCCCTCAGGCCCTTGGCCCGACAATCATCTATTAGTAGTTAACAGCCCGTACACAGCGAACAGCAAATACTCCAGATTTAACGTTAGGAAAAGGTTCAGAAACCGGCCCTGGCCGAAACTCCTGATACCAGGCAGCGTTCATTGGAGCATTCGAAGCCTCCGTTGAGCTCCAATACAATTGATTGGTTGCTAAATTAGAAACAAAGCCCAGTAAAAATAGATTGGTTGCTATATTTTCCATACTTGAAGTGCAACCTGAACCCCTGCCTACTTCATCCGGACCTAATTGACAAATTGCAGGCAAATACCAAGTGCCCTCAGATACAGTTCCACTATTATCAGCAGTGATTTGGTGACATAGACCTGCTGCATAATAATTGGTTGAAACTGGTGCACTGCTACTAAAGCTATTGTAATAAATAAAAATATTTTGTGAGTTGCACACTCCATCAGTACCTCCGTTACAATTTTGCTGTCCAGGGTATTGAGTAGCAGTTTGCCCTGATGGTTCTGTTGCATTAGGAAAAGGGGCTAAACTGGTTGAGTTTTCGGCTACGCCCCAAATACTCGTAAAATCGGGATTAGTACCTCCAGTTCCGTCTGAACTCCAAACAACAGGTGAACCAGAAGCATCATTATTATCTACTACATAAGCGGTAGAGCTATCCGGAATAGAAAATACCAAGTAGCCATAGATGGAAAAAGCCAAGGCAATTGGGTTTGATATATTTGGACCATCGCCGGTGAAAATTATTCCTCCTTGAGCCAAATAGGGCTGTACTGTATTTGATGTAATTTTTACTGTACACGTTCCATTTCCTGCAAGCACAGGACAAGTTGTACTTGTAACTCCGGTCCATCCTGTAGATGATAAATCCACACCTACATTAGTTATTGTATTCGGTGTCAAATTAGCTACAGTAATGTCAACTCCTGTTGGATCATTGACAGGAATTATTGCCGTTGAAGGTACAGAAAGTGAAACTGTCGGCGACACAACGGATAAGCTAACAGACACTAAATTAGTATTATTGCCTTGTATTTCAATAGAAGTGGTAGGTAATACATTATGTGCAGTCAATGTAATCGTGCAAGTACTTCCCGGAGCAACCAAGCTGCAATTAGCATAACTCGCACTGATAGCCCCGCCAGCTCCATTTAAATTAGCCTTTATATTTTCAGCATTGACAGGTGAGGAGGAACTGTTTATCACATAGATGTTTTGTATACTTTCCGGACCAACGGTTGTCATATCTAATGAGGAAGGAGATGCACTAATTGATGCGCTCGGAGGACTGCAAATAATGGCTTGCATATCAAAGAATCTTGCTGAGGTATTACTTCCTTTAACGGCCACATTGGGTATTAAAAAGGTTACTCCAGTATTGGTGTGAAAAGATATAGTGCAACTTGCTCCCGGATATAAGCGAGGCGGGCATCCATTATTTTGCACCACATAAGTCAAGAAATTTGCGTCATTAGAAAATGTACTAATATTTTGTGCTACTACTCTTGAAGTATTGGTAATTGTTATAGAACCAGGCCGCGACAAGCAAGAAGAGTTTTGTGCAATGGTTACCATACAGTTTCCCAGTCCTTGATTACAAGGAATTGCAGTATTTGCATCAGACTGTAATTGAATTTCCAATTCAGGGAGTAATGAAACATGGGCGTATGATGCACTGCCAGGTTCAAGAGATAGAAAAAAAAATAAATAGTAGATTACTTTTCTATTTTTTGCCGATCTTATGCCCTTTCGAAAAAAAGAGTGAACTTGAGTAAGTAGATTAATACATTGGTAAATCGCTAAAATAAAATCAAAAATATACTTCTTGTATTGTCTTTTTTCTTTCATCAAACTCCCCTTTGATCTGTTGAATTTATCTTGTGTAATTTAATCTAAAATTTTATTGAGCAAATCAGTCCTTAAGGTTTACGCGCTCATGTTGATTGAATGATTGTAGTGCGCGCAGCGTTGCATCACGCTGCTCGATTGTTCTGCCGCCAATGAGGACATTTCCTTTTCAGCTGAAGGCCAGTTACGAGCATGGGATTACTTTGAATCAACACCAACCCTTGACGCCCTAATCAATGAATTTAATTAAGCTTGGAATATAAGGAGGAAGTTATATCTTCTTCTCGACAGTGGTTGGAGTCAGAGCTAAATGAGCCTCTTTTCTGTAGCAGCAAATTAAGGGCAGTACGTTTTGCAACAGCTGATAAAATGGTAACAGTGTAAGAAAGATTAGGCATCGCCTCTTGATAATTATTTGTTATATCATTAATAAATTCTTCACGTAGCTCAGGCTCTGGTATATAAGGCAAGTAACGTGCAAGTGATGTTATAATAAAAAAACGTAATTCACTCTGATTTTTAAAAATTATTTCTTTAGAACAAAGATCAACCTTACAATCCATAAAGTTAACCTCTCTTAACATCTTATCATATTGATCGACTGTAAATGTAACCCGCTTGTTATCTAACTTAGTAAATATATTATTCCATTTTTCTGATTTTACAGTTTTTTGAATTACTGAAGACAATGTCGAACCCATTACTGGGAAGAGAACAATTAATTGACCTTCATTTTTAAGATACTGATAAAGATTATTAGTAAAAGTTTTTTGTTGCTCCATGGGAATATGTGATACAGCCCAGGAGCATATTATTAAATCTGCTGAATTTTTGAGGGACGGATTAAATGAAGTAAGATCCTCGACCTGAAAAGAAACATTGTTCTTTGAATATTTCTCTTTAGCGAACTCAATCATGTTCTCTGCATTATCTAACCCTACAATGCGGTAACTTGGTAAATGATTTCCAAGAAAACCAGCTAAACTACCAGTACCACAACAGACATCCATGATAGTTGATTCTTCAGGAATATCAGCCTTTTCCAAAAAATCCAAAACAATAGTTTTGGTAGTTACAATTTGTGGAATAGACTGTTCATATACTTCAGGAGAAATAGGGTATTGTGGCACTGCTTATCCTTTATTAGAGATCTTAGGTAACTTTCTTTAGTTAGGATACTAATATTTTTTTATTTTTCATGCAATTACCAGATCTCATCATTCAATTTTTAGCCCTAACTTCTCTTTAGTTGACGGTCATTTCATTATTCCCGAACTCTCTTGAGCAATCATTATTGCCATAGTTCTCTTTGGGCTAAATTAATTCCAGAAGCTATGGAACAAGGTGGTTTAAAATAACTCGGTTTATAGACTTAGAGGGTCAGGCCTTGAATTGTGAATTTTCAATTAAAAGTTGATTCATAATTCAAGGCCTGATCCCATATGTGCTACTCAAGTTAAAACTGGCGATAAATTATTAAGCAAGAGGCAATGCGCGATCCCGAGTTCCCGTGAAATGGATTATTGCTTCAAGTTCATTATGGTCCTAGGTATTAGCTAACCCAGAGCTCCTTTTTTCTTCCGTGCCTACATCATCGGCATCTGTTGCTACTGCTGTTTTATATGTTGTGATACTCGGATCAGATATTGATTCCAATCGATCGTAGATTTGCGGCAAAAAACGCCCCAACCTATTGATTTTATTACGCCTGCTAGCTAACCTTGCTGCCCTTAAGAGGAGCAGGGTTGCTAAATG